>SCTM01000305.1 GCA_004297485.1 Rhodospirillaceae bacterium
CCCTGGCGGCCGCTCTCGACGCCATCACACCAGATGAGTGCTCAAACTACTTCAGACAGGCCGGCTATGTGCCCACCTAAATGCAACACGCTCTAGAGGCCCGGAACTCCCCCCAACGAGTGCCCCGCCTCTCCGCCGAAGCCGGTGTCGAAAAATTTTACATATATAACTTATTGATAAATAACAATTAAATACATCTCATCCGCAGAGCGACAATTGACGGCGTCAGATTTGTTTACAACTTTTAGGATGCCGTCACGCTTCGTCGACTATAACTATATGAATTAATTAGGATATCTATTTTGGCACGGAGTTTGCTTTATATATTCGAAAATCGAAAATAGCTCTCCTGTGGAGTTGGGTATCATGATGCT
Organism: Rhodospirillaceae bacterium; assembly: GCA_004297485.1. Classification (GTDB taxonomy): domain Bacteria; phylum Pseudomonadota; class Alphaproteobacteria; order Rhodospirillales; family Rhodospirillaceae; genus SCTM01. The sequence goes on from SCTM01000305.1 coordinate 375, forward strand.
TTCCCGTGTATCGCTGGCAGCCATTGCCGTCGCAGCCCTTCTCTCCGGTCCGGCATTCGCAGCCCCCATCACCCTGCAGGACCACGTTGCCTCCGGCCTTGTGAACACGGGCGAGGGCAGCGGCACACCGACTCTTGCGACCTGGTATGGCCCCCACAACACGACGGGCGGCGGCACCTATGCGCAAACCATCACTAACGGTCCGGCCTGGGCGATTGGCCAGACGGCGAATTTCGGCGACATCGTCGGTGACAATAACTTCGATATTAAATCGCTGACGATCACGCGTACTGCCGCCAGCATTTCATTCTCCGAGCAGACTGCCTACAACAATGTCGATGGCTCGGGCGCAAAATACGCGGACATCTTCATCGATACGACGAGCCCTACGGTGCCGAATACTTGGAATTACGCGATTGCGCTCGGTAGCAGCCTGACCCGTGACGGCTCGGTGCCGGGGATGATCGATCCGCATGGCAATGGTACACAAGCGGGCCTTTACGCCTTGACCGGCCCTTCGAATTACCTGACGTCGGATCAGGTGTGGGCGAACGAGTCTGGCTATGGCATTGGCGGATTGATCCAACCTTGCGCCGGAACGAACAATACCTGCACCGGGCCGGCGGCAGGCTATAACGGTACGGCGGTTGCGCCTGCGACCTTGCTCAATCCCTATGGCAACGAAACGAAGATTGGGGATGTGAATGTCGTGATCTCTGCCGGCTTAACGGCGGGGTACTATACTTTGACGGCTACTGTGACGAATGTTACCAACTGGTCGATCTTCAATAACTTCGACGTGTTGGCGGCCTCCGCGGACTGCGCCAACGACGCCCTCTGGGGTCAGGTCCAGACCGTGCCAGTGCCAGGCGGCCTTGCACTTCTCGGCGTGGGCCTGTTCGGCCTCGGCGGCTTGCGGCGCAAAAAGGCTGCAGCGTAAATACAGCAGTCATATTGTTGACGTTCCCACTTCGGGGCCCCACTGTTAGAGCGATTTGTTCCGCTACCCAGACAACTGGGGAAGCGCGAAGCAAGCGTCACATCCAAAGCCTGCGGATACTAGGCTTGAACCATCTGACGCGTGTTATTCGGCCGGGTGTTGCCACACCACTTTAGAATTGACCGTCGTCTAGCTCTGGAGCAACCGGTCCAAGACAGCGAGTTGACTGGACCAGGCGTAAGCGTTGAGCATGAGGTCGCGCGCTGCGGCACCTAGTCGACCTGCATCGGGCTGTGCGGCGGCATGAACCGCCGCCGCAAAATCGTCTGCCGTCGCGGCCACGAGCAGTTCGACGCCATGGCGGGCATCAATTCCCTCCAGCCCCTGAGGCGTCACCACCACCGGCCGTGCCATGGCCATGCCTTCCAGCACTTTGTTCTGTATGCCGCGGGCCATGCGGAGAGGCGCCACGACGACATCAGCATAACGAAGGAATGGACGGACGTCGTTGACACGCCCTGTAACAAAGACCGAGGGGATTTTCGCCAGATTTAAAACATCTTGTGTGGGCTTCGCGCCGACAATGGTGAATGTGGCATTCGGCGTTAGGCGCAGGACGAGGGGGAAAATGTCGGTCACAAACCACATCACGGCGTCGATATTCGGGCGATAGTCCATTGTTCCCGTAAAAACGAGATGCGGGCCTGTTCCCGTAAAGGGCGACGGGAATTTGTGATCCGGCGAGAAATACACGCCGTCAATACCGTTGGCGACCGCGTGCGTCTTGGCCGCCACTTCGGGGGCGAGGCTACGGAACAGTGCGGCTTCCGCTTCGGAGACGAACACTGCACCGTCTGCCTTCGCTGCCATCCGTCGATCGAAGGCCAGCAGACGCCGCGCCTCGCGGGCATAGATCCAGCTCATGGGCGGGGCCGCACTCTCAGCATATTGACGCCACTTGTCTGAGTCCACGTCGACAAAGTCCATGATGATCCGCGCCGAGCCTACATTGGCGTCGATTATGTACTGCCCCACCGCCGACGAAAACGCGAACACCACCTCCGGCGCTACCGAAGCCATAGTCCGACGTACCCACGCCGCCATGCCAGAGTGGGCGAACGTCGCCAAGGACAGGGGGGCGCCGGTCACGAGACCGCGTAATCCGCGCAACCGCGCGGTGGTCGCAGGCAGCCCGAAACATGCCACCTCGGCGCACATCTTTTTCAGGATGTCCTGATGTGCCCAATCGTCGGCGTCGTCGACGAAACATCCGAGGTGAATGCGATATCGTGCCGCAAGGTGCTCGAGAATTCTGAAGGCGCGGATCTTGTCGCCTTTGTCTGGAGGAAATGGAATCCGGTGTGACAGGAATAAAAGATCGGGCATTGACCGCCGTGAATCGGTTATGGTTTGAATTGATCGGGATATCGTGCGTTCGAGAGGAGCCGTGGCCTGAGCGCCGAGAATTGGTGACATGACCCCATCAAGCCCTTGTTGAGTTTCTCCACGTGAGGTGACGTCTTGTCAATCGGAACGCCATTGGCGATACCCCAGGCATCGAGAATCTGGCGTGAAAGCCTATTCGTCATTGTTCTGGGCATTGCGGTCTTGCTCGGGCTGTTCTGGTCGACGGCGGCAAGTGCGCTTCATCTGTGGGCCAGCACGTCGGCGTACAACTACGGCTATCTCATTGTTCCGATTGCATTATATGTCGCCAGGATCGACCAGGCGCAATTTGCCTCCGCCATACCGAAGCCCAGCCTATGGGGCGTTCTGCTGACGGGCGTCTTCGCATTTCTTTGGTTAGCGGCGGAGCTCGTCGGCATCAGCGAAGCCCGTCAATTCGCCTTGGTTGGCATGATCCAAGGGCTATTCATGGCGGTATTGGGATTGCGTATCTACGCCGCCCTCAGCTTTCCCCTTTTGTACCTCTTCCTCATGGTACCAACCGGGGAGTTTCTGCTCTCGCCGCTTCAGTCATTCGCCCACGACGGCGCGGTGAAGTTACTTCAGCTCAGCAACATTCCGGTATTTGCGGAAAGCACACTGATACAGATACCTCACGGTAATTTCGTGGTGGAGCCGGGTTGCGCAGGTCTGAACTTTGTACTGGCCTCTCTCGCACTTTCGCTGCTTTACGGCAAGCTCACATACCGTCGCACGTTGACCCGCATCCTCTGCGTCGTTGTCGCTATCGTCGTCTCGATTTTGTCCAACGCTGTACGGATCTACCTTATCGTCGCTATCACCGAATGGAGTCACCGCCGCATCGGCATCGCTGATGATCACCTTCTCTATGGTTGGGGATTCTTTGCTGTGATCATGTTGGTGATGATGTGGCTGGGCATGCGCGTTGGGGAGCCGGCCGTGGCAGCGGCCCAGCCCGTGGTAACTGGCGGCAGACCGGACCACGCCTGGCGCGACCGCTTGATCACGGCTGGATTGACGCTGGCAGTCGCGGCTGTGGCCGTGGGCATGGCCTACATGACAGCGGGAACAGAGAAAAACGTTCCTATGACGATCGCCCTTCCGACGAGCTTAGGCGACTGGCCAAGAACGATGGCGGTCGATACCGCGCCATGGATTCCCGGCACTGTTCCAGGTGATGGCCACGATCAGGCCTCATATGCTGTGAATTCTGATCACCACGTCGACCTCGCGATTGTGGCCTATCGCGCGCAATATGGCGATCATCACGCTGCCGCTGCTGGGAATACGTCCTCCGACGACAAAAATTGGGAAGAATTATCGCGCAGTGACGCTCAGGTCACCATCGATGGAAAGCCGGTGCACGCCGCCTTGGCGCTGGTGCATTCCGGAACCCGAGAGCGACTTGTGCTCATGTGGTATGTGAGCGGCGATTGCGTGACTGGTAATCGACTGGTCGCGCGATTATGCGCTGCTCGAACCCGCATCATGGGGAGCCCAGCGCCCGGCGCCTTCATTGCCATGTCCACAGAATTGCAGGCTCTATTCGGTACGGCCGCCAAGTCCATACTTATCGACGCGGCAAGCCGGCTCGATCTCACCACCGTTCTTGCACAAAACACGCGCGCCGACGCGGGCTGACCTATGTGTGGAATCGTCGGCATTTATGATGGCCAAGGTCAAAGTCCTATTGACCGCCAGCTGCTGCAAAGAATGGCCGATGCGATTGCGCATCGCGGGCCTGATGGCGAAGGGTTTCACGTCGCGCCGGGAATCGGTTTCGGCCACCGGCGTCTAGCGATTATCGATCTCGAAGGTGGTGTCCAACCTATGCAAACCGCGGACGGCGGAGTGACGGTTGTCTTCAACGGTGAGATCTATAACTTTCGGGATCTGGTGATCGAGCTTTCCGGGCTTGGTCACGTCTTTCGGACCCGCAGCGATACAGAGGTTATCCTCCACGCATGGACCGCGTGGGGGGTCGCCGGCGTGGCCCGCCTTAGCGGCATGTTCGCTTTCGCCCTGTGGGATGAGCGACGCCAAACGCTGCTGCTCGCCCGAGATCACATGGGAAAGAAGCCGCTTTACTATGCTATGCCCGATGGAGGGCCGCTCGTCTTCGCCTCCGAGCTGAAAGCCCTGGGCCAGTGTCCGTGGCTTCCACGCCGCATATCGCCGGAAGCTGTGGCCGACTACTTCGGTTATGGCTACGTACCGGATCCCAAAACAATCTATCGCGATGTCTTCAAGCTGCCGCCGGGGCATACTTTGATTTGGCGGCGTGGCGCCAAGCCGGTCGTCTCTTCATTCTGGGATATGAGTTTTGAACGCCCGAAGCCAAAGATCACACCCGCTGCGGCCGCGGCGGAAACCTCGGAACGTCTACGTGCGGCAGTTCGCCACCGGCTCATATCAGAGGTCCCTCTGGGAGCATTTTTATCAGGCGGCGTCGATTCCAGCGGTGTCGTCGCTCATATGGCGAGTCTCGTCGATCAACCGGTGAAGACTTGCACCATCGGTTTTGGTGAGGGTAGCCACGACGAGCGCGCTTACGCGCGGATCATTTCGGAACGCTATCGCACAGATCATGTGGAGCGGGTTGTCGCGGCAGAATCTCTTACGGCAGACGCGACACTTCTCGATCGGATTGCAGTAACCTACGACGAGCCCTTTGCCGACAGTTCGGCGCTCCCGACCTATCGCGTATGCGCCGTTGCTCGCGAACGGGTCACCGTGGCCTTGTCAGGCGATGGGGCCGACGAAGCCTTTGCCGGTTATCGTCGTTATCTGTGGCATGTTCGCGAAGATCGTGTGCGCAATATCGTACCGCCTACCCTGCGTGGTCCATTATTTGGGACACTTGCGTGGCTGTATCCGCAACTCGCCTGGGCACCGCGTGCACTCCGTGCCAAGTCGACCTTGCGAGAGTTGGCGTCGAACGCCGTGGACGCATATTTCAACAATGTCGCGGTCATTGGTGAACGTCTGTGGGATAGTCTCATCACGCCCGGCTTCAGATCCGAGTTGCAGGCGTATCGCCCACGGGACGTCTTGACGGACCTTATGAAGCAAGCGCCGGCAGACGATCCGCTGCTACAGGCGCAATATGCCGACATGAAGACCTGGCTTGCCGGACGCATGCTGGTGAAGGTCGACCGTGCGAGCATGGCCCATAGTCTCGAGGTTCGCAGCCCATTTCTGGATCACGAGCTGTTTGCCTGGGCCGCGAACCTACCGACCACACTCAAACTCGATGGCAGCATCTACAAGGCCGTCCTCAAGAAAGCACTGGAACCGCTAGTTCCCCATGAGTTGCTCTATCGACCAAAGCAAGGTTTCTCAATGCCGGTCGCCGCATGGCTGCGAGGGCCGCTGCGGCCGGCGATATCCGCCGCGCTCGTTGCACCCCATATGCTCGAGTCAGGTATCTTCAATCCAGCTGCCTTACAGAAGTTACTTGAAGACCATCTTGAGGGGCGGCACGATCACGCTGCGGCGCTATGGGCGTTGCTGATGTTCGAACGATTCCTAGCGAGGGAAGGTACCTATGCATCTGATGTCTTTGCCGACAGATCATCGATGCAAAACGGAAACGCCGAAGCGAGTACTCAGTGATTGGTCTGGATCGCCCTCTATATATATGGTTGTGGTCTCCCTTTTCTTTGTGACACTCAAGTGTGAGCGTTAGCTCCTTGGTCTTGTCAACACGCGCGGGATATGCCAGGATATCCCGTAAATTGAGGTGACACCATGTCGCGTGTAACTGTCGGAAAATGGGGGAAAAACCTGGCTATTCGGGTGCCCTTTGAAATCGCTGAAACCTCCGGACTAAGCGAAGGCGAGGAAGTTGAAATCGAGGCCAAGGACGGTGATCTCCTGATCCGCCGGCCCCTAGCCCATGCCCGGACAGGTGCCCAAAAAGCCGCACAGGACCTTCTGAGGGGCCGCAAGGGCCGTTCGTTGGGTGGCCTCTCCATCAGGAACCTGATTAATGAAGGCCGCCGGTGACTTTGATTGTCGACGCGTCGGTGGCGCTCGCCTGGGTCTTTGAAGACGAGAAGGCCCCGGTTGCTGACGAGGTTCTCCGACGGGTCGTGGCTGAGGGCGCCTACGCCCCATCTCTTTGGAAGCTGGAAATCGCGAATGTGCTTTGGGCGTCGGTTCGTCGCAAGCGTTGCGACGAGAGGTACGCCAAACGGTCACTCGAACACCTGGAACGCCTCCAGGTCATGATTGATCAGGAGACAGAGTTGCACGCCTGGGGTCAGACCCGTGTGCTGTCCGTGAAGTTTGACGTCTCAGTCTACGACGCCACTTATCTTGAACTTGCGCTTCGTCGATCGGCGACACTCGCGACGCTGGACAAGGCGCTGGCAAACGCCGGCCAGCGAGCTGGCCTTGAAGTGATGTGCGATTGACGCTACCGTACCCCAGCTTCACCAGTTCGCGGTGGAGCGGATGTTATGTAGAGGAAGACTACTCGGAATTTCTTATCCGCCATTGTGCGAAACTGATCGTGCCAATCCGTCACACGCGGTGGGGTACAGTGTAGGGTAGGAATTTCGGGCACAGAACTAAGCGATTGGATCGTAGACATTTTCAGGGCAACGGCGCGGACTCCCCCTCCGCCACGCCACCGAGGTCCGTACTCGTCCGCCGCACCTCAGATTTTCTCGTGCGTGTTTGACGTATCCAAAAACTCGTTTCGATCACCTGTCCATAGGGTGGATTACGTCGCAAAGCGCCGTGGAACCAGGATTGCAGGCCGCAAAGGAAGCTAAAGCAGTGCGGCGACGCGCGAGTTGACACCAACTCCCGAGAACTCCGTCGTGTTACCGCCAGGCGATCCACGTATCGCTTTCACACAAAAGTGACTAGCACCGGCATTGGGGTGAGATTTCACTCTCTACACCACACCGCCAACTTCACCCCAGGTGATGAGGGCATTGCGCAGACGGTCGCTGTGGATAACGATGTCGTCATCTCCAAAGCCCTGCTGTTTATAACTCGCGATGTACTGCGGCATCGGCAGATAGACCGACATCCACTGGCGAGCGATTTGTCGCGCATCTGGAGATTAGTTTGAAAAGCCACTGGTTGCCCCGATGCCAGCAGCGCCTCGTCCCCGATCTGTTTGTGCGTCACAGTCGCATGTTCTGGAATTACCGGAAAACGTCACCGGGACAAATCGTCAATACGCGCCCCCAGTATTTCTCGTGCGCTGGTTCCGGAATCGGAGCCGGATATGTCTATGTCACATAGCGAAACAGTGGGGTTGCCGGAGTATGACTCAACCGGGGCACGGCTTATTCAGAGCGCCGGCCTGTCTAAACAGACGACACCACATCTGACGGCCGTGTCCGGCCTATCAAATGCCGACGGGATAAACTAGCATTTATCCCGGATCACTCGGCGGGAGGAGTGGTCAGCAGCACGCGATGAAGTATTCGAGGCGATCAGACTCGATCGTCGCATGTTGCGAAGTTGGCAGAATCCCTTGAGGGACGGCCACAAACCGCCGCGCGAGAAATTGGGAGATGTGAGCATGGCCGTGAAAGTTTATGAGCGGATCCTGGACCTGTTTGAGGCCGAGGGCATCAACACGCTGTTTGGTATTCCGGACCCGAACTTCGTACATTTGTGCCTGACGGCGGAGAAGCGCGGTTGGACGGTGGTCGCCCCGCACCACGAGGCGAGCGCAGGTTTCATGGCTGAAGCGGTGTCGCGCATGACGGGCAAGCCCGCCGTTGCATTCGGCACGCTCGGGCCGGGTCTCGCCAATCTGATGCCGGCCATTCAGTGCGCCAAGGTAGAGAACTCGCCGGTTATCTTTCTTGGCGGCCAGCGGGCGCGCATCACCGAACGGCGAGTACGGCGCGGCCGCATCCAGTTCGTCACGCAAGAAGGGATGATTACGCCTTCGGTAAAGTTCAGCAGCTCGATCGAGTATGCGAATCAGACGGATGAAATCATTCGCGAGGCGATCCGCCAGGCGATGTCCGGCACGCCCGGACCGGCTTACATCGAGTATCCGTCGCATGTGATTCAGGAAGAGATCGACGTGCCTGCGGTGCGTGCGCCCTCAGCCTATCGTCTTACCAACCAGAGCGCTGGCGGTGAGGAAATCGCAAAGGCGGTGAAGCTGGCCCGTGCGGCGAAGAACCCCATCCTGCTGGTGGGTCACGGCGTACATACTTCGCGCTCGCAGCAGCCCGTCGGCGAACTCGCGAAGCTTTTGGGATGCCCGATCATCCAGACGTCCGGCGGCACCTCGTTCATCAAGGGTGTTGAGGATCGGACCTTCCCTTATGGCTTTTCGCCGTCGGCGATCGAGGCAGTCGTGAAGTCCGACCTTTGTATCGCTCTTGGCACCGAACTCGGCGAACCGGTCCACTATGGCCAGACACGCCATTGGGTTGCCAATGCGCCAAACCGCAAATGGGTCTATGTCGAGCAGAACCCGCAGGCGATCGGCGTCAACCGCCAGATCGACGTGCCGCTGGTCGGTGACCTTCGCGCGGTCGTTCCGCAGCTCGTCGCGGCACTCAAGGACATGCCGGGCAAGCCTTCGGCTGATCTCGATCGCTGGATCAAGGAGGACGCGGCGCGACTTTCGGACCTGGCGAAAACCGCGCCCTCGGGCAAGAAGCCCATGCATACGGCGCGCTATGTGGTCGAGGCGACCAAGGCATTCCCGAAGAACGGCATTCTGGCCCGTGACGGCGGTGCGACCGTCGTCTTTCAATGGACCTATTCGCAGTGCAAGCCGAATGACGTCATCTGGAATCAGAATTTTGGTCACATCGGCACGGGTCTGCCCTACGCCATCGGCGCATCGGTTGCCGACGGCCGGAAGCGGCCCGTCATGCTGCTCACCAGCGATTCCTCGTTCATGTTCCATATCGCGGAACTGGAAACCGCCGCGCGCCTGAAGCTGCCGCTGGTTTGTGTCGTAGGGGTCGACAACCAATGGGGCCTCGAGGTGGGTGTCTATAAGCGCACCTTCGGTCAGGGCTCGCTGGAAACCGGGGTACACTGGAGCAAGGATGTGCGGTTCGACAAGATCGCCGAGGGTTTCGGCTGCTACGGCGAGTATGTCGATCGCGAAGAAGAAATCGGGCCGGCCATTGCGCGCGCCTATGCCAGCGGCAAGGTGGGCGTCATTCATGTACCGATCGATCCGAAGGTGAATTCAGAGGAAATGCCGAGTTACGACGAGTTCAGGACCTGGTACGCCGAAGGCACGCAATAACCTGTCGGTTCACATGGCTCACGACCGCGCTACGCTTGAGATAGGGTGGCACGGTTATAAGCTGCCACTAAGTCGCGACTAGTCGCCCGTAAGGCGCTGCAAGATAGGGATGACCGAGTGATGCGCGAATACCTCAAATTCTACATCGATGGTAAATGGGTCGATCCGATCGAGCTGAAGACCGTGAATACGGTGGACCCGGCGACCGAGCAGGTTTCCGGCAAGATCGCGCTCGGTTCACCGGCCGATGTGGACAGGGCGGTCAAGGCCGCCCGGAAGGCCTTCGCCACGTGGTCGCAGACCACACGCGAGCATCGGCTCGAAGTTCTCCAGCGCATCCTGGCAGAATACGAGAAGCGTATGGGCGACCTCGGTGCGGCGATCACCGACGAGATGGGCGCGCCGGCCTCGTTGGCCAACGGCTTTCATGTTGGGCTCGGGCACGGCCACCTGACGACGGCCATCGATGTGTTGAAGAAGTTCAAGTTCGAGGAACAGCGCGGCGCAACGCTGATCGTGAAAGAGCCGATCGGTGTCTGTGGCCTCATTACGCCGTGGAACTGGCCGATAAATCAGATTGCCGTGAAGGTTTTCCCGGCGTTGGCGACCGGCTGCACCATGGTGCTCAAGGCGTCGCAAGAGTCACATTTCTCGGCGCAGATTTTTACCGAGATCCTCGACGCCGCCAGCGTTCCCGCCGGTGTGTTCAATATGATCCAGGGCAAAGGCTCGGTCGTGGGCGCGGCGATGTCCTGCCACTCCGATATTGACATGATCTCCTTCACCGGTTCGGAGCCAGCCGGTGTTGAGATCGCGAAGGCTGCCGCGCCGACCGTCAAGCGCGTATGCCAGGAGTTGGGCGGCAAGAGCGCGAACATCGTGCTCGACGATACGGCCCTCGCCGGCAATGTCGCCAAGGGGGTCACCGGCATGATGGTCAATTCGGGTCAGACCTGCAGCGCGACCTCGCGCATGCTCGTGCCGAAGGCCCGCATGAAGGAAGTCATTGCTGTCGCCCGAGAGGCCGCGGCGCAGGTGACCGTGGGCAACCCCAAGGGCAATTCCGCGATGGGTCCCGTGGTCTCGAAGGCTCAGTTCGAGTCGATCCAGGGATACATCAAAAAGGGCATCGATGGGGGCGCCACGCTGGTCGCCGGCGGTCTGGGGCGTCCGGATGGATTGGAAAAGGGCTTCTACGTAAAGCCCACCGTCTTCGCCAATGTTACCAACGACATGACCATTGCCCGCGAGGAAATCTTCGGGCCGGTGCTCGCGATCCTGGGCTATGACAATGTGGAGCAGGCGGTTGCGATCGCCAACGATTCCGAATTCGGCCTCGCCGGCAATGTCGCTGGCGCCGATCTCGACAAAGCCCGCGCGGTCGCCCGCCAGATCCGGGCGGGATGGGTGGGTATCAACGACGGCTTTGATTTCCATGCGGCGTTCGGCGGCTACAAGAAAAGCGGCAACGGGCGCGAGTGGGGCGAATTCGGCTTCCACGAGTACCTGGAAATCAAGTCGCTGCTCGGCTACGCGCCTGATAAGGCCGCCGAGTAACGCCGTTCTGGCGCGGCAATGCTTACTTGATCGGTTTGACGGCGTAAGCGTTGGCCTTGAGGCCGCCTTGAAAGCCGAACAGATCGGCGACCTTTCTGGAGCGCTCGCCCAGATCCTTTGGATAGAAGAAGTTGGTGTCGGCCATCACGCGCGGCATCGCGTCGCGCACGTCCTCAATCGAAGAGCCAGACCCCATGACTCCCTCGCTCTCCGCAATCGCGATGCGGGCAATGCGGCCGCCGCCCATGGAAAATATCTCGCCGTTAATCTTGCACTCGTCGCTCAACATATAAGCGACCCCGGCCGACACTTTCTCGGGCGGCATCGTCTTGAAGAACCATTCCGCATAAGCCGACGGGTGAAAGCGTTCTGTCATCCGTGTGCGCGCGGACGGCGAGATAGCATTAACCATGATGCCGTGATTCACGCCCTCAAGAGCGAGGCAGCGCATCATGCCGATATAAGCCGACTTGGCCGCGGCATAATCCGTGTTGCCCAAAGCACCGTAGATGCCGCCCGATGTCATATAGACGATCCTCCCGTATTGTTGCTTGACCATGTGTGGCCAGGCGGCGCGCGTCATCCATAAGCCGGCAAAGGGATTGACGCGCATCACGAGGTCGAGATTGTGGCTGGACAGTTTGTCGGCGGTCGTTAGGTCGGGAGACGTGCTGGCATTGTGAGCAATCCCATCGATACGGCCAAACGCCCTCAGGCTTGCTTCGACAGCCTGGTTCGAACCAGCCTCGGTGGCGATATTGGCGGTGCAGGCAATGGCCTCGCCGCCCGCGGCCTTGAT
>SCTM01000306.1 GCA_004297485.1 Rhodospirillaceae bacterium
CCCAGGACCAGGGTGATCAGTTCCGGCCCAGCCCCGGCCCGTTGGACATAGAACGGCAGCAGGGGAAGCAGGAGCCCAAAGCCGATGAGGTCCACAAAGACCACGAGAAACAAAACCGCCATTGCGGGCCTTTCATTACCGACGCCTCCGCATCCGGGTCGGATCGCATCGGCCGAGTTGAAAACGGACCAAGCCGAAAGCGCGCGAAGGTGCCCTTGACCGCCGGGCGGCTTCAAGCGATTTCGCATTCGGCCCTAAAAAATACCGCTCCTGTGGGTGGTTTGCGGCCGGCCCAGGAGGCGAGGACTTGATTTATAGGGGTGTTTTCCACGGCTCTCGGCTTGCTTCCGAGCCCGATTCTGCCGAAATATGCCCCTGACAATCGGTTTCGGGATCACCCCACCAAAGGCCTTAGCGTGAATAATCCTGTGAAACGTTCGTCTGCTTCTTCCCGACACCATTTGTTTTAGAATAGCGAACCTGTCGTGGTGCCGAAAATGCAAGTCTCGAGACCGGACAACCGGGAGTTCCAGCCATAGCCGCCCTCGAAAACGTCGGCCTCGTCCCAAACGGTGCCCTGGGCGATGAACAGCCCCTGTTTCAGCCGGTGGACCCCTATGCCACGGGCATGCTCGACGTTGGTGCGCCCCATCGGGTGTATTGGGAGCAGAGTGGCAATCCGGCCGGTGTGCCCATCGTCTTCTTTCATGGCGGACCCGGCGCGGGGACGGCGCCCGCCTATCGACGCTTTTTCGATCCCCGGCACTATCGCATCGTGCTGTTCGATCAGCGTGGAGCCGGACGTTCCGCGCCGGAAGCGGAACTTACCGACAATTCGACCGATCACCTGATCGCGGATATCGAACGGCTTCGTGTCCATCTGCGCATTCCCAAATGGACCGTCTTCGGCGGCAGCTGGGGATCGACCCTTGCTCTTGCCTATGGCCAAGCCCATCCCGACCGTTGCATCGGCTTTATTCTCCGCGGCGTTTTCCTGTTCTCGGAAGAGGAAATCCGCTGGTTCCTGGGCAATAACGGCGAGGGCGGCATGGCGCGCTTCTTTCCGGAAGCCCATCGCGCCTTCGCCAATTTCATACCCGCCGACGAACGGAACGATCTGCTGTCCGCGTACTATCGGCGTCTCACCAACCCCGATCCGTCAATCCATCGGCCGGCGGCGGCGGTGTGGTGTTCCTATGAAAACGCCTGTTCGCGCCTGATCCCCGCGGCTGGGCGGTCGGTTCGCAGTGACGCCTATTACAGCGGCGCCCTGGCCATGGCTCGGATCGAAGCACATTACATGATGAACCGCGGGTTCCTGTCTCCCGGTCAGCTGTTGCGCAACGTCGGCGTGTTGGCGGATCACCCGGCGGTGATCATTCAGGGCCGGTACGACATGGTATGCCCCATTGCTGCCGCTGACGCTCTGGCCCGCGCCTGGCCCGGGGTCCAGTACCGCATCATTGCCGATGCTGGTCATTCCTCCATGGAACCGGGAATCCGCACCGCCCTGGTCCGCGCCACCGAAGAATTCAAGATTTACGCCTGAATTTGTGCCCGCGCAGGGCTCTTGTGCCCCGGGGACCCTGTCAGAACAAACAGGGTCATTTGACGGGAACCTGTCAGTTCTCTCAGGTCAAAGATGTGGGGGGGCGTGTCATTAAAGGGCGGTGTCGTTTCCGGAGTGCCGGGCGACACGACTGCTGACTAGTTCCAAAACCCATAACTCAAACCCCGTCCGGGCGATCGCCCTGACGGGGCTTTTTTTGCAGCCCAGCCGTCGTGCTCGGTTACCGAATGGGTACTGACGCCATGCCCTGAAGGGCGTAATATTAATACACTGGTGTTGTGAAGCCCTACCTATGAGGTATGTGATGACGCGATATGGGCGTGTGGTGGCCGCTGCGGTGGCGGGGCTTGCGTTGTTGGGTTCCCACGGCGCGCACGCTTTTACGATCGTCAATCAGAGCAATTATGCCATGGGCGGCTCTTCGGGTTTGGCCATGGCCGACCGGGATGCGGCGCTCGGCGCCAAGGGGACGGAGTCGGGTGGCGGCCTGTCCTTCGGTCTCAACAACAGCGCCGGCCTCGGCAATGGTCCGGGTTACGGCGGCTACGGTGCGATCGACCTTTCCAACGGCTCCACGAGTCACGACAATTTTCCCACGTTTCCCGGGGCGGATAACCACCTGACGCCGGGCACCAACGCTGGAATTCTGCAATACGGTGTGATCCCACACCGCTATTAGCCGGCCGTTACGCGGGCCTGCTGTCCTGGATTGGAAATTCACGATTAGCCGCCGATTGCCGCACCGCAGGTCAATGACCTGCGATCGTGGGGTATGCAACCGGAGTCGGCTCCTGCCATAATTTGCCAGTGTCGCTTTGAGTCCGAAGTTCGCATAGGCGCGTGCGGCGAGATCGTGCGAACTTTGGAATCGCGATACGAGAGCTGGGGGGTGCCGTGAAGGAAAAAGAACTCCGTTTCGCGCTGGTGTGTTACGGCGGCGTATCGCTGGCCGTTTACATGCACGGGGTGACCAAGGAAATTCTCAAACTCGTGCGTGCGTCGCGCGAATATCACGCCTACACCAACCCCCATACCAGCGGCCGCACCTACGATGACGTGGCGGCCAAGCGCAACGACCAGACCGACACGGAACGTGTCTATTTCGATCTCTTGCGCCAGATCGGCCGTAATCTCGATCTGCGGGTCGTGGTCGATATTATCGCCGGGGCCTCGGCGGGCGGCATCAATGGCGTGATCCTGGCACGCGCCCTGGCTCACGATCTCGACATCGATCCGCTGCGGGATTTCTGGCTCAAGTATTGCGACGTTACCGAGTTAATGCCGCCCCACGTCAAGGCCGGGCCGTGGCGCAAATGGTATCTGCGCCCTTTCGTCTGGTCGTTCCTGTGGCGGTACCGCGCCGATCTGGGCGACAACCGGGAACTGCACGCCAAGTTGTCCATGTTCCTGCGGTCACGGTGGTTCAAACCGCCGTTCGACGGCTATGGCCTGACCAGAGTGCTCTATGACGGCTTCGGCGCCATGGGCGATCCGACCGGTCCCGGCAGTTCCCTGGTGCCGGCCGGTCTGGAACTGGATCTGTTCGTGACCGTCACCGATTTCTACGGCTACATCACCGATACGCCGATCCACGATCCGCCCATGATCCGCGATCGCGAGCATCGACAGGTCATGAAGTTCTCGTACCGCCATTGGCCGAAGGGCCACGAGGAAAGCGGCTTTGACCGCGATGGGTTGCCGGCGCTGGCATTCGCCGCGCGTTCCACCTCGTCGTTCCCCGGCGCATTCCCGCCCACGCAATTTTCAGAAATCGACCGCCTGATCGCCGAGCGCAATGTGCCCTGGCGCAGCCGGGTGGATTTTCTTTATCGCAACTTCCGTCCCTACCTGGTCGCCGGACTGAACCCCAGCGACGCCGCCTTCATTGACGGCAGCGTGCTCAACAACAAACCGTTCGCTCAGGCCATCGCCGCCATCGGCGGCCGCCCGGCCTTTCGCCACGTGGACCGCCGCTTGCTCTATGTGGACCCCCATCCCAAGGGCGCAGAGAGTGCTTACTGGGGGCGTGTGCCCGGTTGGTTCGAGACTTTCAAAGGCGCGCTTTCCGATATCCCGCGTAACGAGCCGATCCATGACGATTTGTCATGGGTCAGTTCCTATAACACCGAGGTTCGTCGTCTTCAGACCGTCATCGACAGCGCCCGCGCGCACATTCGCGCCATCGCCATGCGTATTGCCGGCGAGGCACTTGACGGTCCCCTCACCGGGGTGGAAGTCGGCCGTTATCGTGATCTCGCCAATGAGCGCGCCCGTGCCGAAACCGGCTTCGCCTACGACGGCTATCTGCGACTCAAGCTGACGGCGGTGCTGGAAGACGTATCGGCCATGGTCTCGGAAATCTGCGGCTACGTCCATGACTCGGCGGAAGCCCTGCGGGTGAGCGCCGTGATCCAACAATGGGCGCAACAGTGCGGCGTAGCACCCTCCGCGGCTGATCTCCTGCGGCCCGCGGTTGCCGGTGCGCCGTTGACGCCGTGGGTGAGATTCCTGCTTCGGTTCGATGTCCGCTATCGCCAGCGGCGGGTGCGTTTCGTGGTTCGCGCCGTCAACGAACTCTACACCCGCGTCGCCGAGCCGGCTTTCGCGGGACTGGTGCCCGAGGACCTCGATCGGATCAAGGCCGGGCTCTACGATCTTCTCGGGCTGCTGCGACCCATGACCGGCTTTCACAGCGTCGTCGCCCATACCCCCGATACGGAAACGCCCGATCGGACCGCCTTCGGTTCGCCGGCAGCGGCGACCGTGAAGGCTGTGATGCACGATGTGATCGCGGCCGCGTCAGATCCCGCGCTTGCGACACCCGCGGCGGCGGCCACG
Organism: Rhodospirillaceae bacterium; assembly: GCA_004297485.1. Taxonomy (GTDB): domain Bacteria; phylum Pseudomonadota; class Alphaproteobacteria; order Rhodospirillales; family Rhodospirillaceae; genus SCTM01. The sequence goes on from SCTM01000306.1 coordinate 4,409, forward strand.
CATTTCTCCGATCAGATCTCCAAGGCGCTCGATCTCGTGGGCGACGATATGGCGCTGGAGGGTCATAACGCCCGCGCCGATGCGCTGCTGGTGTCGCTCGTCGGCGGCGAAAAGCCCGCGCTCGTGCCGGCGGCGCGCCGCGAGTTGCTTGAACACTATATCGGTTTCGCGGTCTGGGATGTGTTGACCTTTTCCATCACCAACTGGCGTGATCTCGACGAATTCGACGAGATTCGCGTCGACCGTCTCAGTCCCGACGACGCCCAGAGTTTGCGCAAGGGCGGTGCCACGGCGACCCTCAAGGGGACACAATTTCATCACTTCGGCGCGTTCTTCAGCCTCGCCTATCGGCAGAACGACTATCTCTGGGGACGGCTGCATGCCGCTGAACGTTTGATCGACATCGTGCTCGACGCCGCGACAATCGAAGGTGCCGCCGATGGGATCGACGCGCTGGCTTTGAAGAAACAGGCGTTCCGCGCGATTCTCGATACCGAAGCGCGCCACCTCTCCCATTGTCTCGATCTGATCGTTCAACTGCGCCGGGAAGTGGATGGTCTCGCGCCGGTGACTTCGCCGCCCGCCAAATAGACCCAGCCAATAGAGAAGGGCGCGGCACACGGTGTTGGCGGTCGTCTCTGGCTGCTATAGTTTGTCCTATGAAAAAACTTTTCGTTGCCGGACGCGCCCCGGCCGCAGCGATACTCGCGCTGGGTTTTGCGGTCATGCCGCATCAAGCCTGGGCCCAGGATTCCTTTGGCGATGCTTTCTGGCAATTCCGCACGTCGGCCGGTGTGGACTACAGCTCGGGCAACTACGGCGCTACGACCAAGACAGACGTGATCTACGCTTACGCCAGCTTGCGGGCGATGAAGGGTCCGTGGACTCTCAAGCTGGTGGTGCCCTGGATTTCCGTATTGGGACCGGCGGTGCTGCTGGATGCCGGGTCCTCGGGCAGCGTTGCCACCGGCACCACGCGTTCGGCCTCGGGTCCAGGCGACGTCAATCTTTCAGCCTCCTATTCTCTCGAACGGTTTTACAATCGCGGGCTGTTTATTGACTTCACGGCGCGCCTGAAAATTCCCTCCGCTAGTTTCGCCGACGGTCTTGGAACCGGAAAAGCCGACGGCGCCGTTCAGATCGATGTGGCGCAGTCGATCGGTGCCTTCATGCCCTTCGTGACTCTCGGCTACAAGGCGAACGGACGGCCCAAGGGCTATCACTTGCGGGATGTTGTCTATGGAACCGCGGGCGTGCAGTACAACTTCAATGATAAGCTCGCGACCGGAGTCCTGTTCGACTATCGCCAGGCGGCATTGGCGGCGGCCGACGACCCGCGCGAAGGCACGCTTTATTTGAATGTCAAATTCGCCCGGTCTTGGACCGTCAATCTCTATGGCGTTGCCGGTTTCTCGCGCAACAGTCCATCAGCCGGCGGCGGCACCGTGATCACCTATCGGTGGTGAGCCGCATTTTACGACCCGAGGGTTAAACCCCGGTCATGCCGGACGGACGCTCGATCACCGGACGATCGGGCCGTTCCGGCGTCACGCTTTCCGGCCGTTCTGGCGGGCGCTCGGGCACCACGCGCTCAGGACGCTCCGCATCCGGACGCACCGCCGATGGGCGCTGCGATCCGTGCGCTTTCATAATGGTCACCACCGTGCGGATTTTGGTGATGGCCGTGGCCGTGATCTGATCGGGTGCTGAGATGCGGCCCGTGACGACGATGCGATCATTCGCGGATACGCCGGCCGGCAGCGCCGCGCCGTCAATGGTTGCACCTTGAATCTTGACCGGTCCTGGTGCGGCCGGGACGTATCCCTCAAGGGAGACATCGCTTACGCCGCCGTCGAACGGCAGGCCTTTGCCGCCGGTGATGACATCGGGCACAAACGCCCCGTTGATCATCCGGCCTGACACGAACACACGTTCGCCGGCCGTTGGCTTCGACACGGTGGCATCAGCGGCAAGCGGCACATCGAGCCCGCCGATGCGTACATGGCCCGTGCTCACGTCACCCGCTTCGCCGCGCACGATCATGCGGCCGTCATTATTCTGTTCGTCGACGCGGGTGGCAACGATCGCACCGGTGCCGTCGCGCAGACCGGAGACGCTGACCACGTCGCCCACGCGCAGCGTGCGGAAAGCCTCAAGCGCCGCCTTATCGCCGGCGAGATTGAGGCGGACAGTCTGGCCCAGCACGGTCATGGCTTGGGTGTTGGTGTCGATGGCGGCAATGGGCCCGGTCACCGCGTGTTGGATGTCCAGACTTTCAAGGGAAATGCGACCATCCTTGCGGTGTGCGACGCCTTGGATGACCTGGCCGATCCTCAATTCGTCGAGGGCAGCAGGGCGGCCGTCGGTTCCGACAGCGGTGCTGCGATCGAACTCCAGCTCAAGGCCGTTGACGATGATCGAACCAAAGCCGGAGATGGTGCCGACAATTCCGGTACCGCCCAGGCCGTCACCGTTCGGGTTGCTCGCGAGCTTGCTGCTGATGCCCGTACCGCCCAGGCCGTCGCCGTTGCGCGGGTCCATGGCGGTCTGATTGGATGGGGGCGTTGTCGCGCAGGCGGCCAGCAAAAAAGCGCTCAGCAGCAGCGCCGACGCGCGCGCGCGGCGATACCGTCCCGCCAATTCCCGCGATGCGCCGCCCCGATCCGCCGTGGCCGTTCCCCTGGTCATCGTGCCCTACGCGTCTGTCGACGGCGTTCCCACGGATTCGCTCTGGCCTAAGTCCTTGAAACTGCTCGTACCGTTATAGAAATACAAGCCGAAATTGATGCGCTGCACAGCGTTGGGGTCGCCTTTGTCACGGGCGGATAAATCCAGCGCCATCCGATTGAGCGCCAATAGGGCCTGCATGCCCGTCCGTTCAGCAGCCTCAGTAAGAGATTTGACTGAAGATTCTGTCAAATTTGAGTAGTGGACGCTCCGCTCCAGCAGGGCGTTGCCGTCGCCCAGCAGATTATGGGCCGCCGCCGCGATGTGATCGCCCACGTTGCGTCCCAGATAAAAGCTTTTCTCCTCAAACCCTTTTGGCGCCACGAAGGCCGCCTGATTGAGCACGACTCGGTCGCCTTCCAAACGCGCGACTCCGAGTCGCAGCCAGTCGTCCAGGACGGCGCGCGGGCGTACGTCGGTCGATACGCTTTCCACCAGGGCGTCGAAAGACGGACCGGATGCGGACTGGCGGGGCAGGGGCAGGGGGCGGCCGTTGGCATCGGTGGTTTCCGACGAACCAAGCCACCTGGAAACGATTTGAGCGCCAAGACTTACCGTCCGCGGCGCGGCGAGATCTTCCGCCGATAGGGTGCGCAGCCGTTTCACGTCCTTGCGATGGACACCGGTCATGACGCTGATACGGCTGTCGGACGGGCTCTTTTTATCCGCAGGAAACTCCTGCATGGCCACGCCCACGTAGACCTCTTTGAGCAGCTCGGTCATGGCCGCAAGACCAACGCCGCGACTCACAAGCAAACGCACAAGCGGCCGCAGCAGCCGTTTGACCGCCGCGAGCAGTGGCTTCGCCGGTGCGCTAAGTGTCTGTTCGGTCGCCATTTTTGGGCGTGGTTCTCGGTAGTGGTTCGCGTAATCGGCTTGGTCTTCACATTGTATGTAACATGATGTGGGAAAAATTCACACAAAAAACGTTGATATTCGTAAATTTACGGGGTATCAATACGTGTACGTGGGAATAATTCCCACGAATAAATCGTATAAAGGGAGTGCGCCCTAAACCAATAGTCATCCTCAGAGACCGTGTTCAGTTAAGACCGAATAACTTTGAGGCCTGAAGCGTTGCTTACCCCGAGTCGATCCTACCCCGGTGACGCCAAAGGTCTTTTCTTCTCCCGTCCGTCCTTGGTCAGGTCCGCTGACGGGCGCATCGCCGAGGCGGGCGGGAGAAGATTTTCCGGCAACTTTGAACAGGCACGGATTTTGCGGCGACCGGTTGGTGAACGTTCTCCCCTGGGTGGCAATGGACGCCGCCGAGGGAACTGAGGTCAGGGTCGAATTTCGACCATCTTCCTGCCCGTCCGCGCTGATGGACCCGAACGTCGGTCCTGACCTCAGTTCCCCAGTTCCCGATCTTCTTCCACCACACTCTTCCCGAATCTCACGCGCGCAGGCGCCGCAGGTCCCGCACGAGAAAGCGGCCTGGATGAAGTGCCGTGACCAAATCCCGCTCGAGCGGCCATGGTTCGCCGGTGATGTGGCAGGCCAGGAGTTCCGCCGCCAGCGGCGCTTCCGTCAAACCACGGGCGCCCAGACCGGTGAGCAGGTAGAGACCAGGATGATAAGTGGCCGCCGGATAGCGGACCCAGTGCTGACCGTGACGCAGATGCGTGTAGTCGCTGAGATAAGCGGCCCGATCCGGCAGCGGTCCGACGACAGGCAGATGATCGGGGGTCACACAGCGAATCGCGGCACGGCCGTCGCAGTCGTTCGTGTGGACTCCCGCCATTACCTCCGGCGCGATCAGTTTCAGTTCATCCAAGTTCCGGCGGTGGTCATCGCCGACAACCTTCTGTACAGCCGCCGGGTCCTCAACCCAGTCGAAGGTCGCACCGACGGCGTGCCGGCCATGAATCGCCGGCGTGACATAGCCGCCGTAACTCAGCACGCACCGCAGGCGCTCGCTTGCGGTGGTTGACGGCGCCATGGTGAGTTGGCCGCGCCGCGCCGCCAACGGCAGCCACTCGGCAACAGGAAATGCCGCCGCGTCGATTCCGTTGGCGAGGATCACCACATCCGCCACCGTGCATAGGTGTCCTTCGTCGTCGATCAATTCCAAACCACCGGCGCCTCGTTGGATCGCCGCGACGCGCGTGCGCAGTATTCGCTGTGCGCCTTCCGCCAACGCCGCGCACAAGGCGCGCGGCTGAATGCAGCCACCTTGGGGAAAAAACAGCGCTGTTTGATGCACCGGAATGCCGGCAACGTCGGCGGCCTCACCGGTTGTAAAATGATCCATCAGGAATGCCGGTAAAACCGCAGCTTCGGCAATGGCTGCGAGCCGCGCAGCATCTTCGCCATCGGCGGCAAGTTGCAAAACGCCGCAACGTTCATACCCGAGCGGCAATCCGGCGTTGCCCAAATCCTCAAGCGTCTGCAGGGCAAAACGCCACGCAGCCATGGAGAAACGGCCCTCAAGGCTCGGCGCAGCCGTCAAGCGTGGCATCAGAATGCCGATGGGATTTCCCGAGGCGGCTTCCGCCACGTCGTCGTGCCGGTCGATCAAGGTCGCGGTCCACCCCCGACGTGTCATGGCTGCAGCCATGGCACAGCCGGCGATTCCCGCACCGACAATGGCAACGTGGCCGTGAGTTCGCGGAATTGCCGCGGCGCGCGCGAACCATGGCGGCAAAAGCGGTGGAGACGTCGGCAGAGAACGCGCGTGTTCGTCTTTGCCGTCATAGGATCCGCGCAACATCTCGCGCTTGGCGCCGTAACCCGGCACACGTGCAATCTCGAACCCTGCGGCCTCCAACTCCCGCCGCACTGTCCCGGCAACGGTGTAGGTGGTGATCCTGGTTGCAGCCAAATGATGTTGTGCTCCACCATCGTCGCTGGACTGTGCGCCATGGGACAGACGCGCAATTCCGGCCATCACCTCCGGCCGCCACATGGCCGGATTTTTATCCGGAGCAAATCCGTCCAGGTACCAGGCATCGATGTCGGCCTCGACCTGTGCGAGCATCTCCACCACCTCACCGTAAAGCAGAGTGAGATAGACTGGATCGTCGTCACCGATCGTCAGGATCAGGCGGTGAAATCCGGGCTGCGGCTCGGGATAAGCGCGCAGCAACGCTGCCGAAAGCGGGCTCAGCTCCGGCCAGAGACCCTGACTGTCGGCAAGCTCCGTTCGCGTCAGAGGATAACCTTCAACGGCGAGATAATGCAGGCGCATGCCGGGTGTGCGAGTCCGTCGCCACATGTCCCAGGTCGCCAAGAAATTAAGTCCGGTGCCGAATCCCAACTCACCGATGGTGTAGGACTCCGCGCGCCGCCATGCGTCGGGCAGGCCGCACCCGTTCAGGAAAACATGACGCTTCTCGGCAAGCCCGCCATCGCGGCTGAAATAAATGTCGTCGAAACGTCCCGCGCGCAGAACATGACCGGCTTCCCACTGCGCGTCGGCGGAAGGCAGCGGCCGCCCGGAAACGCGTTCCTTCCCCGTCATTGGCGTCCTGATGTCGCGATCATTTGGTTTGTAGGCTACTTGCCTTCGACAGGCTGAGCATAGCAGGTGGCGGGAATACCACGGAATCTTCGCTTAAATTTTCGTCAGGCAAATCCTTCCGGTGTCTTTCCCGATTCAATTCGATCGCAAACCATCATAAGGTCTTGCCGCTCTCATCGCCGAGTCTAGCGCGCTATTCTATGAATCCGGACCCTTCCCCGATTCGAGCGAACCGGGACAGGGTCGAGGCGCCCGTTAGGTTTATGTCGGATATCGCGGTATGAACATCCGTCGTGTTTTCGCTGTTCTCGGCGTGATCGTGTGCGCCGCATTTCCTGTCCATGAGGCGTCCGCCGGCCTGACATCGAAGTCCTCGCCTGCGGGATCGGCGGCCCGGTCCGAAACCGCCACCGAGGAAATCGTCAATTTGACGAGCGCCGATGGCTTGCAAATCCCCGGCGTTCTGACCTGGCCGGCTGGTCCCATGGTGCCGGCGGGTCCGGTGATCCTTGATCTCCCCGATGGGCCCGGCGGCGGTCCGCTTCGTGCCGCCGATACCGCCCGCTATATGGCACAAGGGTTGGCCCATCTGGGATATGCCAGCCTGAGTCTCGAAACCCGCCATACGGCGCAGTATCCCTTCGGCGGGTTTGACGACGCCTTTGCCGACGTGAAGGCGGCGATCGACATGCTTGTCGCGCGCGGCTTTTCCACGGTTGTCATCGCCGGGGACGGTCTTGGTTCTCTGCTTGCCGTTCGCTACGTCGCCGCGACCGATGACGGACGCGTCGCGGCGGTGATCGCCTATGCGCCCAGTGCCGATCTTGCCACGGCCTGGCGCGACAAGGTCGGCGAGGAGACCTACACCGACACGGTCGAACGGGCCAATAAATCCGTCGGCGCGAATGAGCGCGGCGTCTTCATCGATACGGGCAACGGACTCATCTTCACGCCGCCGACGTTTCTCGATTGGTTCGGACCGGCGGCAAAGACGTCGTTTTCGGCCAGCATCGGCAATCTTGACCGGCCCTTGCTGCTCGCTGCCGGTGCCGCGGATCCAACGGTACCGTCCGGTCGCCTGCAGCAGTTGGCGAATCTCGCCGGGGGCGCCAAAAAGGTCACGGTCAAATCCTACTCGGGAGCCGGTCACGACTTCGCAGGCGCGCGCGGACAACTTGTTGCCGACACGGCGCAATGGTTGGCCGAACTTTCAATTCTTCCCGCGCTTCAGGTGGTGACCACGACGATCGATACGACCGCCCGGGATGGAACGCCGCTTTCAGGCGTGCTTTACACGCCGGCTACCGAACAGCCGCCTTCGGCGGCACGGCCGGCGTTCATGGTCGTGCATGGATGGACCGGTGACGTATTGCGGTCCACCTCCCATTGGCTGGCGATACGCCTTGCCCGCCGCGGCTATTCCGTTTTGGCGGTGCGGACGCGTTCGTCGGGATTCAGGGGTACCGTCAGCACGCGGCTTGAGGATATTCCCCAGGATCTGGCGGCGTGGTCCGAGGTCATGGCGGCCCGTGGCTATAAGCGCCTGATTGGAGTTGGCCATTCCACCGGCGGCCTGTGGCTTTCCACCTATCTGGCGCGATCTCACGACCAGCGATTCAGGGGCGTGGTCTATCTCGGGCCGACGCGAGACCTCCCTGCCTATGCTCGCCGTGCCATGGGTGACGAAGCCTACGAGCGCACGATCGTGGAGGCACGGGAGGCGGTGAAGAACGGTGAAGGTGCCACCCATCTCATCGACGTGCCGTTTCCTGTCGCGGCCTATGACGAAGATCCGCGCCAACCGATGTATCTGTCGCCGCCGACCCAGGGGTACACCTACTATTATGCCAAGGCGTTCCTGAGTTATTGGGGACCAAATTCGATCGCCGTGCATACAAACCTGATCGCCGACGTCAAATTGCCCATCTTGGCCATCGGCGGTTCCCGCGATCCTCATATGCAGGGCGGCTGGCTCCTGCAATTCATCAAGGCGGCGGGCGGCCCGGCGGCGTCGATCTTTTACGGTGGTCCAAACGGCGCGCCCGCTTCTTTCGAGGGCTTCGAAGGCAAGGTTGCCGATGACATCGTCGGCTGGGCAGAAAAGTTGCCATAACTTAACGTCCCACTCACGGACGGCCGTTGCAGGACTCCGTTGGGCGCGGCATGGTGCCCCTCTATGAACACATCAAGCACATCCATTGCTTCCATCGCCGAACGTTTTACAGCCGTGGCGCCCGCTTGCGACCATTGGTCGATCCGTGTGGTGCGCCAGCGGAGCGAGCATCTGTCCGTGACCCGTGGCGTGCCTGATCCGGTTCATGTGGGCGACGATATCGGCGTCATGGTGACGGTGGTGAAGGACGGTGGGCTCGGCTACGGGGCAACCTCGGATATCACGTCGTTGGGTCTCGTCCGGGCCGGCCGCGAGGCTTGCGATTGGGCCAACCGCGTTGCCGGCCGCATGGTCGCCGTTCCGCCCACACCCCACCAATCAGCCGTACGGTTCGATCATGAAGTCAGGCCGGCGCGACCGTGGTCGTCCGTTTCCCGCGCGGACAAGATGGCACGGCTCGGTGTCCTTGCTGCCGGTCTCACGGGTAACGAACGCATCGTCAACTGGCAGGCCGGTCTCAGTTTCACCGACGAGGAAGTTGTCATAGCAACTTCCGAGGGTGGCTTCATCCGTCAGCGCTATGGCTTGATCGTGCCCGACCTGGAAGCCAGTGCCTCCGCCGAGTCTGAGACCCAGACACGCACCTTTGGTCGCGGCGGCACCATTCGCCAGGGTGGGCTCGAAGCCCTCGACGACCTCGGTTTCTGGAACGCGGGTCCGCGCATTGCCGGTGAAGCGTTGGAACTGCTCGCCGCGCCCGACTGTCCCACGGGCGTCATGGACCTGCTGCTGTCACCCGATCAGATGTACATCCAGATTCACGAATCTATCGGCCATCCGCTGGAGTTGGATCGCATCCTCGGCGACGAACGCAACTACGCCGGCACAAGTTTTGTCAGCCTCGATATGTTCGGCGGTTATGTCTATGGCTCGTCCTTGCTCAATGTCACCTTCGATCCAGGCGTGTCCGGCGAGGCAGCAAGCTACGCTTTCGATGACGATGGCACGCGGGCGTCGCGGGAGCATCTGATCCGCGACGGCATCCTGGTGCGGCCCTTGGGCGGCGCCTTCAGCCAGGCCCGCGCCAACGTGTCCGGCGTCAGCAACGCCCGCGCCTGCAGTTGGAACCGGCCGACCATCGACCGTATGGCCAACCTCAATGTGGAACCGGGCGGCAGCCGACTTGAGGATTTAGTCGCCCAGGTGGAAAACGGTGTCCTCATGGAAACCAACACATCCTGGTCCATCGATGACAGTCGCAACAAATTCCAATTTGGCTGCGAGCGCGGCCGGTTGATCCGCGACGGTGTTTTAGGGCCGGTGGTGAAGAACCCTAACTACCGCGGCATCTCGGCCACCTTCTGGCGCAGTCTCAAGGGTCTTGGAGATGCGGCGTCTTTGCGCGTTCACGGTACACCCACCTGCGGCAAGGGCGAACCTAACCAGGCGATTCATGTGGGCCATGCCACGCCGCCCGGCCTGTTCGCCGACGTGCAAGTGTTCGGCGGCGGCTGAACACAACCCACATGCAGGAATATTTTTACGCCCTCGCCGATGCCATCGCCGCGCGCCTGTCCGGCGACGAGGGTTTTGTCGCGAACTTCTCCGGCGAGCGTTCCCACTTCGTGCGCTTCAATCGTTCGGCCGTGCGCCAGCCGGGAACTGTTACGCAGAATTACCTCTCGCTCAGTCTGTTTCGCGGCCGTCGCCACGGGGACGCGACCATCACCGTGACCGAGGATCGCGAAGAAGACGTGGCGCGGATCGACAATGCGCTCGCTACGCTGCGCGAGATGGTGGCGAGCGCCGCCGAGGACCCACACTTTCTTGTCAGCACCGAAGTCCGATCCACCGAGCGTATCGCCCCTGATCGCCTGCCCACACCCGACGATGCGGTGGAAGGGATTCTCGCGGCCGGTACCGGCGAGGATCTCGTGGGCTTTTACGCAGCGGGCCCAATGTACGCGGGTTTCGCCAACAGCTTCGGGCAGCGCAATTGGCACGCAGTGAATGCGTTCAATTTCGATGCCTGTTTCTATTTGCGCGACGATCCGGCCATCAAGGACCGCGCGGTCAAGATGGACTACGCCGGCTTTGCCTGGGACGGACCGGAATTTTCCGCCAGGGCCGCCGCCGCGCGGGACAAGCTGGCGCTGCTGGCGCGGCCGCCCAAGACGCTGGCGCCCGGCGGCTACCGGGTGTTTCTCGCGCCCGCCGCCATGGAAGACATCATGGGCATGTTGTCTTGGGACGGCTTCAGCCTATCCGCCAGGCGCACCGCCACCACGCCGTTGCTGCGCCTGGGCAACGGCGAGACTTTCTCGCCTTTGGTATCGGTGACGGAGAATATCGCCGACGGTTTGGCGCCCGCATTTCAGAGCGAAGGTTTCATCAGTCCGGACCGGATTCCGCTCATCAGCCGTGGCGCGGCCGCCGAATGCCTTGCCTCGCCGCGTTCCGGCGTAGAGTTCGAGACGGCTCATAACGGCGCCGCGGCGCACGAATCGCCCCAGGCTCTGGATATGGCGCCGGGAACCCTGGCGGACAGCGCGATCCTTGCGGCTCTCGGCACCGGCGTTTATATGGGCAATCTCTGGTATCTGAACTATTCCGACCGCAACGCCTGCCGCATGACGGGGATGACGCGGTTTGCCACGTTCTGGGTCGAGAACGGTGTCATTGTCGCGCCTCTCAACGTCATGCGTTTCGACGACAGTGCCTACCGGTTTCTCGGGCGTAATCTGATCGGCCTGACCGCGGCGCGGGAATGGCGGCTTTCCACCGACACCTATGAGTCACGCTCGACCCGGTCCATGCACCTGCCCGGCGCACTGATCGAGGATTTCCGCCTAACGCTCTAAATTCCGATCGTGTTCCCTTTATCCGTCGTGTGCGCGTAAAATGGCGGCACGCATTTCCGCAGGTCTCTTTTCCATGCAGCTTTTTTTCGACTGGTACGAAGACATTGCCCGCAACAAACAGCTTGCGCTGTTGCTGGCATTGGTCGGCTTCGGATCGGTCTTCGTCGTCTTCACAGCCCATATCCTTGCGCCGTTCTATGGGGCGGTTACTGTCGCCTACGTGCTGCAGGTGGCCATGGACCGCATGCAGCGTGCCGGTCTATCGAAAGGCCTGGCGCTCGCCATTGCCTTCGGCCTGTTTGTCGCGGCAATCCTTGGGCTGCTGGGATTGATCCCGATTCTGCTGCGGCAGCTAGCCCAATTCTCCGGTCAGGTTCCCGCCTTCGTGGCCAAGGCGCAGTCATTTCTCGAAGATCTGCCACGCCAGTACCCGACCTTGATCAGTCCCGATCAGGTCGAGGTTCTCAACGAGCAGGCCCGCGACAGCATTCTTCACTTCGGACAAGGGCTGGGACGGTATGCCGGCGGTACGGTGATCGGCCTGGTCACGATCCTTGTCTACCTGATCATCGTGCCGATCATGGTGTTCTTCATGCTGAAGGATAAGGACAAGATCGTCGGTTGGATGACAGCGTTTCTGCCCGAGCACCGCGAACTCGTCGCGTCGGTGTGGATGGACGTTCATCGCCAACTGCAGAACTTCGTCGGCGGTAAAGTCGTGCAGGTTTTGATCATATTCCTGGTGAGCCTCATCGTTTTTCACCTGATCGGCCTGAACTACGCACCACTGCTGGCGGCAATTATCGGCGTGGGCGTGATCATCCCTTATATCGGCGCCGCCTTCGCCACCGTGCCGGTGGCCGTGGTCGCGACCTTGCAATGGGGATTCAGCGTCCAAACGGCGATTGCCGTCGGAGCCTATGGCTTGATTCAGGCTCTCGACGGCAACGTGTTGGTGCCGTTTCTCTTCGCCGAGGCGGTCGCCATTCATCCCGTGGCGATCATCGGTGCCATTCTGTTCTTCGGCGGTATCTGGGGCCCATGGGGGGTGTTTTTCGCCATCCCGCTGGCGGTGCTTGTGAAGGCCGTGATCCAGGCTTGGCCGCGACGGAAAACAAAGCCCTCATGACGGTTCCGGCGACGCCGACGGATCTATTCGCGCGCCTTGCCGGACTTGGCATTACCGTTGCCACGGTCGAACATCCGGCCGCGTTCACGGTCGAGGACGGTGAGCGTCACGTCGGCCACCTTCCCGGCGTGCACATCAAGAACCTGTTTCTGTGCGATGCCAAGAAGCGCATGTGGCTGGTGGTGGCACCGTCCGCGCGCCGAATCGATCTCAAGACCTTGCCCGATGTCATCGGCGCGGCGCGTTTGTCTTTTGGCTCGGCGGATCGGTTGATGCGCGTCCTCGGTGTCACGCCCGGCTCGGTCACGCCGTTCGCGGTCATCAACGATCCCGACGCACAGGTGCAGGTGATCCTCGACGCCTGGATGATGGATCAGGACCTCATCAACGCCCATCCCCTCGTCAACACCATGACGACCACCATCACGCCATCGGAGCTGATGGTCTTTCTTGTCGCCTGCGGCCATGCCCCACGGGTCGTGACTCTGGATCGCGGGACACCGGCAAACGCGGCTAGTTGATGTAGAGTCCGCCGCTCACGGTGCGAACTTCGGCCGGCTTGATGATTCCGGTATGAGCGACTTTCACCGAATGCAATTTGCCGTCCAGATTGTCTTCCCAGAAGCGCAGGAATTTGTTCAGCACCGGAAACCGCGGCGCCAGATCCAGATCCTGCCAAATATATTCCTGCAGCAACGACGGATGATCCGGCAGGCGATAGAGAATGTGAGCGGTGGTGAGGCGGTAATTCCGCAGCTGTAATGCAAGCGACGAATCTGATTCTTCAACGCGCGCCATATGATCACAACCTTTCGCGCCGCTGACTGGACCCGGAAGGACGTTCTGCCCGGAGGTACGTTCTGAACGTCCGGTATCCGCGGCGGCGCACGGCACCGCCAGCCGCACCAGAATCATGCGCGCCTTTTATATGCGACGCAACAATTATGACATTTCAATGACTTAGCAGCATATGCGCGAGAGTGCTAACAACCGATGCGCGTGCCCGTCCGCGGCGCCACCCGTAAAAGAAAAACGCCCCCCGGTCCAATCGGCCGGGAGGCGTTGTCGCAAGCGGCGTTCGCCGCTGACAGCTTAAGTCTTATTCCGCGGCTTTGGTGTCGTGGAACTGCGCGGTTTCAGTGGACTCGGCCATGGCGGTGGTGGACGACGCGCCGCCGCTGATGACCACGGACACCGCATCGAAGTATCCAGTGCCGACTTCGCGCTGGTGGCGGGTGGCGGTGTAGCCGTTCACTTCGCTGGCGAATTCCGTCGCCTGGAATTCGGCATAGGCGCCCATGCCGCGGTCACGATAGCCGCGCGCCAGTTCGAACATGCCGTGGTTGAGCTGATGGAAGCCGGCCAGGGTCACGAACTGGAACTTATAGCCCATGGCGCCGATGTCCTTCTGGAAGGTCTCGATGGTCTTCTTGTCGAGTTTGGCGTTCCAGTTGAAGGACGGCGAGCAGTTGTAGGCCAGCATCTTGCCGGGGAACTTCTTGTGCACGGCCTCGGCGAACTTGCGCGCGTCGCCCAGGTGCGGTGTCGAGGTCTCCCACCAGATCAGATCGCAATATGGCGCGTAGGCGAGGCCACGGGCGATACAAGCATCGACGCCGTTTTCGAGCTGATAAAAACCTTCCGGCGTGCGGTTTGTGCTTTTGATAAAGGGCTTATCGCGCTCGTCCACGTCGCTGGTGATCAGCTTGGCGCTTTCCGCATCGGTGCGCGCGATCACGAGCGAGGGCACACCCATGACGTCGGCGGCAAGACGCGCCGCCACCAGGGTGCGGATATGCTGCGCCGTAGGCAGCAGCACCTTGCCGCCAAGATGGCCGCACTTTTTCTCCGACGACAGCTGGTCTTCGAAGTGAACGCCGGCGGCGCCCGCCTCGATGAAGTTCTTCATGATCTCGAATGCATTTAACGGGCCGCCGAAGCCGGCTTCCGCATCGGCGACGATGGGCGCGAACCAATCGCGCGAGAGTTTGCCTTCGGCGGTTTCGATCTGATCGGCGCGCTGCAGGGTGCGGTTGATCTTGCGGCACAGTTCCGGCGCCGCGTTGGCGGGATAAAGGCTCTGGTCCGGATACATGGCACCGGCGGTGTTGTTGTCGGCCGCCACTTGCCAACCTGAGAGATAGATCGCCTTCAATCCGGCGCGTACCATCTGCATGGCCTGGTTGCCGCTGAGGGCGCCGAGGGCGTTGATGTAGGGCTCTTCGTGCAGCAGCTTCCACAAACGGTTGGCGCCGCGCTCGGCCAGAGTCTGGGCGGGGACGACGGAGCCCCGCAGGCGAACCACATCGGCCGCGCTGTAGGGGCGCTGGATGCCGTCGAAACGGCCCTTGGGGGCCGAGGGGATCAAAGAGGAAAAAGTCTGCGTATCCATAGTCTTGTGCTCCTGTCGGGATCTGCCTGTGGCGTCACCGCCGCGTATTTAATGTGTTGTCACGCAGCTTCCCGGGCCGCGTAACCAGGGCCGCAATATTTACAGAATCCGTCGAATTTCCTATAACTATCTGACAATAAAGAAGTAAATTTGTGTATATTGGTGATGCCAGTTATGTAAATCGGTAAAGTTTGTAAAGCCATGCCTCGGGAAACAACCAATAAAGTCTTTGCCGGCCCACGGTTACGACGTTTGCGCCGCGACCTTGGTCTGAACCAGGCGCAGATGGCCCAGGGCCTCGACATCTCGCCCAGCTATCTCAATCTGCTCGAGCGCAATCAGCGCCCGCTCAGTGCTCAGCTCCTGCTCAAGCTGGCCGACAGCTTCGACGTCAATCTCAAGGGGCTGTCCGGCGACGAGGGCGGCCACACTCTGTCGGACCTGAAAGAGGTCTTCAGCGATCCGCTGCTGGAAGGCGTGTCCGTGCCCGCTCAGGATTTGATTGATCTTGCCGGCACCAGCCCGGCGGTGGCGCGGGCGGTGATCGAACTCTATCGCGGTTATCGCCAGACCGTGGAACGCACCGCCGGGCTCGCGGAAAAAATGACCGATGGGAGTGCGGACACCACGGCGGACACGTCGTTGTTTCCCGCCGAGGATGTGCGCGATTTCGTGGTGGCGCACCGTAATCATTTCCCCGAACTGGAACAGGCGGCGGAGGCCCTGTGGGAACAGTCGCTGTCCAAAGCCGAAACCCTGGCTGCGGGTTTGCGCCAACATCTCAAAAGCCGCCACAGCATCGCCGTACAAATCATGCCCGTGGATTTCATGGGCCAGTTGATCCGCCGCTTCGACCGCCATAGCAGCCGACTGTTTCTGTCTGAGGCTCTGCCACCGCCCACGCGCGTGTTTCAGATCGCCTATCAGATCTGCATGCTGGAACATGGCGAGCGTCTCGAAGAGATTGTCGCCCGCTCCGGCGTTACCCAAAGCGAGACGCGCCGTCTGCTCAGGATTTCCCTGGCCGGATATTTCGCCGGCGCGGTGCTGATGCCATACGAGAAGTTTTTGCGCACGGCGGAAAAGAAACGCTACGACATCGAACTTTTGTGTCAGCGGTTCGATGCCAGCTACGAACAGGTGTGCCACCGGCTGACGACGCTGCAGCGTCCCGGTGCGCCGGGCGTGCCGTTCTTTTTTCTCCGCGTCGATCCGGCGGGCAATATTTCCAAACGCCTCAGCGCCGGGGGGTTCCACTTCGCCCGCTATGGCGGCGCCTGTCCGCGCTGGAACGTGCACGAGGCTTTCCGCAATCCGGGCAAGATCGTGACCCAGGTGATCGAGATGCCTGACAAGACCAGGTACTTCTCGACCGCGCGCACCGTGGATGGCGTGCATGGCGGCTATAACGAGCCGCTCACCCAGTACGCCATCGGCCTTGGCTGCGAAATCTCTCAGGCCAGCCGTCTTGTTTATGCCGACCCTTACGATCTCGACGCGCTCAAGTCCGTCACCGAGATCGGCCTCACGTGCCGTCTATGTGAACGCATCGGCTGCAGCCAGCGTGCCTTCCCGCCCATGAACCGCAGTTTGATCGTCGACGAAGGCCTCAAGACTGTGTCGCCGTACATGTTCCATAGTCAGGAGTGAGCGTGCATGGATGTGACAGATGAACTTGTCGGCCCGCCCAACCCATTGTTTCGTTACGTATCGCTGGAAGGCGACCGCATCGGATGGCTCTTATCTACGCTTGAGAGAAACGAAATTTATTTTTCGCGAGCTGATCAATTTAACGATCCGTGGGACAGTCGACCCGCTTTTCGCTTTCCAAAAGAATTAGAAGCATATTTCTACGGAGCCGGCGAGGCGATACCCCGACCGCCCATCCGCCCAACCTCTCAATCAATAGCTGTGGAGCTTTGGCCCACGCCCATGCCACACGCAACTTAAAGTCGTATTTCAGTTGCGGCGCAGTAGAATCCGGGGGGCATTTTTGGAATTCGTATCTTCTCGAAATCATTACGGTTGTGAGGAGGGCGCTGGGGATTCAATATCCGGCAGGCGTAATTTCATAGCCAAAACAGCCGGTTAAGAACTGCTCAGTCTAGAGTGGCCCGGCACGATTTTTGAGCACGTTTAAACTTGGGGGCGAAAATGACAACGGCCGCGCGGAATCGATGAAGCAGGTGATTCGCGTCGGCTTCGCGGGAGCAGCCGCCAAGATCCTCAGCGCATTGGGTCGAAAAACCGCCAGCGAAATCGTCCGCCGCAGTTCGTCGCTGGTTTACAAATGGAGCGATCCGGACCTGTCCAACAGTCCGACCGTGACACAGGCCCTGGAAATGGACGTGGAGTACGTAAGCGCCGGCCATGGCTCGCCACCGTTTCTGACGGCCTATAGCGAACTCCTCAACAGCCAACTCCATCGACTCCAGGAAAACCGGCAACTGCCGCCAAGCCAGTTCATGTTGCAGACCATACGTCTGCTGGAGGAAGTGGTCGCGCTTCTGAAGGCCGTGCAGGAACGTACTGATACGGATGCGGGCGGGAACATGAGCCCCACGCCGCGGGTCTGCAGCATCTGTTTAAATCTGCGCACATGCCGGGAGATCGTCGCCGGCCTGACGTGGAGCATCGACGCGGATCAGACGGGCTCCATCTGTCCGCTCCGGAGCGGCGCGCAGGGATTAATCGCGTGCGGGTTGACGCGCCGCACCGACCCGGCGGCGGAATAATCACGCGCGCACTTATGTGCCCGCGAGTTGCGCCACGCTCACGGCGACCGTATGGCTGTGACGTCCGCCGCCGAGGATGACGCCGCGCATGGGCGTGACATCGGAGAAGTCGCGACCATAGGCGACCGCGATATGTCCGTCCCGCACCAGGAAATTGTTGGTTGGGTCGAGTTCAATCCAACCAACTTCATCCCCACACCACAGGGAAACCCAGGCATGGCTTGCGTCGCCGCCGCGGAAGGAATTGCCGGTGCGCAGATAACCGGACACGTAACGGGCCGGAAGTCCCAGGCCGCGCAAACCCGCGATCATGGTGTGGGCGAAATCCTGGCATACGCCGCGGCGGGAAGTCATGACTTCCGCCACCGACGTGGAGACGTCCGTCGCGCCGGGCGCGTAGGTGAAATCGGCGTGGACGCGGCCCATGAGATCAAGCGCACCGGTGACGACGGGCTGATTTTCCGGAAACGATATCCGGGCGTAGTCTGTCGCCGCATGGTCCAAGGGTGCGAGCGGCGACGGCTCAACGAACTCGGCCACCTCCGGCGGTTTTGGAAATCCGTCGGCGCGCATGGATTCGCGCACGTCCTCCCAGGCGGGGCCCGTGGGCGGCTCGGACCATGCAGGCGGTTCCACATCGACGGTGGCGCTTAGAACCACGGAAAAATTGTCGTGGGGCGATTCCACCGCCACGTGATGAACGCCATTGCCGAAATGATCGCGAAAGGCGCTGACCCGCAGCGGGCGCGGCAACATTTCCAGCTGGTGGGCGATGAGATGCTGGCGTTCGCCCTCCATGGGCGTCATGCGCAGCATATGGAATCCCAGGTCCACGGTGGCGCCGTAGGCGTAATGGGTTTCATGACGCACAGCGTACCGTGTCATGACATCGCTCCGTGGGCGTCCTGGCGCTGGCTCATTGCGCCGGGAAACAGGCTGCGCACCGGATCAATGTGCGCGAGGAAATTGCGGCTGGTGGTTTCCGACAGGCTCATCAATCCGGCTTTGGCATCGGCCAGGGCGGCGCGGATGGTTTCCCGATGATGAGCATAAGAAAGCGCGGCGGTCTCCGGTTCGTCGGACAGGTGCGCGCAAATCTCGAGCACGGCAGGGATCAGGCGGCCGACCACGTCCTTTTCCGGAACCAGGGGATCATAGCCGATGAGGGCATCCAGGCCGCTCTGAATGGACTCAAGCTGATAGACCAGCGCCCGCGGATTTGTGCTGTCGGACAGAATGATGCTGAGGGCGAGCAGTGTGTAGTGATCGGTGGGATAACGCCGACGGTAGGTGATCGTTGAATCGCACAGCTCAAGCGCAAGGCGCATGCTCAATTCGGTGCGCGCCATGCTGCCGCCGAGAAGGCTGTCGACGATGTCGCAGACTGTGATGCCGCGCTCGATCCGGCGGCCGAATTCAAGAAAGCGCCAGCCGTTGCCGCGCGTCATGTTTTCGGCCACCAGCCCGCCGAAGGCGGCGACATTGGTAACGCTCCGATCCATGCGCGCGAGCAGGCTGTCCAATGACCGGTCCTGATCCGCCGTCTCGTCGTCGTGAAACATGTTCATGAGGGCGCGGGCCATGTCCTGGGAAAGCCGATCGCGCAACGCCATGCCCAACTGCTGCACGCTGGCCCGACAGTCGGCAAGCGCACCCGCGGACCCTGCGGCGGTGACGATGTCATTGGCGAACACGCTGCTGTCGACCGGCAGGCTGGCTGTTGCGGCGGAAATCCAACCGCAATGGTGAAGCAGTTCGGCCAGCATCTGGGATTCCGCCATGTCGCGCGGGCCGAGGCTTGCGCCGATCAGCCGCTGCAGCACGGCCCGGAATTGACGGACCGCGGAATCCAGCCGTTCGATATATCGCCCGAGCCAGAACAAATCGTCGGCGGTTCGGCTGCCCAGCAACTCTGCCGCCCGCTCAACCTTGCGCGTATCGTGTGGCACGCCGTCGCCGGATGCCGGGCCCTGCGATGTGGGCTCGTCCGCCAGAATCCATACATCCTTCACCAAACCGCCATTGCGGATCGCGGCGCGGCGGCCTTCATCACCGTCGGTGATGCGGGCCATGGCTCCCGGCATGGTGGCCCAGGCACCGTTGTTCCACAGGCTACAGGTGCGCATGACGAACGGCCGCGGCTCCACACTTCCCGCGCCGACCGCAGGCACGCGGGCGTGATCCACCCGTTCGATCGCCACAAAGGCTTCCGGCGTTGCGGTCAGCCGCGCGATCAGATTGGTCCTGGCGGATTCGGACAATTCCACCGGATCGATGGGGACGGCGTTGGGCTCGAACACGGGCTGAAGCACGAAGCGGTTCATGGTCGCGAGCACTTCGGCCAAGGCGGCCTTCTGTCCGCACCACCATGTGGTGACCGCGGGCAAGGCCAAGTCCTCGTCCAGCAGCCGGCGGGCGAGGCCGGGCAGGAACGGTGCCAGGGCCGGAAGCTCGATCACCGCCGAACCCGGCGCATTGAGGACGGCCACATTGCCTGCCCGCATGGCGGCGATCATGCCGGCGACGCCGAGGGCGGAATCCGACCTCAACTCCAGGGGGTCGCAATAATCACCGTCGACACGACGATAGATCACATCGACCCGCGCCAGACCGTCCAGGGTTTTCAGATAGACAATGCTGTCGCGCACGGTCAGGTCGGACCCCTGGGCAAGGGTGATGCCCAGTTCGTGGGCGAGCATGACATGTTCGGGATAGGCGCTGTTATGGGGCCCGGGAGTCAGGAGGACGATGCGCGGGTTGCTTGAGATCGCGCTGCCGATGGCTTGCAGGCTGTCTTGCCAGGTCTCGAGAATCGGCTGCAGGCGGCGGACGGACGTGTGCCGGAAGGATTCCGGAAATGTCCGGGCGACGATGCCGCGGTGACGGAGCGCATAGCCGACCCCGGCGGGCGCCTGGGTACGGTCGGCGAGAATCCGCCACGCGCCGTCGGGCATGCGCGTCAGGTCGGCGGCATAGAAATGCAATTGCGGTGCGCCGCTCGGCGGCACCACATGGCGCAGGGGACGCAGAAAGCAGGGGTTCGCATAGATAAGGTGAGGCGGCAGCAGCTTTTCCTTAATCAGGAATTGCGGCCCGTAAATGTCGCTCAGGATCAGATCCAGCAGCCGGGCCCGTTGCGCCAATCCGGCGGCAATGGTGTCCCATTCATTTCCGGGAAGGATCAGCGGCAGGATGTCGATGGACCAGACGGGCGCGGCGGCGCCGGCACCGAAGTCGGCCATGAAATTGTCGGCGCCGGCCAAATGCGCGGCCGCACGTGCCTGCCTGTCCCGCAGTACCTCGGGCGGCATGGCCCAGATCAGGGCCATCATCTCGCGCCAATGGGCCCTGATGGACCCCTGGCCGGAGACCGCTTCGTCGTAGGCCGCCATCATCGTGTCATGCATGACGCCTGAGATCCAATGTCAACGGATGCTCCGGTTCGGTCGCGGATGGGGCCGGCGCGAACGCGCCGTCCGTATGTCCGAAAGGAAAAAACCGCGACCGGCGCCGGGTTTCCGCCGCATTGGCATTGACGGGAAACTGTTCGTAACTGCGTCCGCCCGGATGGCTGACATGGTAACCACACCCCCCCACTGATCTGCCGCTCCAGCGATCATAGAGATCAAACACCAAAGGTGCATCCACCGGCAAGGTCGGATGAAGGGCGCGCGGCGGCTTCCACGCCCGGTAGCGTATCCCGGCCACATACTCGCCCTTGGTGCCGGTCGCGCGCAGCGGCACGGCCCGGCCGTTGCAGACCAATATATGCCGTTCGGCCACCATGCCGTTCAGTTTGACCTGGAGACGTTCTACCGAACTGTCCACATTCCGCACCGTTCCCGCCGGCGTGGAATCCTCGCCGAGAACATGCCACGGCTCCAGGGCCTGCCGCAGCTCGATCTCGATGCCGCGGTAAGCGACCTGGCCGATCTGCGGAAAACGGAACTCCTGGTGAGCGGTGAACCACGCGGGATTGAAGGCATACCCGGCACGGCGCAGATCATCGAGCACATCGGCGAAATCCGTCGCGCAGAAGAACGGCAGCATGAATTCATCGTGGAGCCGCGTGCCATAGCGCGCCAGCGGCTTGTCATAAGGCTGGCGCCAGAAGGCCGCGACCAGCGCGCGCAGCAGAAGTTGCTGGGCGAGGCTCATGCGCGCGTGGGGCGGCATCTCGAAGGCGCGCAACTCCAGCAGTCCGAGCCGCCCCGTGCTGCTGTCCGGGGAATAAAGTTTATCAACGCAAAACTCGGTGCGATGCGTATTGCCCGTCACGTCAACCAGGATGTCGCGGAAAATCCGATCCACCAGCCATGGCTGGGCACCGTCTGCCGTGGTCGCCACCTGGTCCAGGGCTTTGAACGCGGTTTCCAATTCATAGGTGGAATCGTCGCGGGCTTCGTCGATGCGGGGATGCTGGCTGGTGGGGCCGATGAACAGGCCGGAGAACAGGTAAGACAGCGACGGATGATTATGCCAGTACCCCACCAGACTCTTGAGCAGATCGGGTCGACGCAGGAGCGGTGAATCCGCCGGTGTCGCGCCGCCGAGAACGATGTGGTTGCCGCCGCCGGTGCCCACGTGACGTCCATCGAGCATGAACTTTTCCGTGATCAGCCGCGTGGCGCGGGCATCGTCATAAAGCGTGGTGGTGACTTCGGTCAATTCGTCCCATGACTCCGTCGGCTGAATGTTCACTTCGATCACGCCCGGATCGGGAGTCACGGAAAATTTCCGCAGGCGGGGATCGAAAGGCGGCGGATAACCCTCGATCATGACCGAGCGGCCGCGCGCGGTGGCGACGTTCTCGATGGCCGCGGTCAGTTCAAGATAATCCGCGAGATCCTCAAGTGGCGGCATGAAGATGTACATCAGGCCGTCGCGCACTTCGACGCACAAGGATGTGCGCACCACGCTGGGGTCCGAGACGCCTACTTTCGGCGCCTGCTCGCGAAAGCCCTGACCGAAGGGACGGGTCGCGGCAAGATGCTTGCCTGCCTCACCACCTTGCCCCGTGCGCGACTGAAGATCGGGATATGCGGGGAGCGGTCCGCGCGAGTCCATGGGGTCGATGGGCGCATAATAGGGATAGTCGCCAGGGTTGACCCAGGGCAGGGAGTCCAGCGGCAGGCGGTAGCCCATGGGTGAGTCACCCGGCAGCAGATACATGGTCTCTGACCGCAAGAACCATGGGCCGCTGCGCCAGGACTCATTGCTGTCGCGTTTGAGGGGAAGGGCGAAGCCCACGACCTTGTCGAGGCCTTGTTCGAAAATCCGCGCGAGCCGTGCGCGCTCCATGGGGTCGCTGATCTTGCTTTTCAGCGGATCGACGTTGGTGGGTAGACGCCGCTCGCGCCACAAATAGTAAAACGCATCCTCGTAGGCTGGTATGCAATAGGCCGGATCGACCTGCAGCCGTTCGGCGAGGGCATGGATAAAGAATCCGGCGTCCACCGAGCTGAGACTGGGCGTGGCGTCCTCGTCCGCCGCCAGCAGCTTTTTGTCCCGCCAAATGGGCTCGCCGTCCCTGCGCCAATAGCAGGTCAGCGCCCATCGCGGCAGTTGTTCGCCGGGATACCATTTGCCCTGGCCGTAATGGAGTAGATGGCCGGGCGCGAAACGATCCGCGAGACGACGGAGCATCTGCCCGGCGTAAAGCCGCTTGGTCGGTCCAAGCGCATCGGTGTTCCATTCCGCGCCGTCGGGATCGTCGGCGGCGACAAAGGTCGGCTCGCCGCCCATGGTGAGACGCACATCCATCGCCGTCAGGTCCGCGTCCACCCGTTTGCCCAGGGCGACGAGTTCGTGCCATTCGTTGTCGCCATAGGGCTTTGTGACGCGCGGCGTTTCGGCGAGACGATCGACCGACATTTCGAAGGCGAACTTAGCTTCGTCCTTCTCGGCAAGGCCGGTGATGGGCGCGGCGCTTCCGGGTTCGGGCGAGCAAGCGAGGGGGATATGCCCCTCGCCGGCCATGAGGCCCGATGTGGGGTCGAGCCCGACCCAGCCGGCGCCGGGAAGATAAACCTCGCACCAGGCGTGGAGATCGGTGAAATCCACCAGCGTCCCCTCGGGGCCGTCCAGAGGTTTCTGGTCCGCCACCAATTGGATCAGATAGCCAGAGACAAAGCGTGCGGCGAGCCCCAGATGGCGCAGGACCTGCACCAATAGCCATCCCGAATCCCGGCATGAGCCGCGCCGCGACTTCAGCGTTTCCTCCGGCGTCTGGACACCCGCCTCCATGCGAATGACGTAACCGATGTCCGCCTGAACCTGGCGATTGAGTTCCACCAGCACATCGATGGTGATCCCGCTCGACGGCCGCAGCTTGTCGATGTAGGCGCGCAGCAAGGGCCCCGGCGGCGTTAGTTTGCGGAACGGCGCCAGCTCCTCGTCAAGAACCGGATCGTAGGTGAAGGGAAATTTCTCGGCGACCGGGTCGAGGAAAAAATCAAAGGGATTGATGACCGCCATGTCGGCGACCAAGTCGACGGTGATCGACAGACGGTCGGTTTTCTCGGGAAACACCAGGCGTGCAAGGAAGTTTCCTTGCGGGTCCTGTTGCCAGTTCAGGAAATAGCCGTCCGGTTCGACCTTCAGGGTGTAGGCCAGGATCGGTGTCCGGCAATGGGGCGCCGGGCGGAGCCGGACAATCTGGGGTCCGAGGGTGATGGGGCGGGTATAGCGGTATTCGGTGCGATGACGCAGGGCGACGTGAATGCTCACGAAATATTCCTTCCGGCACTCCGGCGTGCGCCCCTACCAGCCGCCTCCCACGGCGTTCCTGCGAATCCGGCGTTAATCCTCGATTCATTGCGCGTCCGGATAGGCGATTGCAACAGCTAATCGGCTATCGGAGGCACCCTCGTCCACCTCGGTACGGGTTGAACCGGCCCTGCCGCGTGGCGGCCGTTGCGGCTAGAAAACCAGCATGCCCGCGCGGACGGTCATGGCTATGAGCACAAGCGAACTCAAGCCCCAGAGCGGAAAGCGGATGGACAGTTTATTGGATGTCGCCTGGACAAGGCTGTGAAGGACGCGCAGCCCCATATAGGCCCAGGCGAGATAGAGATCGATCCCGGTCCCGCCGCCCGCCAGGGCAAGAACGATGGCCACGGCGTAAAACACCGTGGGCTGTTCCATAAGGTGGTTGTAGTTATGACTCGGCCACTGGGCCTTGCCGGGCACGATGCCTTCAAGATCGATGCCCCGCATGCCGGGCCGTGCCAGGAGCGCAGGGTCCACGCCCTGCACGCCTTTCGCGCGGGCGGACATCATCCATAAAAGCATCACCATCGACCAGCCGGCGAGCGCAACGACCGGCGCGAGAATCGGACTATTCATGATTTATCTCTCCTCCCAAGGCGAGGAGGGAAGCATGCAGGAGCCGGTCGTGTAGGTCAAATACGTAGCGGGCCTCGGCGCGTCGCGCCGGTGCAGGACCTAACCCGGAGATAGCTCCAGCTCTTCCGTTCCAATTTCTTTTGTTGCCTCTACCTGAATTGCCGGAAGCAGGTGCGCAGTTCTTCGACGAACAGCTGCGGCTGTTCGAAGGCCGCGAAATGTCCACCGCGGTCGAGCCTGTTCCAGTGGACGATGTTCTTGAAGGTTCGCTCCGCCCAACGGCGGGACGTCTTGTTGATTTCCTTTGGAAAGATGCTGCAGCCGGTCGGGACCTCGATCGGGCCGGTTTGCAGGCCGCTGCGGTTGAAGGATTCCCAGTACAGCCGTGCCGAGGACGTGCCCGCATTCGGCAACCAATAGAGCATGATGTTGTCCAGCATCTCGTCGAGCGTCAGCACGTTCTCCGGATCGCCGCTACAGTCGGACCAAGTGCAGAGCTTCTCATAGATCCAGGCCGCTTGACCTGCCGGTGAGTCGGCGAGCCCGTAGCCCAGGGTCTGGGGGCGCGTGCGCTGCTGGAAGGCGTAGGCGCCTTCCTTATCCTGATAGTACTTCATCGCCGCGAGAGCTTCGGCTTCCTCGGGCGTGGGGTTCTCCATATCCGCTTTATCGGGTTGCGCGAATATGAGGTTGAGGTGAATTGCCGCAAGCTCTTTCGGTTGCAACGCGGCCAGCGCGGTGGTCATGGCCGAGCCCCAGTCGCCGCCTTGCGCGACGAAGCGCGTATAGCCGAGGCGCTGCATCAGCGTGAGCCAGGCCTTCGCGATCTTGGCGCTGTTCCAGCCGATGGTGGTGGGCTTGTCCGAGAATCCGTAGCCGGGAAGAGTCGGCAGCACGAGATGGAACGCGTCGCCTGCGTTGCCGCCATGGGCTACGGGGTTGGTCAGCGGGCCGATCACCTTATGGAACTCGATGATCGATCCCGGCCAGCCGTGAGTCATGAGCAGGGGCAGCGCCTTGGCCTCGGGCGAGGGGATGTGCAGGAAGTGGATGCCAAGTCCGTCGATCTCGGTCCGGAATTGCCCGAACCCGTTCAGCATGTTCTCGCAGCGCCGCCAATCATATGTACCGCGCCAGTAGTCGCAGAGCCCGCGCACCTTGGCCAGCGGCGCACCTTGCGACCAGTCGCTCACGGTCTCGCGCTCGGGCCATCGCGTCATGTCCAGACGGAGTTTGAGATCGTCGAGCGCCGTCTGCGGAATGTTGAGGTGAAACGGCTCGATCCTCGCGGCGTCGGCCATCGCTGGACTCCCTTCATGGCAATCGCCAACTCTAGAGAATAGCAATACGGCAACCAAGGCCGAAGCTCCGTAGATTGCGCGTTATGCGCCTCCAATCAAAAACATGTTGTGAGGTCCGCGCGGATTGGCCGATTCGTTAGGGCCTCCGCTCTTGTTGCCTCTTGCCGCTTGGGCAGGGCGGGGCCACCATGACACCCTGCGGCCATGGTCAGGCGCGGTAATCGACCGCGTGCTTGACGGAAAAATATTCTGGTCGGCACCACGAAGAAAGCAGCGCGCATGAAGTTTGGAATCAGCGTCGGTCACAGCGGAGCTCACATGAGCTTGCCGATCAAACGCATCCAGCGGGCCGAGGAGCTGGGCTTCGATTCGGTCTGGGCCTCCGAGACCTACAGCTCCGACGCGGTGACGCCGCTTGCGTATATCGCAGCGCTCACCAAGAAAATCCGTCTTGGCACGGGGATCGCGCAGCTGGCGGCGCGCACACCCGCCAACATGGCGATGTGCGCCCAGACCATCGACGCGCTTGCCGGCGGCAATCGCATGATCGTCGGTATCGGGGTCTCCGGCCCGCAGATCGTCGAGGGCTGGTACGGTCAGCCCTGGGGCAAGCCCAATCACCGCCTGCGCGACTACGTCACGATCATGAAGAAGATCTGGAAGCGCGACGGACCCGTGGCCTATGAGGGCAAGGAGATCTCGTTGCCCTACAAGGGGCCGGGCGCGACCGGTCTCGGCAAGCCGTTGAAGAGCGTCATGCACGGCAACCCCCACATTCCGGTCTTTCTCGGGACGGCGACGCCGATGAACGTTCGCATGACCGCCGAAGTCGCCGACGGGTGGATCGGGATGCATTTGACGCCGCACACCGTCAAGGATTACGTGCCGATCATCGAAGAGGGTCTCGCCCGGCGTACCGACGGCAAGACGCTGAAGGACTTTGTGCTGCGCGGCACGCTCTCGGTTTATGTTGATAACGACGTCAAGAGCGCGATCAACGCCGTGAAGCCGCATGTCGCGCTCTATGCCGGCGGCATGGGTGCCAAGGACAAGAACTTTCACAAGGACGCCATGATCCAACGCGGCTTCAAGGACGCGGCTGAGCGCATCCAGGAGCTTTTTCTCGCCGGGCGCAAGGACGAGGCGGCCGCGGCGGTGCCCGACGAGTATATAGATGACGAAACCCTCATCGGCCCGCCGGAGCGGATCAAGCAGCGCTGGAAGCTGTGGCGCGATTCCGGCCTCAACATGATGACTTTCGTCCAGCCCAGCGACGAGACATTGGAGCTTCTGGGCACGTTGCCCCGCGACTGACACAACGAGCAAACCCGCCGCGCGCGGCAGATCAGGGAGACGAACGCATGTACGTGAAGAGAGAAGTCCGCCAGGATATTTGCATCCTCACCTTCAACAGGCCGGAGATCCACAATGCCCTGAACGACGAGGCACAGGACGATCTCCTTGAGGCCTTCACCTGGGCGCAGAAATCCAAGGACTTCAAGATCGTTCTGCTGCGCGGCGAGGGGCGCTCGTTTTGCTCCGGGCGCGACACGCGTCTCATGGGCGAGCGCAAACCCGGCGTGAAGCACTATGACTTCATGAAGGAGGCAACGCGGAGCATCCGCACTCTCCTCGACATGGGCAAGCCACTTATCGCCGCCGTCAAGGGCGCGGCGATCGGCGCCGGTGCCGAGATGGCGATGGTTGCCGATTTCCGCATTTCCGCCACCGATCTCAAATTCGCGCTGCCCGAGGCGAAATACGGGCTTTCCGTCGACCAGGGCGGCTCGGCCCTGGCCGCCTCGCTGATCGGGCCGGCGCGAACCAAGTACTTGCTGATGACGGGCAATATGATCGACGCCAAGACCGCCTACGATTGGGGGCTGGTCGATTTCCTTGTCAGTCCGGAGGAACTCGATGCCAAGGCCTTCGAGATGGCGGCCAGCATCGCCAATCAGCCGTCCTATCGCGCCGTTATGGCGGCGAAGGAACTGGTCGACGAGTTATGGTCCGACGCCATGCGGGCCGCGATGCGGCGCGAGTTGCTTAGCCAGGTTGCTCTCCTCGGCTCGGAGGAGTTTGTCGAGATGCGCGAGAAGCGGCGGCAGGCACTCGCCGCCAAGAAGACCGGAGGCTGAGGAGAACGCACCTCCTCTTATTGGGCTTTCTGTGGTGCGTAGGGCAGCAGCCACATCTGCTTGAGGGTGAATACGCGCGATTGGAACTTCCACTGGCCGTCCATCTTCACCAGCTTGTCGTCGTAGACGCCGGTGAAGGCCATGCGGCCACTGTGATCGGCCCTGTCGCCGAACTCATGGATAGTGCTGCGCGCGGTTGCGGTATCGCCGCTGACGGTGATGATGGCTGGTGTGTTGATTTGCGCAAGATCGGCAGCCGTCTCAACGGCGTTCTTAATGCCCGGACCCACCTCCGCCCCCTTGAAGCTAAATTTGGCGGGCGTGCCCACGGTCTCCCACGTACCGTCTGGCGTGAAAAGCGGGGCGATCGCGTCAAAGTCATGGCGTGTCACCGCCAGGCTATAGCTACTCAGCACGTCCTGGACCGCTATGCGTTCGAGGGCCTGTTTGCTGTCGCGGTTGTCACAACCGCTCAAGAACCAGACGGCGGCCAGCGTCACGACCACAATGCTTAGAGTCTTATTGCCCATCTCACCCTCCCATCGACCGGTGCGTGTTTCGCTGCATGGACGGCATGGCCAGCACTATGTGGGGCCAAACGTTGATCAAGTCTATCGGGCATGCCGACGTAGGCTTGTTCGGGACAAGAAAAACTTCGGAGCTAGCAGAGGTATTTTATCTGCGATCAGCCTTCGCCTTGAGTGCGCTGCGCCGCCCTGTTCGGCTAATGGGTGTTACCCATGTCTCCGGGCCGGACAGGCGAAGTTTGGCGGAGGGGGAGGGATTCGAACCCTCGATACGCTTTTGGCGTATACACACTTTCCAGGCGTGCGCCTTCAACCGCTCGGCCACCCCTCCGGATCTTCGTCGATCAGCACCCCGAGTCTCACGCGGCGGCGTCGATTTGAAGCGCCGGACCCTATATGAGGCACCCCCGTCGCCGCAACAGCCCTTCGGCCCGGCCCGAAAATAGTAGCGGGCCGAAATCAGGATTCTGTAACATTTCCACAGGG
The DNA here is from genome assembly GCA_004297485.1 of Rhodospirillaceae bacterium. Taxonomy (GTDB): domain Bacteria; phylum Pseudomonadota; class Alphaproteobacteria; order Rhodospirillales; family Rhodospirillaceae; genus SCTM01. The sequence continues at coordinate 33,628 of SCTM01000306.1, forward strand.
TTGTGGATAACTACATGATCTCGCCGAATGCGTGTTAACCTTTTTTGCGTCGCATGAAGGAAAATTATATTGAAATTTTAATGCTTTGGCGCCTACAACTCAGAATACGGGGTAAGGAAACGTCGACGTGACGACGCGGGGTTTTCCTTGATTATTGGACGCATTTTCGGCTGGACGTTGGTAATTCTGGCGATCGTTATGGCTTCTGCGGAAGCTGTGATGGCCCTGGGTACAGGTGCGTATAATGGCCTGGCGACGGCCGATGTCTGGACCCTGCTCGTGGGTCAGGCGCCCCTGGAAGCTCTCGAGGGCAGTTCCAACCGCTTCCTGGCCACGGCCAGCATCGTCATCATGAACATGCCGGCCTGGATCGCGTTCGGTCTCAGCGGATTTCTGCTGGTGCATGTGTGCCGCGTGCGCCGTCCGCGCCGCCGCCGTTTCCGCAACGTGAATTGAAGCGCCGCGAATTTATCGCCGCGATCTTTTAATCGTCCGACATTCGTAAAGCGCTGATGAAGGCAGACTGTGGAATTTCCACGCTGCCGAATTGGCGCATGCGCTTTTTGCCTTCTTTCTGCTTATCGAGCAGCTTGCGCTTGCGGCTGATGTCGCCGCCGTAGCATTTCGCCGTCACATCCTTACGCAGCGCGCTGATGGTCTCACGCGCGATGACCTTGCCGCCGATGGCCGCCTGGATGGGAATCTTGAACAGATGCCGGGGAATCAATTCTTTCAGCCGCGCGCAGATCTGCCGTCCACGCGCTTCCGCCTGGCTGCGGTGCGCCATGAATGACAAAGCATCGACCAGCTCGGCATTCACCAGAATGGTGACCTTGACGAGATCGGCCTCGAGATAATTGGCGACCTCGTAATCGAAGCTGGCGTAGCCGCGCGAGATGGATTTCAGGCGATCATAGAAATCGAACACGATTTCATTGAGCGGCAGCCTGTACGTCAACATCGCGCGATTACCGACATAGGTCAGGTCGATCTGCTCGCCGCGCCGTTCCGTGCACAGCGCCAGGAGAGATCCGAGATATTCATCGGGCACCAGAATGGTGGCTTTGACCCAAGGCTCTTCGATCTTGGCGATGCGCGTTACTTCCGGCATGTCGGCTGGGTTATGCAATTCGACGACGTTACCGTCTGTGGTGTGGATGCGGTAGACGACGCTGGGTGCGGTGGAAATCAGGTCCAGGTCGAATTCCCGTTCCAGGCGCTCCTGAATGATTTCCATATGCAGCAGGCCGAGAAATCCACAGCGGAAGCCGAAGCCCAGTGCCGCCGAACTCTCCATCTGGAAATGAAAGCTGGCGTCGTTGAGGCGAAGTTTTGCCAAGCTATCGCGCAACACTTCGAACTGGGCCGCATCCACGGGGAACAGGCCGCAGAACACCACCGGCACGCTGGGCTTGAAACCGGGCAGGGCCTCGGCGGCGGGGCGGTCGTCATCGGTGATGGTGTCGCCCACCTTACAATCGGCGACCGCTTTGATGCCGGCGGTGAGGAAACCCAGCTCGCCCGGATTGAGGGCGGGCATTTCCACGCGCTTGGGTGTGAACACGCCAACGCGTTCCACGGGATAAACCGTGTCATTGGACATGAGCTTCATCTTGGTGCCCTTGCGGATGGATCCATCCTTGATGCGCACCAGGATGACGACGCCGAGATAGGCGTCGTACCAGGAATCCACCAGCAGCGCCTTCAAGGGCGCCTCCGCATCGCCTTGGGGCGGCGGCAGCCGTGTGACAAGGGCTTCCAGCACGTCGTCGATGCCGATACCTGTTTTGGCGGAACACAATACCGCGTCCGAGGCGTCAATGCCGATCACATCCTCGATCTGCTGGCGCACGCGATCAGGCTCGGCGGCGGGCAGGTCGATTTTGTTCAGTACCGGCACGATTTCATGATTGGCTTCGATGGCCTGGTAGACGTTGGCGAGGGTCTGCGCCTCGACGCCTTGGCTCGCGTCCACCACCAGGATCGAGCCTTCGCACGCGGCGAGCGAGCGGCTGACTTCGTATGCGAAGTCGACGTGGCCCGGCGTATCCACCAGATTGAGCTGATAGGTTTTGCCGTCCTTGGCCTTGTAGGCCAAACGCACGGTCTGGGCCTTGATGGTGATGCCGCGTTCGCGCTCGATGTCCATGGAATCGAGCACCTGATCGTGCATCTCGCGCGCGGTCAGACCCTCACAGCGCTGAATCAACCGGTCGGCCAGCGTCGATTTGCCGTGGTCGATATGCGCGACAATGGAGAAGTTGCGGATATGGGATAGGTCGGTCATGCGCGATGGTATGCTTTCCTGACGGGCGGATATATCAAGCGCGCAGCCGGCCGCCGCAAGCCTTTTCCACCGCCGCGACCACCTTGGCGGCCACGGCCTCGATTTCCGCGTCGGTCAGGGTGGCGTCACGGGGCTGCAATGTCACCGACAGGGCCAAGGACTTTTCGCCCGCGCCGATGCCCGCACCCACATAAACATCGAACAGGCCCACATCCGTGATGAGTGCCTTGTCCACGTTGCGCACGGCGCGCAGCACGGTCTCCGCCGCTACCTTGGTGTCCACCACAAAGGCGAAATCGCGCTCCACGGGCTGGAACGGCGACGGCTTGAGCAACGGCCGGGCGACGCCGGCCTGCTTCTTCTTCGCGGGCGGGATGCGTTCGAGAAACACCTCGCAGGCCACCACCGGGCCCTTGATGTCGAGGGCCGCGAGCACCCGCGGGTGTAATTCGCCGAATGTCGCCAGAACCTGATTGCCCAGTTTGAGCACGCCGGCACGGCCGGGGTGGAACCAACCAGGCACGCCGGCTTCGGAACCGGTCGCCGTCTGAAGGCCGGCGGCTGATGCACCTGCCGCGTCCAAGGCCGCCAAGGCATCGGCCTTGGCATCGAAGGCATCCACGGGCCGGCGCGTCCCGGACCAGTGACGGGCGCTGGTGTGTCCGGCACGCAAAGCACACGCGATCTGGACCTGGGCGCCCGGCTTGTTTGCCTCGAAGCGCGGACCCAGTTCGAACAGGGCCACGTCGGTCATGCCGCGATTGGCATTGCGTCCGGCGGCGGCGGCGAGATTGGGAATCAAGGATGGCCGCATGGCGTCCAAGTCCGAACTGATGGGATTGGCGAGAAGCACCAGCGGCAAGTCGCCACGGAACAGATCGGCCTGGGCACGGGGCAGGAATGCCCAGGTGGTGGTTTCCGCCAAGCCGCGCGCAGCCAATGTACGGCGGGTAATGCCTGCCTGACGCTGGGCCGGTGTCAGTGTCACCTTCGGCATGGATGGGCGGGGCAGCGGCACTGCCGGGATGGCGTCATAGCCGTGAATGCGAAGAACTTCTTCGACCAGATCCTGCCAGCCCTCGATGTCGCCGCGCCAGGACGGAGGCGTTACATTCCATCCCGAGGCGTGTTCGTCGATGGTGAACCCCAACCGCGCGAGGGTGGTCTTGCTGCCGCCGGGCGGCAGGTCGATACCGCCGAGTGTGTGAACCCGCGCCGGATCGAACTTGATCACGCGCTTCCATTGGGGCGCCGTTCCAACCTGGACCATGTGCGAAGCCTCGCCGCCGCACAGCTTCAGGATCATGCGCGTCGCCGCTTCTGCGCCGGAAATGGCGGACTCCGGATCGACACCACGCTCGAAGCAATAGCGCGCGTCGGAATTGATCTGCAACTTGCGACCGGTGGCGGCGATGTTGAGCGGATCGAACAAGGCCGATTCCAGAAACACCGTGGTTGTGGTTTCCGATACGGCGGTCGTCTCGCCGCCCATGACGCCGCCGATGCCCAGCGCCGCGCTTTCATCGGCAATCACCACAGTGTTCGCGTCGAGGGCGTAGGTCTTGCCGTTGAGAGCGACGAGGCTCTCGCCGTCTTTGGCGAGGCGCGGCCCCACGGCACCCTTGAGCTTGGCGTCGTCAAAAGCATGAAGCGGACGGCCGAGATCGATGGTCAGGTACTGGGTGATATCCACCAGGGCCGACACGGGCCGCAGACCGATGGCCGTCAAACGATCTTTCAGCCACGCCGGGCTTTCGGCGTTTTTCACACCGCGAATGGCGCGGCCGACAAATTGCGGGCATAGCGCCGCTTTGTCCGCCGGCAGCCATGTCGCAACCTTGCGCGGTGAATCGAAGGTGCCAGCGACGGGCGCGGTGTCATAGGGCTTCAAGGTGCCGAGCCCCGCCGCCGCCAGATCCCGTGCGACGCCATAGACACCCAGCGCATCCACCCGGTTCGGCGTGAGGTTGATCTCGATCACCGGATCGATGTTCAAGACACCGGCCACGTCCGCACCCACGGGCGCATCGGCGGGCAGTTCGATAATGCCGTCGTGATCCTCACCCAATTTCAATTCGCGCGTGGAGCACATCATGCCCTGGCTCTCGACACCGCGAATGGCACCTTTCTTGAGCACGTCGCCGGTGGCCGGAATCGTCACGCCCGGCCGCGCCAGAACCACTTTGAGGCCGGCGCGGGCGTTGGGCGCGCCGCAGACCACCTGCAATGTCTCCGTGCCTGTGGACACGGCGCACAGGCGCAGACGGTCGGCATTGGGATGCTGATTAGCCTCAAGCACATGGCCAACGATAAAGCCTTTGAGCGCGGCGCCCGGATCGGCAATGGACTCAACCTCAAGGCCGATGGCGGTGAGTTTGGCGGTGATCTCATCCAGGGAGGCGGTGGTCTCCAGATGATCTTTCAGCCACGACAGGGTGAACTTCATCGCGCCAGTCCCCCGGTAAGGGTCGGCACGTCGAGGGCCGCGAAGCCGTAATGTTTGAGCCAGCGCAGATCGGATTCGAAGAATGTGCGCAGATCGGGAATGCCGTACTTGAGCATGGCGATGCGCTCGACGCCGAGACCGGCGGCGAAACCCTGGTATTCCTCCGGGTCCAGACCGCACGCCTTCATGACGTTCGGGTGCACCATGCCGCAGCCGAGAATTTCCAACCAATCGCCGTGGTTGCCGATTTTCAATTCCCCGCCTTGACGGCTGCAGCCGATGTCCACTTCTGCCGAGGGTTCGGTGAAGGGAAAGAACGACGGACGAAACCGCGTGGTCAGGTCGTCGACGCCGAAGTAGACGCGCAAAAATTCTTCCAGGCAGCCGCGCAGGTGCGCCATGGTGATGCCCTTATCGATCACCAGTAATTCCATCTGGTGGAACATGGGCGTGTGAGTCATGTCGTAGTCGCAGCGGTATGTGCGGCCCGGAATGATGACGCGGATGGGCGGCTTCTTGCCCATCATGGTGCGGATCTGCACCGGCGACGTGTGCGTGCGCAGCAGGTAGCGATTGCCGTCCTCGGCGGTGGGCAGAAAGAACGTGTCGTGCATTTCCCGCGCCGGATGGCCGGGCGGAAAATTGAGGGCCGTGAAATTGTGGAAGTCGTCTTCCACGTCCGGCCCTTCGGCGACTTCGAAACCCATGGCACCGAAAATCGCCGTCAGTTCGTCGATGGTCTGGCCGATGGGATGCAGCGTGCCGCGCGCTTCGGGCCGCACCGGCAATGTGACGTCAAGCACTTCGCGCGCCAGACGGGTATCCAGGGCAGCGGATTCAAGCTGCGTTTTCTTCGCCTCGATGGCGGCCGCGATCTCATCCTTGACGGTGTTGATCTGCTGACCGAAGGCTTTGCGTTCGTCGGGCGAAAGCGCACCCATGGTTTTCATCAACTCGGTGACGCGGCCTTTTTTCCCGAGCGCATCGACGCGCACGGCTTCCACGGCGGCAATGTCGGCCGCCGCCGCGCAGGCTTTCAGGACATCGTCGCGAATCTGAAGAACGTTGCTATCGGCCATGTGTGGCATCCAACTGCACGACAAAAAAACAAAAGGGGCTTCCCGGGTGGGAGGCCCCTTCCGTCGATTGTACAGCTAACTCGAAAAGTTTAGCCGAGCGCGGATTGAGCCTGCTTCACCAGACCGGCGAACACTTCGGGCTCCTTCAAGGCGATGTCCGCCAGGACCTTGCGGTCGAGTTCGACACCGGCCTTCTTGAGCCCATCGATAAATCGCGAGTAGGTCAGGCCAAAGGCGCGAACGCCGGCGTTGATGCGCTGAATCCACAGGGCGCGGAAAACGCGCTTCTTGTTGCGCCGGTCCCGATAGGCATAGGCAAGCGCCTTTTCCAGGCGGTTACGGGCCGGCTTATAGGCCTTGGAATGACGGCCCCGGAAGCCTTTGGTCTGCTCCAGGACTTTCTTGTGACGGGCGTGCTTTGTGACGCCCCGCTTGACGCGCGACATGGTGGTTCTCCGTTACTGGAATTCAGGCGTAGGGCAGGAAACGCTTG
>SCTM01000307.1 GCA_004297485.1 Rhodospirillaceae bacterium
CAATATCGCCGCACCCCTCGGCACGCAGGTACGTGCGGTCGACAATGGGGTTGTCGCCTATGCCGGCAACGAGTTGAAGGGCTTCGGCAACCTGTTGCTCATCAAGCATACAGATGGCCTGACCACGGCCTATGCCCACAACGACAAGCTCCTGGTTGCCAAAGGTGACGTGGTCAAGCAGGGGCAGGTGGTTGCCACCGTGGGCAAAACTGGAGGCGTCGATTCACCCCAGTTGCATTTCGAAGTTCGCCTAGGAACGCAGGCCGTCGATCCTCAGGAATATCTGCAGCAGGCGAATCACTGAGACCGTCGGCTTTGGCCATCAGCGCCCGGCACACCCGCGTAACCCACCTACTCAAGTTTGGTCCGCGTCCGACCGAGATAGTCGCGCTTGCCGACCGGCACGCCTTTCGCCCGCAGGATGTCGTACGCCGTCACGGCGTGAAAATAAAAATTCGGCAGCGAGAAGGAGAACAGGAATGCCTCGGCGGTGAATGATACCGGGTTGCCGAAGTTGAGAATCACCTCCCGTCCTTCCAGGGCGTTTACTGTCTCCCGCGTCCAGCCTCGGACCGCCGTCTCTGCATCGGCCAGGATGCTCTGCAGCCCAGCGTAATCTAAAGGATCGTGTTTGGGCATGGTGAAGGCGCCCTTGCTGACATCCATCAGCGCGCCGCTCGAATGATCCGCGACCCTTCGGATCTGCAGGTACAAGGGGAACATGTCGTCGATAAGCTTGGCCTCCGCCAGGGTGTTCGGATCAAGGCCAGATGCCTTGGCATGGGCCAGACCTTTGTCCAGCACGCCACGCAGGCCGCTCAGGAGCTGCAGGAAATTCGGTACAGTCGCGTCGTAGAGTGAGATTGCCATGGGGTCCCTCCTATTTGTCCGACGGGCCAATTTGTCAGATGGGCCAAACCCTGCTGCATGTTGAAGCATCCCGCAAGTTGTTCGGGCTTTTTCAGTCCAGAAAGTTCAGCACTGGCACGTCGTCCGCGCCCAACGGCGCGTCATGAACCGCCGTGACGTGTTCAATGGCAAGGGGCGCGTACAGATGGGGAAATAGCTGGCTGCCGCGCGACGGCTCCCACACAATCGCCGCGCCAAGACCTTCTGTTGGCACTTCAAGCACGACCAGGTCGGCCTTGCCATGAAAGTGAAGCCGCGCGGTTTCGCGCGCCTGTTCAGCGGTCGAGAAGTGAATATATCCATCCCGCCGGTCGATCTCCGATCCGGTGAATTGGCCGGATGACTGTGCCGCCAGCCATTCCGCGCGGGTGAGGATTTTGTAGATCAGCACGCTGCACAAATCCCAGATTACAACGCAATCTTGACCCGTAACTCCCCCGCCAAGTGCTGAATGAATTGCCAGGCGACGCGGCCGGAGCGGGACCCGCGCGTCATGGACCATTCGAGGGCCTTGGCGCGCAATTCATCTTCGGCGATGGGCAGCTTGAAAGCCGAGGCGTATCCGTCAACGATAGCGAAGAACGTGTCCTGATCGATGTGGTGGAAGCCGATCCACAAGCCGAACCGATCGGACAGGGATACCTTTTCCTCCACCGCCTCGCCGCCGTGAATGGCGGTGGCACGCTCGTTCTCGATCATGTCCCGCGCCAGCATGTGGCGGCGATTGGACGTCGCGTAGAACACGGCGTTGGGCGGACGTCCCTCCAGGCCGCCTTCAAGCACGGCTTTCAGGGCCTTGTAACCGGTGTCTTCGCCCTCGAACGACAGATCGTCGCAGAACAGCACGCATTGGCGCGAGGCGCTGCGGACCAGGGTGAGCAGGCGGGGAAGGCTCGGAATGTCTTCCCGGTGGATTTCCACCAGGGCCAGGGGGGCGGATCGTTTGCGCTCGGCGTTCACGGCGGCATGCACGGCCTTGACCAGAGAGCTTTTGCCGGTTCCGCGCGCCCCCCACAAAAGAGCGTTGTTGGCGGGTAATCCCTCGGCGTGGTTACGGGTGTTATGCAAAAGCAGCTCAACCTGCCGTTCGAGCCCCTTGAGCAGGCCGAGAGGGATGCGGTTGACACGGGGGACGGGATGAACGGCCTCTCCCTCGGCCTGCCAGACGAAGGCGTCGCCGTCGGCAAGACTGCTGACAGCCTCGGGCCTAGGTGCCAGGCGCTCCAGGGCCGCCGCGATCCGTTCGAGGGCGGATGAATCCTTGGTCGTCGCGGTGGTCGCCCGGGAACGGGGAGGTGGACGGCGTACGGGTTGCTTCTTGGCCATGATTGGGAAGCTAACAGATTGCTTTCCCAGGGGAAATGCCCCATGTGTGCAACTGAGGCATCGACTTTCGCGGTGCGGCGATTGCATTTGCAAGACGCTGTGGTGTGGGTATAGTCCGGCCGCTGCGGGCCCGGCTAGGGCCCGCTTATCTTTGTTGTATCGCGCGACCGTGAGGAGCCCTGGATGTTGATTTCACCGGCCTATGCCCAAGCCGCAGCGGGCGCCGATCCAGCGAGTACGTTCACCAGCTTTATTCCTCTCGTCCTGATCTTCGTTGTGTTCTATTTCCTGTTGATTAGGCCGCAGCAGAAGAAAGCGAAAGAACACAAGGGGATGCTGGATGCGCTGCGACGCGGCGACCGAGTGGTCACGGCCGGGGGTATTGTCGGTCTGGTGACCAAAGTGACTGCCGAGGAGCGGGAGGTGACGGTTGAGATTGCAGAGGGGGTTCGGGTCAAGGTCGTGCGCGACATGATCGTTTCCGTCCTGAGCAAGACCGAACCGGTGGCGGCCAAAGTGTCGGACGAAACGGAGACTAAATAACGCGCGTCGCGGCACACGCGGTCCGCGGTCCATGCCGCGGCGGCGGGTAAACGAGGAGCGACGGACGGCCCCTTCATTCTCCCGTCATTGCGCTCCATCAGGGAACGACCAACGCCATGCTTCACTTCACGCCATCCAAAATCGCATTCATCCTGTCGGTCGTCGCGATGGCGATTTTCTTCTGCCTGCCGAACGTGCTGCCGGCATCGGTTCTCGCCAACGGTCCGTCCTGGTGGCGGCCGATGCAACTGGGGCTCGACCTGCGCGGCGGCTCCTATCTGCTGCTGGAGGTGGACACCAGCACCGTCTTCAAGCAGCAGCTTGCCGATCTTGAGGAAACCGTACGATCGGCCCTGCGCGATGGGGAGCTGAAGTACAGCAACCTGCACGCGACCGATGACGCGGTGATCATCACCATCGCGCAACCGTCCGATCTCGATACGGTGCGGGCGGCCATTGCCAAGAACATAAGCGGCATGACCATTGAAACCGAGGGCACGGATCGCATCAGGATCACGATCCCCGAAAAGGTCAAACGCGATCGGCAAATTGCTGCCGTGACTCAGTCCCTTGAGATTGTCCGCCGACGCCTCGATGAATTCGGCACCAGCGAACCCTCGATCCAACGGCAGGGGGCCGACCGTATCATCGTCGAACTGCCTGGCGTCGATAATCCGGAGCGCATCAAAGCGCTCATTGGCCAGACGGCGAAGCTGGATTTTCATTTGCTGGAGCCGGATTCGGGTTCGCTTGATCCCAAAGACCTACCGCCGGGCACGGTGCTGATGCCAGGCAGTAAGGACGAAAATCAGATGTACGTCGTGCGGCGCCGCGTGGAAGTGAGTGGTGAACGCCTGATCGACGCGCAGCCGACATTCCAAAACGGAAGTCCCATCGTTTCATTCCGTTTCGATACGGCCGGTGGACGCCGGTTCGGTGCGTTGACGACGGATAACGTTGGCCAAAGGCTGGCGGTTGTTCTCGATGGCCGGGTGATCACCGCTCCGGTGATCAAGAGCCCGATCGTCGGCGGCAGCGGCATTATCGAAGGCGGCTTCTCGGTCGAAGGGGCAAAGGACTTGGCGCTGTTGCTCCGTGCGGGCGCGCTGCCCGCGCCGTTGCTGGTGATTGAGGAACGTGTCGTCGGCCCAGGGCTGGGTGCGGATTCAATCCATGCCGGTGCCTCGGCGGCCATCCTCGGCGGTGCGCTGGTCGTGGTCTTCATGGTCCTGGCCTATCATAGCTTCGGCGTCTTCGCTGTCGCCGGCCAGGCACTCCATATGCTGAGTCTATTCGCGGTGTTGAGCATTCTCGGCGGCACGCTGACGTTGCCGGGCATTGCCGGTGTGGTGTTGTCTCTCGGCATGGCGGTGGATGCCAATGTGCTGATCTACGAGCGCATGCGCGAGGAGAGCCACGCGGGACGCACCCTGTTGAGCGCGATTAGTGCGGGATTCAGCAACGCCTATGCAACCATCGTCGACTCAAATCTGACCAATTTTATCGCTGCCGTGCTTCTCTTTTTCCTCGGCGCGGGTCCGGTGCGCGGTTTTGCCGTGACCTTGAGCATCGGCATCCTCACGTCGATATTCTCCGCGGTGATGATCACCCGCCTCCAGGTTTGGGTATGGTATCGCAGCGGCAAGCGCCGCGAACTTCCGATCTGACGTATTTGCGAGGATAATCGCACCATGTTGCAGCCGATCCTGCGCTATATGCCGCACGAATATAACTTCGATATTGTCGGAGTGCGGTTCGCATCCTACCTGCTCACGGCATTCCTGGTGTTGGGATCGTTCGGGTCGATCGCGATCAAGGGGTTCAATTTCGGCATCGATTTTGCCGGCGGCGTCCTGATGGAAGCCCGCGCGCCGCAGGCCATCGACCTTGGCCATCTACGCGGCGAGATTAATGGGCTCGAAATCGGCGAAGTCCAGATCACCACCTTCGGCACGGACGGGCGGGATGTGATGATCCGCGTGCCGCAGCAGCCCGGTGGCGACGCGGCACAGAACGTTGCCCTCAAGAAAGTGCAGGGCGTGCTGGGTGATGGCTATGAAATCCGGCGAACCGAAGTGGTCGGACCGAAGGTCGGCGGTGAACTTATTATTTCCGGCGCACTGGCCATTGCATTGGCAATCATCGCCATCGCCGTCTACGTCTGGTTCCGGTTCGAGTGGCAGTTCGCGCTGGGAACCTGCCTCGCGCTTTGCCACGACGTGCTGACGACGTTGGGAATATTCTCGATCTTCCATCTCGATTTCGATCTCACCACTGTTGCGGCCGTGCTGACCATCGCCGGATACTCGGTCAATGATTCGGTCGTGGTATACGACCGTGTACGCGAGATGCTGCGCAAGTATAAGAAAATGCCCTTGCCGGAATTACTGAACTCGGCAGTCAACAAAGTCCTGCCGCGAACGCTGCTGACTGTGTTCACGGTGCTGCTCACTGTTTTGGCCCTTCTGATCCTCGGCGGCAGCGCCTTGCGTGGATTTTCCATCGCCATGCTGTGGGGCCTGTTTGTCGGCACCTTTTCCAGCATTCGCGTTGGATTGCCCGTACTTCTGTACTTCGACCTGAGGGCGAATGATGGGGATGGGCTTCCCGGCGGTGCGGCAGCGCAAGCCCAACGCAAAGCAGCCTGAACAGTTGTGCCCATGGAGGTCATCCGCAATTCGCGAGCTGACCGCCCTCTCATACAACGTTATCGCGGCGGCGGCTTTACGGTATCAGGCGGCCGGTATGTCGGGCCAGTCGTTGTATTACCGACAGAAACAATCTTCTGGCCTGTAGCCGATATCGCCGCAATCGACGGGGCATGGCTCGCGTCAATTCTCGTACCTGCGCGTGTCAGTCTTTGCATCATCGGCTGCGGCGCGCGTATGGCGCCGGTTCCTGCCGCCTTGCGGCAGATTCTTAAAGAGGCAGGGATCGGCACCGACTCCATGGAAACAGGAGCGGCGTGCCGGACCTACAATATGCTCACGGCGGAAGGCCGTGCCGTCGCGGCGGCCTTGATCCCGCTGGCATAAGTACGGCGAGCACAAAAAAACGGGGACGTTTCCGCCCCCGTTTTTCCATCCAAGACGTTGCCCGTTAGAACGGGTGCGATTGTCCGATCATGCACATGAGCATTGCAACCGACAGCAGGGTATTGGTGCGCGAGAACAACATCCCGATTCGCGCGGCCTTGGCCGTGGCATCCGCGTCCACCGGTGTGATGCCGAGGGCCTTCTTTTGATTCGGCCAGATCACAAACCAGACGTTGAACCACATGATCGTGCCCAGCCACATGCCGATGCCGATCACGCTGACATGTCCAGTGCTGAAACCGAGGGAGACAGCGTCGGTCAGGTATTCAGTGCCGTTTAACGCCGCCAGGATCAGCCCGAGGATGATCGTCGCCATTGCCGCCCAACGGAACCAGAACAGCGCCGCCGGAGCGATCACCTTGCTGACCGCGGGTTTTTGTTCGGCAGGTATCTTCGGCATGCTGGGGATCTGGACGAAATTGAAATACCACAGGAGGCCGATCCACATCACCCCGCTGGCGACATGAAGCCAGCGTACGGCGGCGAGCAGGGTACCCTGGCTGACTTCGCCGTGCGTGATGACAATGAATACGACCAGCGCCAGCACGAATGCCGCGATGACCGTCCGTGGTAGACTGCTTAGAATTGCACCCATGGATAACTCCCCTTCAATGACCACAAAATCGAGAGCCGGCCTCATGGCTGACGCCCGCCATCCCATAGAAGGCCGCCATGTTACTCTATTTCATCCGTCGTGCAATCGGCTCTGTCGGTACAATGGTTAGCCTCTGTCGGCAAAATAGTTAGAGTGTGAAGCAAATATGATTAAAACGCTTTGCCCCGCACCTTCATCGCGGCTGCTGGGTCCCGGCCTTTGCGCGGGCGCATCTGGAGCATAGCTGTGACCGCCGATCCCCTATCTCCACGAACCGAGGCTAATGCAGGAATCGGCGACACATCCTCGTATATCGCCCGCGAAGTGCGGCGCCATGACCGCGACCGTTTTCTGGCCACGCTCTTTGCGCCGTCTGCATACCGCGGGGATCTCTGGGCGCTTTATGCCTTTAATGCTGAGATTGCCCGGATTCCTGAAAGCGTCTCGGAGCCGGCACTTGGACGGATCAAGGTTCAGTGGTGGCGCGATGTGATTGGCGCCATCACCGATGGGCGTGGCGCACCGGCCGGTCATCCCATTGCTCAGGCCCTGGCGGCGGCGATGACCGCGCGAAGTCTTACGCCGCAATGGCTTGAGGATTTATTGGCGGGGCGGGATACCGAACTCGATGGCGGAGGATTTGCGGATATTGCGGCGATGGAACGGCACGCCGATATGACCTCCACACGTCTGGCTTGGCTCGCCCTCGATGTTCTCCAAGTCTCCGATGCGGTGAGTCGCGATGTGGCGCGTCACGTCGCCATGAGTTATGCGCTTCTTGGCATGTTGCGCACCGTGCCGTTTCACGTTGGGGGCAACCGATTGATGTTGCCCGAGGACCTCCTGGCGTCAGCGGGTGTGACGCTCGCGGGGCTTCAGTCCGGACAGGACCGTGCCGCGCTTTGTGTCGTGGCGGAACAAATCGCGGCGCGTGTCCGGCATCATCTTGCACTTGCCAAGGCGCTCAGTCGCATGGCCGATCCGCGCGCTATGCCGGTGCTACTCTGGTGGACGCTGGCCGATCGCGCCCTGCGTGTTTTGGCTAGCGCGAACCATGACGTACTACACGTGCGCATAATGGCTTATCGACCTGGAGTCCTGCCATTGCTTTGGCGGTCCTGGCGTGGGCGATTGTGATCGCCCTCAGGCCGCCACGCCTTGCGTGGCCGCGCCCACCCACTTCGCGAGATCGGCAAGGGCACGCTGCGACAATTTCACTTTGCGATCGCGGCCCTTGTAGGGGCGTCCGCGCTCATCGCGCAGATCGATATCCGGAAATAGGCCGAAGTTGACATTCATGGGCTGAAAGGTCTGCGCATCGGCCCCGTGGGTAATGTGGGCGATGAGGGCTCCCA
>SCTM01000308.1 GCA_004297485.1 Rhodospirillaceae bacterium
CGCGCTGGCGCCGAAGAGGGCGCTGTACCGTAGCTCGGGTGGATATGAGTCGATGTCCGCGAATCTCGGTCCCGCTTCAACCAGCAGGACCGACCGCGCCGGGTCTTCCGAAAGGCGTGCCGCCAAAGCGCAGCCGGAAGTTCCGGCACCGACCACGATTACGTCGTAGCTCTTGAGCACGCGCATCCTCCATCCCACCTGACCTTTTGATGAACGAGAATCTCCTTTATCATAATCTCGCACAAGATCAGACGCGGGGGGAAAGTAGATGCGGATCATCGACGCTCAGATTCATGAACCGGCGCCGTGGGCGAACTGGGCCGGCGAGAGCACGGCGCTACAGCACAGCCTCATGACCGACCTGACGCTGGGTTATCTCGACGCCGTCGGCATCCATGGCGTAGTCATCTCTCCGACCGACATCCCATGGGCCGCCGCCGCGGCGGCGGCGTTCCCCGACCGGTTCAGCTATGCGCCGAATATATCGCCGACCCTCGCCGACGTTGATGGCGACATCCGCATGGCGAAGAGCCGGCATGGTGAGGGGTTGGTCGGACTCCGCGTCACCATCGGCTGGCCGCTGGATGGGACGGAGGTGCGGCGATTGGAGGCCGGAGGTTGGGACCCCGTATTCGCGGCATGCGAAAAGTACAAGGTTCCGGTTTTCTTGTTCATCACCGGCTGGTTACCGAAAGCGGCCGACATCGCGACGCGGTTTCCGGGCCTCACCCTGATCATCGACCATCTCGGCCTGCGGCAGCCCCCGCTCGACGTTGCCGAGGACCCACCATTCAAGAGACTGCCAGAGCTTCTCGACTTGGCAAAGTTCCCAAACGTCGCCGTCAAGCTCTGTGGCTTGCCCGCCCTGTCGCGGGAGTGGTACCCGTACAACGACGTCGTCCCACACCTTCGCGCCATCGTCGACGCCTTTGGTGCCGACCGGCTCATGTGGGCGAGCGATACCAGTCGCTTCTCCGGCCGGATTGGTCTACGTCGCTCCGAGAATCCGCGCGCCCTCGGGCCTTATCAAGGCAAACACACCTATGCCGAGGCGCTGCACTTCATCCGGGATAACGCGGCTCTCACCACCGCCGAGAAGGAAGCCATGCTCGGTGGCACAGTCCGTCGCCTGCTGGGATGGCCCAACGGCACCTAGCCGCGTTCGGCATTGAGAGATTGCGGCGGCGGTCGATGTCATCCGACATATTTTGCGTCTTCCCGGATAATGCAAAATTATCATCTTATATTTTGCATTATTATGGAGAATTCTACTGATAATCGCCCGTTCATGACCCCGAAGAAAACACGAATTTTGCCGGTCTTCTCGTAGAATTTCGCCTCAGACTTGAGGAGGAACGCGATGAACGCCGGGACCA
Organism: Rhodospirillaceae bacterium; assembly: GCA_004297485.1. Lineage (GTDB taxonomy): Bacteria > Pseudomonadota > Alphaproteobacteria > Rhodospirillales > Rhodospirillaceae > SCTM01. Next base: position 1,377 of record SCTM01000308.1, read on the forward strand.
AAGAACCTCTGCTTCAGCCGACGCTGCGTTTTCATGTTCCAGAGCCCAAGGCACGCCCGGGGCATGCCCCTGACTTCAGCAATTTGGTGCTTCCCGTAGCCGGCGCCGCGCCGCGCCCGCCAGTGAACGCCAGCGCATACGACACGCGTGATCTTGCCGGCGATTTGATACGTGTCCTCAACGATGACGGTGAAGCCGTCGGTCCGTGGCGGCCGGATATCGCTGTCGACGTCCTTCTGAGAGGGCTTCGGCACATGATGCTGACGCGCGTGTTCGACGAACGCATGTTGCTCAGCCAGCGCCAGGGCAAGACCTCGTTCTACATGCAATGTACCGGCGAGGAGGCCGTAGCCGTAGGGCAAGCGTCGGCGCTGGATTCCGCGGACATGCTGTTCCCGACTTACCGTCAGCAGGGACTCTTGATCGCGCGCGATTGGTCCATTGTCGACATGATGTGCCAGGTATTCTCCAATTCCCACGACCGCATGAAGGGGCGCCAGCTTCCTGTCATGTATTCGAGCCGCGACGCGAATTTCTTTTCGCTTTCCGGCAATCTTGGGACGCAGTTCAGTCAAGCCGTCGGCTGGGCGATGGCTTCGGCGTACAAGCGCGATCGGCGGATCGCCGTCACGTGGATCGGTGACGGTGCAACGGCCGAAGGCGATTTCCACTACGCCATGACTTCGGCCGCGGTTTACCAGGCTCCGGTCGTGCTCAACGTCGTCAACAATCAATGGGCAATCTCTTCCTATCAGGGAATCGCCGGCGGAGAAGAGGCAACCTTCGCCACCCGTGGTGTCGGTTATGGCATTCCGGCGCTCCGCGTCGATGGTAACGATTTCCTGGCCGTGCATGCAGTGACGCGATGGGCGGCGGAACGCGCGCGCGCAAATCTCGGTCCCACATTGATTGAACTCGTCACCTACCGCGCGGCACCGCACTCGACCAGCGATGATCCCAGTAAGTACCGCCCCGCCGACGAATCCTCATGCTGGCCGCTGGGCGATCCGATCGAGCGACTGAAGAAGCACCTGATGCATATAGGCGCTTGGACGGAAGGTGAACATACCGCGCTCCGGGAAGAAGTCGCAGAGCAGGTTCGTACCGCTGCCAAGGAGGCCGAGAGCTATGGGACGCTGGGGCAGGGGCCAAAACACGATCCGGCGACGATGTTCGAGGACGTGTTTCGCGAAATGCCGTGGCACCTTCGTCAACAACTGGAAGAGTTGGGAACCTGACCATGGCCACCATGAATATGGCGCAGGCGCTCAATTCGGCCATGGACACGATGCTGGCGCGCGATCCTGATGTACTGATCTTCGGTGAGGATGTGGGCTACTTCGGCGGCGTGTTCCGCTGCACGACCGGGCTTCAACAGAAACACGGCGCGGATCGCGTATTCGATACGCCGGTCGCCGAAGGCGGCATCCTCGCCATGGCGGTCGGCATGGGTGCCTATGGTCTCCGCCCCGTCGCCGAAATCCAGTTTGCCGACTATATCTACCCCGCAATGGATCAGTTGGTCTCCGAGGCCGCCCGCCTGCGCTATCGTTCCGGCGGCGAGTTCTGGGCGCCGCTCACGGTCAGAGCGCCCTGCGGCGGCGGCATTTTCGGCGGACAGACTCACAGCCAAAGTCCTGAGGCGTTGTTCACCCATGTGTGCGGGCTGAAGACCGTGATTCCATCCAATCCCTACGATGCCAAAGGCCTGCTCATCAGCGCCATCGAAGACGACGATCCGGTTATCTTCTTTGAGCCGAAGCGCCTCTACAATGGTCCGTTCGACGGGCATCACGAACGGCCGGTCCAGCCGTGGGCCAAGCATCCGGCAAGCGATGTGCCGGAAGGCTACTACAATGTGCCTCTCGGCAAGGCGGCAGTCATTCGGGAGGGATCCGCCGCGACGGTGCTGGCCTATGGAACCATGGTGCATGTCGCCCTGGCGGCGGTAGAGGAAACCGGCATCGATGCCGAAGTCATCGACCTGCGCACATTGTTGCCGCTGGATATCGACACGATTGTCGAATCCGTCAATAAGACCGGGCGATGTGTCATCGTGCATGAGGCCACGCGCACCAGCGGGTTTGGCGCCGAACTTTGTGCGCTGGTTCAGGAGCATTGTTTTTTCAAGCTCGAGGCCAAGATCGAGCGCGTGACGGGCTGGGACACGCCGTATCCGCTGGCTTTCGAGTGGGACTACTTTCCGGGACCGCGGCGGGTCGCGAAAGCCCTGCAACGTGTCATGGAGCCTTAGACATGGGTATCCAGCACATCATTAAGCTCCCGGACATCGGCGAGGGAACAGCTGAAGCGGAAATCGCGCGGTGGCACGTCAGTCCCGGCCAGAAGGTGCGGGAAGATGAGTTGCTCGTTGATATGACCACGGACAAGGCGACTGTCGAAATTCCGTCGCCCGTTTCGGGCACCGTCATTTCGCTGGCGGGCGTACCGGGAGACATGATCGCCGTCGGCGCGAATCTTGTTGTCCTGGAGATCGCGGAGACTCTCCCAGAGGCTGCCGCAAAAACAGAATCGCCGCCACTTCCTCAAAACAAACCGTCAAATGCATCGACTTCGTCGGAGGTGGCCCGCCGTGCGACGGAGAGCCAAAGGCCCACCGTTTCAGAACCCGTCAAGGTGGAACAGGTTCGCGAAGCCCCCATGGCTTCACCGGCCGTGCGCAAGAAGGCCAAGGACTACGGCATCGAGCTTCACCTGATTCAGGGCACTGGCCCACGCGGCCGCGTCCTTGCAGAGGACGTGGACCACTATGTTACTGCCCGTCACCGCAACCCGATTGGCGGTGATTCGGCTTCTCCTCCGGCGGTCTCGCTTTCCGAGGTGCGCGAGATAAAGCTTGTCGGCGTCCGGCGCGCGATCGCTCAAAGAATGCAGGAGGCGAAACGGCACATTCCGCACTTCGGCTATATCGAGGAGATTGATGTCACGGCCTTGGAGGAATTACGGGAGCACTTGAACGGCCAGCGGACAGAGGGCCAGCCCAAGCTTACGCTTCTGCCGTTCCTGGTAACGGCTCTCGTACGCGCGTTACCGTCCTATCCTCAGATGAATGCGCGCTTTGACGATGACGCCGGGATCATTCGGCAGTTCAAAGCAGCCCACGTTGGTATTGCGACCCAAACGCCCAATGGACTCCTCGTTCCGGTGCTGCGGGATGCGCAGCGACTGGATGTATGGGGCATCGCGAAAGAGATATTGCGACTTGCCGCCGACAGTCGCGCGGGCAAGGTGAAACGTGAAGAACTCGTCGGATCAACGATCTCCATTTCAAGTCTCGGCGCGTTGGGTGGAATCGCCACCACGCCAATCATTAACTACCCGGAGGTGGCGATCCTCGGCCCCAACCGCATCATCGAAAGACCGGTCGTTCGCAAGGGGCAGGTGGTGGTTCGTAAGATTATGAACATGTCGTGCTCGTTCGATCACCGGGTGATCGACGGACAGGATGCCGCGGAATTTGTTTCCCGGATCAGAACGCTGATCGAGCAGCCGGCCCTTCTGTTCATGCGTGAGTAGTGCGGAGATAGTCACAAAGTGACGGATGACAGAAGGGCTTCCACTCTGTCACGTCGCCGCCGCCTCGGGTGTTCGCGTTGCGGCATGTTCCGTGAATCTAGGATTCGCCTGCGCAGTTTCGCGAAGTATCTCCTCGAGTTCAGGGATGCAGGAACCGCAATTTGTTCCGGCCTTCACGGCGACTCCGATCGCACCAACGCTGGTGATGCGTTTGTCGCGAATCACTTGTTCGATGTCCGCCCGCGAAACCGCGAAGCAGGAACATATGCTGCGATTGGATGCCGCCCGAACCGGTGCAGCGACCGGAGCACTCAGAAGAACATTGGCATCATCAAAGGATGCACCAAGGAGCGCGGCCATCATATTGGTGTCGGGCGGGGGCGCGGCGGACGGAGTGGCGAGTATGAGACAGCTTTCGAGCCGTCCGTCCGTCATGCTTGCAAAGCGAAAGTTGCTCTGCGCATCGTCCACCCGCTCGATCCAATCGCTCTTGGGTAGCGGCGCGAGTAGAGTGCGGGCGAAGGTGTCGATTGCATGGATCGGTGGCAGCGGATCCCAGCCGCGTAGCGTGCAGGCCCAGCCGCCCTCAATCGGGACGGTTGCGCCGTAGAGCCCTTCGACCTGCGCCGGCCGTCGGCGTCCAACCATGAGACCTCGCCATAGGGTCGGTACCGGCGACAGCTTCGCGGCGGTCGCCTTCAACTCCGGCTGCCCGGAGATCGGATCGCAAGCGGCGCCGACAAGTCGCAGCACCGGTCCACTGGCCAGGAATTGCGCACTCCAGTGCATTGGCACAAAGGCTTCCCCCGGACGCTGCGCCGCGCTGGCCCGGACAGGAAGCACTGCTTCGCCGTGGTCGGTTTCGATGCGGATGATATCCCCGTCTGCGACGCCGAGTTTCATGGCATCTGACGGGCAGAGATCGAGGAACGGCTGGTCCTGATGCATCATCAGGCGCGGCGCATGGCCAGTGCGCGTCATGGTATGCCACTGGTCGCGGATGCGACCGGTGTTGAGCAGGAAGGATCTTTTGCGGTCAGTGTTTTCCGCGACCGGTCGGAACGTTGTCGCCACGAACGATGCCCGGCCGCTGGGGGTGAAAAAACGGCCGTCGGCGAACAGGCGCGATGCTTTGGTCTCCTGACCGGCCCGCACTGGCCATCGTGTCGGAGGCATTGCGGCATAGTCTGAATCAGTCAGTCTTGCCAAGCCGCCGATGTCGAAGGCGCGGGTGCCGTGATTCTCGAAGCCCGATAATGCGGCGTGCTCGCGGAAGACATCTGCGGCGCTGCGATAGGAAAAAGCCTCGGACCATCCCATGCGCGCGGCGATCTGTGCGTACATCCACCAATCGGGCTTGGCCTCTCCCGGTATGGGACGGAACCCCCGCTGCCTGGAGATGCACCGCTCGGAATTGGTCACCGTGCCTTCCTTCTCTCCCCAGCCGGCAGCCGGCAACACCACATGAGCTAGAGCAGTCGTGTCGGTTGGCCAACAGTCCGACACCACGACGAAGGGGCATTTCTCCAGGGCACGGCGCACGCGGCCCGCTCGCGGCATGCTCGCAGCGGGATTGGTGGCGGCGATCCACACTGCTTTCACCCGGCCATCGTCGACGGCGTCGAACAGATCAACCGCCTTTAAACCGGGTCGGGTAGCAAGATTGGGCGCTTGCCAGAAACGGCGTAGCCGATCGAGGTCGGACGCGCCGAACTGCATATGGGCCGCCGATTGATTGGCAAGTCCACCGACCTCGCGTCCGCCCATGGCATTTGGCTGACCCGTGGCCGAGAACGGTCCCATGCCCGGCCGGCCGATCCGTCCCGTGGCCAGATGGCAATTGATAATGGCGTTTACTTTGTCGGTCCCGGCGGCGGACTGATTCACACCTTGGGAGAACACGGTGACTGTGCGCTCGGTTGCCGCGAACCAGTCGAAGAAAGTTGTAATCGCGTCCACCGGCAGATTGGTAACCCGTGCAACCTGATCGATCGTCGCGAACGACTTTTGGGCCGCATCCATGGCGAGCGCGAATCCGTCGGTGTGAGCATCGATCCAGGCACGATCGATTGTGCCGCGATCCGCCAGATTGGCGAGAAGGCCTGCGAACAACGCGACATCGGAGCCCATGGCCAGCGGTAAATGCAAATCGGCGATTTCACAGGAGGCTGTTCGCCGAGGATCAACGACAACGATCCGTGTGCCGTGCCGCGCGCGCGCTGCTGCCAAGCGTTGAAACAGAACCGGATGACACCAGGCCGTATTACTTCCGACGAGGACCACCAGGTCAGCTTCCTCCCAGTCCTCGTAAACCCCCGGCACCACGTCGGCGCCAAAAGCGCGGATGTGGCCGGCGACGGTGGAGGCCATGCAGAGGCGGGAGTTGGTATCGATGTTGGCACTACCGATGAAGCCCTTCATCAGCTTGTTAGCGACGTAGTAGTCCTCTGTCAGAAACTGACCGGAGACATAGAACGCTACCGCATCCGGCCCATGCTCGGCGATTGTTGCCTTGAATTTTGCGGCGACGTGGTCAAGGGCATCGTGCCAATCGGTTTCGACGCGGTTGACGGTGGGCCTGAGAAGCCGTCGCCCGTCATCGAAGGTTACATCAAGTGCGGCACCCTTGGAGCAAATCCGCCCGAAGTTTGCCGGATGCGCCTTATCGCCGCTCACGGCGCCGTCAGTGGCGACGGTGATACCGCAGCCGACGCCGCAATAGGGACAGGTTGTTCGAATCGCGCTCATCGACCGGATTGGGTCACGTGAAGAAGGATACGGCCATCCACGACCTGTGTTGGAATCGTCGGCACGCAGCCGCGATCGGGGGCAATCGCCTCGCCCGTGGCGAGATCTATCGTCCAGCCATGGAGGGGACAGGTGACACGAGTGCCGTGAACGATCCCTTGGGACAGGGGGCCGTTCTTATGCGGACAGCGATCCCTGGTGGCGAAAATGCGATTGTCGGTGGTGCGAAAAACAGCGACAGGGCCGCTCTTCGTGGCGATCACCCGTGTGCCCCGCAGCGGGATTTCCTCGACTCCTCCCACATCCAGCCAATCGCGGTCCATGACGATGTCTTGCATCACGCATCGACCGTGGCCAGGAGGGCGAATTCACTGTTGGGCGCTTCCTGCTTTGAATTCTCTGCCCAGGGATCATTCTGGAAGAATTGCTGCGAGTACAGGAATCGAACGTAAAGGGCCTTTCGACTTTCGGCATCGACGACGATGCGTGCCTTTACGTAGTCAAGGCCGACCCGTTCGAGCCACGGTGCGGTGCGATCGAGATAGCGGGCCTCCTCGCGATAGAGCTGCAGAAAAGCGCCGCAGTATTCCAGCACCTCTGCATCGGTCTCGACCTTGCACAGGAAGTCCGTGGCGCGCACTTTGATGCCGCCGTTGCCGCCGACATGCAGTTCCCATCCGCTTTCGACCGCGACCACGCCGAAGTCCTTGATCGTCGCCTCGGCGCAGTTGCGCGGGCATCCAGAGACAGCCAGCTTCACTTTGTGGGGATGCCATGATCCCCATGTCATTTTCTCGAGCGCAATACCCATCGCCGTCGAGTCTTGGGTTCCAAAGCGGCACCACTCCGAGCCCACGCAGGTCTTCACCGTACGCAGCGCCTTGCCGTAGGCGTGGCCGGAGACAAGACCGGCGGCATTGAGGTCGCGCCACACCGCTGGCAACCGGTCTTTGGGTACGCCGAGCATGTCGATGCGCTGGCCGCCCGTCACCTTGACGGTGGGAATCCCGTGATTGTCCACCACATCCGCGATCGCGCGCAGTTCCTTGGCACTGGTCACCCCACCCCACATGCGCGGGATGACGGAGAAAGTGCCGTCCTTCTGGATATTGGCGGCGGCGCGTTCGTTGATAAAACGCGACTGAGCATCGTCCTGATATTCGCCGGGCCAAGCGCAGATCAGATAGAAATTGAGCGCCGGGCGACAGGAGGAGCAACCATCGGCCTGACTCCAGCCGAGTGCCGCCATGACCGCCGGGATATTCATAAGGCGCTCATCCTTGATGCGCCGCCGGACTTCTTCGTGACTGAGGGAGGTACATTTGCACATGCCTGCGGGTGCGGCTTTCTGGAACCCGTCGCCTAACGCCGATTTAAGGAGTGATTCGACTAGTCCAGTACAAGAACCACAGGAAGCCGATGCCTTGGTATGGGCACGCACTTCCTCCAGGGTCGACAACGACTTGGCTGCGATGGTGTCGAGAATGGTGCTTTTGCACACGCCGTTGCAGCCGCAGATCTGGTAGTCCGCGGGCAGGTCATCGACACTGGCGGGCTTGACCTGGCCCATCGCGGCCACGACGGCCTGCCCGAAAAGGAGACCGTCCTTGAATGGGGTGACGTCTTCCTTCTTGCGCAGCAGGTCGAGGTACCAGCCGCCGTCGGTGACTTCGCCGTAAAGCACCACGCCTTCGATGTGCCCGTCGCGCAGCACGACTTTCTTGTAAACCCGGCGACCTGTGTCGTTGAACGTCAGCTCGCTGCAATCTTCCCCGCCGTTGAAATTTCCGGCGGAGAAAAGGTCGATCCCCGTTACCTTCAGCTTGGTGCTGAGGATTGATCCGGCATAACCGGAGGTGGCGGTCTCTTCCAGAGCGAGATGGTCCGCACATACTTTGGCCATCTCGTACAGGGGTGCCACGAGCCCATAGGTGAGTCCGCGATGTTCGGCGCACTCGCCGACGGCAAAAATGTTCGGATCTGAGGTGCGCATGTCGTCGCCCACCACTACGCCGCGGTTGATCTCCAGATCGGCCTTCTTGGCGAGATCGACGTTCGGGCGGATGCCGATCGCCATGCACACCAGGTCGCCGGGAATTTCGCGGCCATCCGCCAGCCGCACGCCTTCAACCCGGTCCGTTCCCAGGATTTCCTCGGTCTGGCCGTTCATAAAGAAGTTGAGACCACGCTCGTCCAGTTCTCGCTGCAGCAAGCCGCCGGCAATCTTGTCAAGCTGGCGTTCCATCAGTGTGTCCATGAGATGGACGACCGCCACCGACATGCCGCGTTTCATGAGGCCGTTGGCGGCTTCTAGCCCGAGCAGGCCACCGCCGATGACGACGGCGCGCCGATGTTGGGTGGAGGCGGTGATCATCTGATCGACGTCCGCGATGTCGCGAAAGGCACAGATGCCCGGCAAATTAAGTCCGGCAATCGGCGGAACAATCGGGCGGGATCCGGTTGCCAGCAATAACCGGTCGTATGATTCGATGCGGCCGCTCTCTGATGTGACCGTCTTCGCCTGCCGATCGATAGCGACAATTGGGTCGCCCGCGAACAAACGGATACCGTTGTCGCCGTACCAGGCGAGTGAGTTGATGATCGTGTCGCCGACCTCTTTCTCACCGGCGAGTACCGACGACAACATGATGCGGTCATAATTTACGTGCGGCTCCGCGCCGAATACCGTCACTTGAAATCGCGGCGCGTTCCGTTTGAGGATTTCCTCTACGGTGCGCATGCCCGCCATGCCGTTGCCGATGACGACGAGTTTTTCCCGGGTATGGATCATGTTCATGACGCGAACTCCGATCTCAAATGCGTGCAGCTGCGACGGATGCCGCACCCCACGTGGTGCGCCAGCGTCTTTTGATGCCGGTCAAGCCGGTGAACGCGACCAGCGCCAGTCCCACGAACAGCAGAAATCCGCCCTGGTAGCTGCCCGTAAGCTGTTTTGAATAGCCAAGGCTCGAAGCGAGATAAAACCCGCCGATCCCGCCGGTCATGCCGACAAGTCCGGTCATGACGCCGATCTCGCGGCGGAAACGTTGTGGCACCAGCTGGAAGATGGCGCCGTTCCCCATGCCGAGAGCGCCCATGCCGACCATCAGGGTCGCGATCGCCATCCACAGCATCGGCAGATGAAAGCTCAACACCAGAATCCCGGTGGCGGCGACAAGGTACATGATCGAAAGTGTGCGAATGCCGCCCAAGCGATCGGCGAGGGCGCCGCCGACGGGACGCAGCAGTGACCCGGTGAAGACGCAAGCCGCGGTGGCATAGCCTGCCGTTACCGGCGCAAGGCCGTACTGGTCATTGAAATAGATCGACAGGGACGATGCCAGGCCGACAAACCCTCCGAAGGTCACGCTGTAAAACAGCATGAACCACCAGGCATCGCTGTCCTTCAACACCTTCAGATATTCGCCCAAACCTTTGGGCGCGGGTTGATCCGGCGAATCTTTCGCGCAGAGTCCGTAGATGAGCAACACCACAGCGAGCGGAATGGCGGCCATGCCGATGACGTTGTTCCAACCAAACGCGACCGCAAGGCTCGGTGCAAACAGCGCGGCCAACACGGTGCCTGAATTTCCGGCACCGGCAATGCCAAGGGCCATGCCCTGGTGCTCGGGGGGATACCACCGCGACGCCAGGGGCAGAGCTACGGCGAAGGAGGCACCGGCAAGCCCGAGGACCAAGCCAAGCGCGAGCAGCTGCGCGAAGCTGTCGATCCCATACCACCAGGCAAAAACCAGACCGCCAATGACGGCCACCTGGGCGACCAGACCGGTCAGTTTCGGTCCAAGATGATCGACCAGCACGCCATTGACGACGCGCAACAGCGCGCCGGCCAGAACCGGCGTGGCGACCATTAACCCCTTGTGTGCTGGGTCGAGGTTCAGCGACTTCGCGATTTGAACGCCAAGCGGCCCGAGAATCACCCAGACCATGAAGCTCACGTCGAAGTACAGGAAAGCCGATAATAGGGTGGGCCAATGGCCCGATTTCAGGAAACTCTTTTGCATAAGGGCGTCTCAATACTTGGTTTGAGGTTTCGACGAATCTGCGTTGATCCGCTCGTCGAAATCGGAGACACCATCGTTGGGGTCTCACCTAAGTCGCGCCCGCCCTTGAGCACCGACTTGACCGGCTGTAACTAGTTCGGCCGGTCAGCCATAATAAAGCAAGAACTGTGCCATAGTTATTGTGTTATTTATCAATTGGTTAAATGGTTTAGCTTCAACTCAAATGCTCAGGATCTAGGCATGTTCTTCTCGATGATTAATTTTTAATCAGATGCCGATGCAACCGGTAACGCCTTCTGGCAGCCTTGAAATTGATAGCGGATTCGCCACTGCCCAGGGCAGGCGACAGGCGAATGAAGACTTCGGCGGCGTATGGCCGGGCACCGCGTCCGAGCGGGTTCGACATGGCGTGGTGGCTGCTGTCGCGGATGGCGTCGGCGGCAACAAGGGCGGTCGCGTCGCGGCCGAGACCGTGGTCCGCGCCTTCATAGATGGTTATGGGGGGCTTGCCGCAAGTGCGGATGTCCACACCGCCGCCGCCCGGTCTCTGGATGCGATCAATGCCTGGATATCAGCCCAGGGACAGAAAGATCCGTATCTCGCCAGCATGGCGACAACCTTTACGGCGCTTATCCTCCGCAGTCAGGAAGCCCATATCGTCCATGTCGGCGATAGCCGTGCCTATGTGCTGCGCGATGGGCAATTGCGCAGACTAACCTCCGATCACGTCCTTCAACATCCTGACTTCACGCATGTCCTGACGCGCGCGCTTGGCGAAGCGGAAACGGTCAGAATCGATTACGGCAAGGAAGCCTGTTGCGTTGGCGACCGATTTCTTCTCTGTACTGATGGCGTGTACGGCGTACTTGACGATGCGCGCATCGACGCGGTGTTGCGGCAACACACCGCGCAGGCCGCCGCTCAGGCCCTGGTTGATGCAAGTCTGGAGGCCGGTTCCGGCGACAACGTGACGGCGATTATCGTCGATGTCGTGGCGCTGCCAATGGCAAGCTATGATGAAATCCGCGCGCGACTGGCGGATTTGCCGATCGGCGAGATGCCAAAGCGCGGGGATGTGATCGACGGTTTCGAACTGCTGGAGACGATCTCCAAAGGGCAACATAGTCACCTTTTCAAAGCGATCGACCGTCTCAGCGGACAAGAAGTTGTCATGAAATTTCCGCGGCTCCTGGTCGCGCAAACACCCTTTGTCCGCGATGCTTTCTTCCGTGAGATCTATGTCGCTTCGCGTGTGTCAACGGGTTACACCGCCGAAGCGGTTACCCTTGCACCGGAGCGCCAAACCCGACTTTACAACGTGATGCCATATTACGATGGTGAAAACTTGGAGCAACGGCTCCAGCGTTCGCCACGGGTCTCGCTCATCGAGGGAATCGCTGTTGCCGTTCGCCTGGGTAAGGCCCTGGCGGCTCTGCATCGCAAAGGAATTCTGCATCGGGACGTCAAACCCGAGAACACAATCCTTCAACAGGCGGGCGGCTTGAAGCTCATCGACTTTGGCGCTGCGTTGATCCCCGAAGTACCCGATGTCCATCAAGGCGAGCAACCCGGAACGGCAAGCTTCATGGCGCCGGAGATGTTCACAGGCGCCCCTGCGACCGTACGCACCGACATATACGCACTGGGCGTAACCATTTATCGCATGTTCACGCGCGGCTACCCTTACGGCGAAGTCGAGGCTTTTTCACGGCCGCGCTTCGGTTCTCCGACATCGTTGCGACAAGCTCGACCCAGCCTACCGGTCTGGCTCGACCGTGTCATCGCGAGGACGATTTCCGTCGATCCCGCCGAGCGTTTCGCCGACACGATAGAGCTGGTTTTCGAACTCGAGCGGGGCATGGCCTCACGGGAAGCAACGCGCGCGGAAAATCGGATTCCAATCTATGCGCGTAACCCCGTCGCGTTCTGGAAGGTTGTATCGCTGCTTCTGGCCGTTGGCCTATGCGTCGCCTTGGCGCGACTATATAAATAGCGGTGCGTGCTGTCCGTGCGGCCTTGCTCGTCAGGCCGCTTCCTTCGGATGTTGGAATCGGTCGTAGAGGAAACGCATGACCTCGGACCGGGCGGTCAGATAGGCGGGGTCGTTCGCCGTCTCCAGACGCACGCGGGGCCGAGGCAATCCAACCGTCAGATCCTGGCCGATTGTCGCCGCCGGCCCGTTGGTCATCATGATAATGCGATCACCAAGCAAAACCGCCTCATCGATATCGTGAGTGATCATGACGACTGTATTCTTGAGCGTCGCATGGATGTTCATGACTTTGTCCTGAAGCGTTGCCCGCGTGAGGGCATCAAGTGCGCCGAACGGCTCGTCCAGGAGCAGAATACGCGGTTCCATGGACAAGGCGCGGGCAATACCGACCCGTTGCTTCATACCTCCGGAAATCTCGTGTGGCCGTTTATCCTTGGCATGGGCCATGTCGACGAGATCAAGATTGTGCATTGTCCAGGTGTGCCGCTCGGCACGCGTGCGCGACTTACCGCTAACCTTGTCGACGGCAAGACGGACGTTGTCGTAAACGGACAGCCACGGCAGAAGTGAATGATCCTGAAAGACCACGGCGCGGTCGGCGCCGGGACTATCGACGACCTTGCCGTCCAGCAGCACCGCGCCTGTGGTCGCTTCGACCAGTCCGGCGATGACGTTGAGCAGCGTCGATTTACCGCATCCGGAGTGGCCGATCATCGCCACGAATTCACCTTGCGCGATGGTCAAGTTGATATCACGTAGCGCCGTGAACGTGCCGTCCCGCGTTGGAAAGCTGACGCCGACGCTTTCGATGCTCAAATGTTTTAGTGTCATATACGGTCCTCTTAACGTGCGCCGGCAGTGCGGCTGATGAGCCGTCCGATAGCCCCGATCAATCGATCGAGCGCGAAACCGACCAAGCCGACATAAACAAGGGCAATGATGATCTCGCTCATCAGCGAGCTGTTCCACGCATCCCAGATGAAGAACCCAATTCCGACGCCACCGATAAGAGTCTCGGAAGCGATAATCGCGATCCAGGACATGCCGATGCCGATACGCAGGCCGGTGAACATGTAGGGCACCGTGGCTGGAAGCATGATCTTGAAGAAGTATTCCGGTCCGGTGAGCTGAAGAACTTTGGCTATGTTGCGATAGTTCTGAGGGATGTTCGACACGCCCACAGCCGTGTTCAAGACAATCGGCCAGATGGCGGTGATGAAGATGACAAAGACCGCCGACGGATTCGCCTGATGAAATGTCGCAAGCGACAGCGGCAACCATGCGAGTGGCGGCACCATTCGCAGGACTTGCACCATGGGATCGAGCGCCCGGAAGGCAACCTTGCTATGACCGATGAGTACACCGAGACTGATACCGGCGACCGCGGCTAGGCCGAAGCCCATGGCAACGCGCCGTAAGCTTGCAAGAATTTGCCAGCCGAGGCCCTGGTCGGTACCGTTGCCAACATAAAATGGGTGGGCAATCAGCGGCCACGTGTCGCTGATGACCTTGGACGGAGGCGGAAGGCTGGCCCCCGGTTCGGAACAGGCTAACTGCCATGCACCGAGTAGCATCGCCAACAGCACCGCCGTCGGCAAAGCTCCTTCTAGAGCTTTGCCGACGCGCTCCACAAGATGCCGTGCAGCGCTAGCGAATGAGCCGGGCGGCGACTGCACCTTCGCCCCTGCAGCGGAGGGCGGTGCAGCCGTCTCCCGGACTCGTTCCGTGTCGATGCTAGACATGAGTGATTCTGCCCTTTTCTCGTCCAAGGACACTTTAGAAACGAGGGCGACCTTGTTCATGGACCTTGTTCCAACCCGGTTTAGATTCGCTTGATCTTGAGACTCTTCAGATAGGCCGATGGGTCGGTCGGATCAAAGGTGACGCCGTCGAAGAACGTCTCCTTGCCGCGCGACGTGGAGTCCGGAATATCGGATGCGGGGACACCGATGGCTTTTGCCGCGTCGCGCCAAAGGTCCTCGCGGTTGACCGCTTTAATTAAGGCCTTGGCATCGAGGTTCGCCGGGAAATAGCCCCAACGCATATCCTCGGTGAGGAACCACAAATCGTGACTCTGGAAGGGATAGGAAGCGTGCTCTTTCCAAAATTTCATCACGAACGGGCTGGCGGTGTATTTCTTGCCAAGGCCCATGTTGAAGTCGCCCTTGGCGCGCTCGACGATATCGTCATAGGGCACCTTGAACCAATCGCGGCCGGAGACGATGCGGCACATCTCCTCCTTGTTCTCCATCTTGTCGCACCACATCTGGGCTTCCAGGGTGGCCATCACGATTGCCTTCGCGGCATTGGGATTTTTCTCAACCCAGTCGGCGCGCATGCCGAGCGCCTTTTCCGGATGGTTCATCCACAGTTCGCCGGTGGTTACGGCGGTGTAGCCGATCGACTGATTCACGAGTTGCGCGTTCCATGGTTCGCCAACGCAGAATGCCTCCATGGTTTTGACCTTCATATTGGCAACCATCTGCGGCGGCGGCACGACGATCGTCGAAACGTCCCGGTCCGGATCGACCCCACCCGCGGCCAGCCAATAGCGGAGCCATAGATCGTGGGTACCGCCGGGAAAGGTCATGGCGCATTTGGCCTGTTCACCCGATGCCAGAACGGCCGCGAATCTGGCTTTCATCTTGCTGGCATCCAGGCCGACCTTTTCGTCGGCGTAGGATTGGGCTACCGAAATGCCCTGACCGTTGACGTTGAGTCGCGCCAGGATGAACATCGGCACCTTGACGTTGTTCTTGGTCACCTTGCCGGTCGAGATGAGATAAGGCAGCGGCGACAGGATATGGGCGCCGTCGATCCCGCCGCCGCCTGAGCCGAGTTCCAGGTTATCGCGCGTGGTCGCCCATGATGCCTGCTTGAGGACCTTCATGTCCGTCAGGCCGTATTTGGCGAAGATGCCCTTTTCTTGAGCAATGATAAGCGGCGAAGAGTCGGTCAGAGCGATAAAGCCGAGTGTCGCGCCTGTCACCTCCGGGCCGCTGTCCGCCGCGAATGCGCCGCCGGGAAATGTCGCCTTGATGGCCGACAGCAACGCGACTGTGGAGGCGGCCTTGCCGCCAAGTTTCAGCGCCGCGCGGCGTCCCAGTCGTTGACTCTTCAGTTTCGCTACTGCGCCGTCATTTATAGAGTTCGTCATATCGTCATTGCTCCTGAGGCATATGTGGAAGGTTCAAGTGCCGCACTCACCAGCGTCGCACCGAATTCCACAGCGATTGCATTTGCATTATGTGCGCTTGTCCCGCCGCCCGTCGTTAAGGCGTGACTAAACTTTGGGCGGCAGGACGTAGCCATCCGATTGGATTCCCCGTTCGGCTTAGAGCTTGAACTGGGCCGAGAGCCAGAACTTGGAGCGTCCAGCAAACCCCGGCAGATTTCCGGCGGTGTAATCGGCATAGCGTGCCTCCACCGTCCACCGCGGCGTGATCGGCAGGCTGACAAGTGCATCCCATTCATGGCCATAACTGCCGGGACCGAAATCGGCGTTATATTTGTGATAAACGAGTTGCAAGTTCACCGCGGTTACGACCGGCACACCTTTCCATCCGTACCCAGCCTTGAGATACAGGTCCTTGATGCCTTTCGTCGGCGTCGTAAGGAATGCATCGTCCCAGCCTTGAAACGCGAAGAGTGTCGCGAGTGGTGTCGAGAAACCGATGGCACCATTTCCTCCAAGCACTTCGTAACCGACACCGGCGGTTGCCATCTGGTATTTCAGGCCGGTTTCACCGAGGTAGTAGTTGAGATCGAGCACCTTCGGATTGGTCCTGAAATTCTTCTGCTTGGCGTACTCGCCCGCATAGGTGAGTGAGAATCCGCCATCGAGCGGAAGCTCCCCGATGGCACGAATCCCATAAGTTTGCGTATTCAGAGCGGACTTAGGGCCGAGATCCAAAAGATACGCATAGGCGGATATCGTCTGCCGGAAGATCCCGGTGTATTTGGCGTGGAACAGGTTGCTGCTGCTGGGGAAGCGCCCAGTTGGGCTGTTTGGGCCAAACACGCGCCGTACCTGATCGATATAAATGTATTCAAGTTCGGTGTCCGGCAACGTCTTGTTGATGGCCGTCACCGCGTCGAAGGTCTGTTCGTTCTGGCGGAATCCGGCATTGCCGACGAAGCGCTGGTTATCGAGGAGGATGCGTTGGCGCCCGACGATGATGGTCGTGTCCGGGATGCCGGTGAAGGTCAGTTGGGCGCGGTTCAGTTCGGTTGCGGCCGCGTCACCGATGGTCGGAAACTTGGTCTTGCCATTTGCCGTGCTGTTATAGGCCTGCTGGGCGAGATTGCGGATATCCTCGAATTCAATCAGCGCCCAGGTTTTGGTGCCAAATAACTCGGCTGTTTCCAAACCGAAGCGTGTGCGCAAAGTCACCGCGTCGGCGGTCTTGGCGAAGCCGTCCTGCTGTACGTCTTCCCACCGCACGCGGGAGTCGAACAACATCTTGCCTTTGGTGATGACATCCAGGCCGTCATCGGCGTGAGCACCTCCTGCCCACAAGACGAGGGCCAAGGCCATTGCCCTTGTCATCATTCCTCCAATACGTCTGCGAGTCTCCCCAAACCCGCGCTTGTATTCGTTGCGACTCATCTGTCTTTTGCCCCCGGCTGTTCGACGCCAATAAAAAAAACGCCGCACCTGAACCCTCCCAATTGGGAGAATTCCGATAGCGACGTTGCCAATAACCCGTCGTTGGGTCGGTGAAGGATGCCGCGCTTTGGCGGCGCCTTCGTTTTTGTATAAGCAAACGGCGTGCCATTAGAGATAGATTGGAATATTGATGTATTTCAATAACTTGATAGTCCAACCCCACGACCACCCGATTTTATTGCTTATTTTTTATACAATTATTGCACCGCATTATAAAAAATGATTATAATTTGTGCGTTACCGAGTGGTTACGAGCAGAATCTGGCGGCTACGTAGCCAGATATCGTGAAAATATTTTTCAACATATTGAATTATAATGATATTAAATCATTTCCGTTCATTGCACGCTTTTTGCATTGCTAAGCTCACGACCTCCTGAGAAGTTCGTGCTCGCAACGGGGCAAGCATTTTCTACCGCGCTGCAGCAGTATTTGTCGGGTGGTTCATGGCTAACGACTGTATGCCAGCGAAAGCTGTGCCTGGTCCCAAAGGCATTCGCCGGCACAAATGATTGAATTGGACGGATGACACCACCACCGCGCTTGATTGTGCTGTTGGCTGATAACGACCCGGAGCGCGCCCGCGTGGTCGAGGACGGCCTTTCCGGTTATGCGGTGGTCCGTAAGACCGGTGCCGTCGGGGCGAATGCTCTGCTCAATGAAATCAATCATTGGCAGCCGGATGTCATCATCATCGATTGTCAGGCACCCGATCGCGACACCCTTGAGAACCTTCGCACGGTGGCGCGCGAAAATCCGAAGCCGATCGTTATGTTCGTGGAAAACGGCGACGGGACATTGGCGCGGGAGGCCATCCGTGCCGGGGTCAGCGCCTATATCGTCGACGGCCTGACCGAGGCCCGCGTTCGCCCTGTTCTCGAAATCGCCATCGAGCGGTTCCGACTCGTGAACGATCTTCAACGCGAACTGGAAAAGTCAAAAGCAGATCTGGCTGCTCGCAAGGTCATCGAAAAGGCCAAGGGCATTCTCATGAAGCAACGCGGCATGAGCGAGAACGACGCGCACGGCGCCCTGCGTTCCATGGCCATGCGCCAAGGCAAGACCCTGAAGGAAGTTGCCGAAAACGTCATCTCAGTAGCCGATCTTTTGTCGGGCTAAGGCGGTAAGCAGTATGACACGCGCGCAGCCGGAGAAAACGCATGTCAGGCTCGGCATTATGCCGTTGACGGATTGCGCCCTTATCGCGATTGCCAAAGAGCGCGGCCTCTTCGCCAAATACGGGCTGGATGTTGTCATCAGCAAAGAACCGTCCTGGGCGAGCCTGCGCGATAAAATCATGATTGGAGCACTAGACGGCGCACACATGCTGGCGCCCATGTTGTTCGCGGCAACACTCGGCCTTGGCGCTGCACCCTTTCCGATGGTGACGGGTCTGTCGCTTGGCCTCAACGGCAATGCCATCACCGTGTCGAATGCACTGTAC
>SCTM01000309.1 GCA_004297485.1 Rhodospirillaceae bacterium
GAATATAAATGGCGTAACCGGTGTCGCCGTTCGTAAAGGCTTTGTAGGTGGCACCGGCATCCTTCACGATGTCGGACAAGCCGATCCCGATCGTTGCCAAATGAGGAACTGCAACCGTAAACGGCGCGCCATAGACTTGGCCCGAATTGTTGCCGACCACTGTCAGGCTGAAAGTCGAAGTCGTGCTGCTGCCCGCGGCCCCGACAGCACTGATGAGTCGGATAACGGAGAACGCTCCATTCGCGTCTCCAAGAAACGTTGGGGCGACGACGGCGTAGTTGCCCGTCGACGCATTGATCGCGGTTTGATGTTCAACGGAAGCCGCTTCGGCGACCGGTGCCAGCATCTGGGATATGCCGCCACCGACGGTTCCGTTCGAACCGCTGGTGCTGGCGGCAAGACCACCCATCAGGGCCAGGGCAGAGACAAGACCGAGTGACTTGCGCATTTTAACTTCCCCTCAATGTGGCCGAGCAACTTTCCGTAGACGACCCGCGCTGCCAACAGGGGCGGCAATTGGGCCATCGGGACCCCACTCAGACGACAGTGAGCGTGGGAATATTCCCGACCCATGTCACTTTGAGTCTAACGGATAGGCCGGCGTGCACGTTGCAAGACATTGTGATTATTGGGGATATGACGCCCGCAACCCCATGAAACCAATGTGATTTTATAAGGTGAAAGCCCCTTTAAAGGTGAACGCCCCTTGCTCCCGCCCTGGCGTACACCTGAGGATCTGTAATTCCAACGCGCCTGCCAAAGTCCCGTCCTGAGCCCTGGGATAGGGAATAAATCCTGACCGGTCATCGTCTACAACCACGGGACGTTCCCGGCGTATTGCTGCAGCCCGTTGATCGATGATGTGCGCCGACGATTCGCAGGGGTCGGCCCGTCGTACGTAGGGATTGCCGTGATAGAGACGACCGCGTCATATTTCCCGTCGCGGCGCCCCCACGGCGGACTGCCGGCGTCTGCGGCTGACGTGGCTTGCTGTGGTGGCGGGTTGATCTTGTGACTGGAAAATGCCCGTGACAGCCGGCCACCGGGACGCGTTTACGGTCGCTTTGACCGCCCAACTTCCGGGCTTGCGTCGTTATGCCACGGCGCTGGTCGGGAATGGCGCTGCGGCTGACGACTTGGTGCAGGATTGTATCGAGCGGGCCTTGAGGCAGGCGGCCAAGCTGGAAGAGTTGCAACGTATCGGTGGCTGGCTGCGGTCGATTCTCCACAACCTTTACATCGACGACCTGCGCCGTCGGCGCAGACAAGGAGTAAAAGTCGATTTGGCGGACGTAGAAAACAGCTTCGCGGTCGTGACGCCTGCACGTGATCACGCTTCGATCATCGACTTCGAGCGTGCGCTGGCAACCTTGACCCTTGAACACCGGCAGATACTGCTGCTGATCGGGTTGGAAGGGCTCAACTATCAAGAGGTCGCCGACGAACTGGAAATACCTATCGGCACGGTGATGTCGCGATTGGCCCGAGCCCGCGAACGTCTGCGCGGCGAGATGGAACGGTCTTCACCACGGGCGCCGGAAACGGGTACCTCACCATGAGCGACCGGCCACAGATCACCGACGAGGAACTGCACGCCTATATCGACGGCGAGCTCAGCCGTGTGCGCGCGGCCGACATTACCGCTTTGGCGCAATACGATCGGGAGCTGGCTCGAAAAATCGCCGCCTTCCGGGCCGATAAAGCCCGGCTTGTGGAACTCTACGGTCCCGTGGGCGAGCGCCCGGTGCCGGCCGCCTGGCTGCACACGATCGAGCGGGCACAACGGCGGAGCACGATATGGCCGTCACGTCAGACCATATACGCCATCGCGGCAAGTCTTGCGCTCATGGTTGTGAGCATGGCGACCTACAAGATAATCAAGCCTTCGGATGAAGATCCTACGGTTGCCCAAGCGCTGGCGGCACGACACGAGTCACTGGTGATGACGGATGCGGCGGGTACCGTTAGCACCATGGAGGCCGCCAACCATGTGGTGCAGGATATCCTGGGCCCCACGATAAAGACGCCGGATCTTTCGAAGCTCGGATATACGCTGGCGGCGGCTCACGCCATGCCTGAACGCAAAGCCGTTACGATTGATTATCGCGACGGGCAAAATCACGTATTCACTGTGTACCTGAGCCACTCCCCCGGCACGGAACGTTTCGACATGCTCAAGCGCGGCGCGACCAGAATTTGCGTTTGGCAGGACGAAGAACTGAGTGCGGTGATGGTGGGAGAAATGTCGGCCGGAGAAATGCTCCGGCTGGCGACGCTCGCTTACGCCGGTCTAACGGCCGCCTGATCACCCAGCGGGGCGGATTTAACATTCGCGACCCGGATGGCCACAGGATCGCGAAACGAATGTTGGAATCGGACCGCTAGAGCCTGATTGCTTCAATGTGAAGCGCGCTTTGCCCCTCACCCCGCCGGGGAGAGGGTTGGGGTGAGGGGGCGATTCACCTTCATCAAATCTTGCTCTGGTCACCGGATCGCTTCGGTCGCCAGGGTTTCGGGAGTGTAGGCGGATTCGGGATGGGGCGGCGTCACCTTGTATTGAATGGGATCGCCGTTGAACGCAAAGCCATAGACGTAGCCGCCGAGAATAAGGTCGTAGACGAACTGGCTGCCGAGAACGATCGCCGGCAAATCGGGAACCAGATACATGGTGGCGTGGCCGAATTTCCAAAGCCGCCCGTCCTCGTCCCAGGCGTCGCTGTAGACCGCGAACCAGCTATCTTCATCAACATACAGCCGCCGCTTCGGCGCGATGTGATGCTTGCCTGGCGCCAGTGTTCCCTCCACCACCCAGACCCGATGAAGTTCATAACGCAGATCGTCGGGATTGGCGTGATTGCGGCTGAGAATTTCCTTCACCGGACGTTGATACAGACCGTTATTATTGTAGGGGATGTACATTTCCTTCTTGCCCAGCAGCTTAAAGTCGTAGCGATCGGGGCCACCGAAGAAGATGTAGTATTCGTCGAGGGTTTCGAATCCCGACGCCTCGGGATCGGGGGTATCATAGGAAAGGGAGGGTCCGCGCCGCACGCGCCGCTCGCCGGGAACGTAGCGCCAGGCCGCGAATTTGGTGCGGGCGATATTGAGCGGCTGCCATGCCAGATAAGCCTCGCCGTATTTCGACGGCGGCGCATCCTCGATATGACGCGTTTTAAAATAGTAGGCGCCCACGGACTCGGGCGTGACACCAGGGGCATAATAAGGGAAATCGGCGACCTCACGATAGCTGGCGCCCAGATCCACGTTGCCCGCCGCGGAAACGACGTAGGTGCTGAGGTGGGCTTCCCGCGCCGCGCCCCAGAAGGCGAGCAAATGATTCCACACCACCTCAAGACCGCTTTGCGGTATCGGAAAAGGGATGCCGCCGGCAGCACCTTCGACGCCATAGCTGAGGCCATCCGCAACCGCGTGGGCGCGGGTTGCGTTGCGAAAGACGTTCTCATAAACCTCGGCCGGCGCCGCCGCCGTGCGATGGGTCGGATAAACGTTCATGCGATAGTCGGGAAATGCCTTGAACAGAGCTTTGGCACCCTCCGGCAAATTATCGGCATAAGCCGTATAGTTTGCGGCGGTGATCGTCAGAATGGGCTTCTCGCCGCCGAAAGGATCGGGGCGCGGGTCCCCCGGCCTGTAGCCCGGCGGCATGGTAGTATAGCCGCCCGTCCATGGTGGGATCGTTCCCGCGGCGTTGCCCGCCCGTTCCGCACCAACGGGTGTCAAAGCACCCTTGAGGGCTTCCGCTTCCGCGGGTGTCACGCCGGCCTGGGCGACGGGCATACTGCCCAACAAGATCGCTATGAGAAGTACATAGAATCGCGACACGTTTCCGCCTCACTCCGCCCTGTCTCACCAATGACCCTGCCGCCGCAATCATGATAGGGTGCGCCGCGATCCTGAACCAGACGATTGATGCCGTGACCAGCAAACGCATGACCAAGGTGCGGACTCCCGGACGAACGATGGCTGCCCTAGGGGGTGGCCTTTTCGTTCTGTGTGCGGCTGCGATCCCCGTCAGTCACGCCGCGGAGATTTACCGTGACGGCGATACCGCGATTCGTTGGGACAATACGCTGAAATACAGTGCGGCGTTCCGCCTCAACAACCCCGATCCGGCGCTGGTTACCGATTCCAATGGCGACGACGGCGACCGCAATTTCCGCGCTGGCGTGATCTCAGACCGGGTCGATCTTTTGTCCGAGTTGGGTCTCCGCGCAGGGTCTCTCGGCGTCGAGGCAAGTGCGGCTGCCTGGTACGATACGGTTTATAACGAAGGGACCGATAAT
>SCTM01000310.1 GCA_004297485.1 Rhodospirillaceae bacterium
GCCGGACCCCGATGGGCCGAAATGTCCCCGGAACTTCGCGCGGATTGTCTCGATCGGGTGGCCGCTCTCTTGTTGGAGCGGGCCGACCAACTAGGAGAATTACTGAGCCGCGAAGAAGGCAAGCCGCGGGCGGAAGGTCGCGGCGAGGTGGTGCGAGCAGCTCGGATATTTCGCTATTTTGCAGGCGAAGCTCTTCGTCGGCATGGATACACATTAGACTCGGTGCGAACCGGCGTGGAGACTCAAACTCATCGTGAGGCACTGGGTGTCGTCGGGTTGATCACGCCTTGGAATTTTCCGATCGCGATTCCTGCCTGGAAGACTGCGCCGGCCCTTGCGTTCGGTAATAGCGTTGTTATGAAAGCAGCGGCGCTCACATCAGCGATCGCAAGTGGCTTGGCTGAGGCCATTCACGACGCCGGTGTGCCTGACGGCGTATTTAATCTCATTTTTGTGCGAGGCTCGGTCGCGGGGGGCTTGGCTCGGGATCCACGCGTGGCGGCGATCTCGTTCACCGGTTCGGCGGGCGTAGGCCGCGGGCTAGCGGCAGAAGCGGTGGCGAACGGTAAACGGGTTCAGTTGGAAATGGGGGGCAAAAATCCGCTTGTCATCTTGGATGACGCTGACTTGGATCGCGCGACTACAGTTGCCCTCGACGGTGCCTATTTTGGGTCCGGCCAACGCTGCACCGCCTCAAGCCGACTCATTGTGACCGAAGGCATTCACGATCGATTTGTGGCCGCATTGGCCGAGCGCCTGACCCGACTGCGGGTAGGCCACGCATTAGCTCCAGACACGGACATCGGGCCGGTTTCGAGCCAGGAACAGGTTGATACAGTTCAGTCGCACCTTGATCGTGCGCGCGGTGACGGGGCGACCTTGGTCATCGGTGGAGAGCGTTTGAAGCGCGAGACCGAGGGCTACTATCTCGCGCCGGCTCTGCTTGCCGATACAAAATCCTCGATGCGCATTAATCAGGAGGAAATATTCGGCCCCGTGGCGTCAGTCGTTCGGGTCCGGAATTATGAAGAGGCGTTAGAGGTGACAAACGATGTCGAGTTCGGATTGTCTGCGGGTATCGTAACGAACTCGTTGCAATACGCACACGACTTCCGCCGACGCGCACGCGCGGGAATGGTAATGATAAATGTACCAACGGCTGGTGTTGACTATCACATGCCCTTCGGCGGCACAAAGGCCTCCAGCTATGGGCCGCGAGAGCAAGGGTTTGCTGCGGTTGAGTTTTACACGCAAAGCAAAACCAGTTACTTCGCCTGCTGAAATACAAGGACCGGCCACCATGAGTCAGATTTCCAACGTCGGCGAAATTATGGAAGCATCGCACGTCGAGCCGACGATAGCGCGGTTTGATCACTCTGATGTCTTCGGCCTCGACAAACAACTTACCGAGGACGAGCGTCTCGTACAAGCTACCGCGCGAGGCTATGCCCAAGAGAATTTGCAACCACGCGTCACGTGCGCCTATCTTGACGAGAGCTTCGACCGCGCCATCATGAGCGAGATGGGTGCACTGGGCCTTCTCGGCGCAACGATCCCAGAGACTTATGGTGGCGCGGGCATGGGCTACGTCGCTTACGGGCTGATTGCGCGCGAGATAGAGCGTGTGGATTCGGGGTATCGTTCGGCGATGAGCGTGCAGTCGTCGCTCGTCATGTATCCCATCTATGCTTTCGGCTCTGAAGCACAGAAGCGTCGGTTTCTTCCTAAACTTGCGACGGGAGAATGGGTGGGTTGTTTTGGACTCACCGAGCCCAATGCGGGCTCAGATCCTGGCAGCTTGCGCACCCGTGCCGAAAAGATAGACGGGGGCTATAGGCTTGTTGGAAGCAAGCTTTGGATTACCAATTCACCTATCGCTGACCTCGGAATCATTTGGGCAAAATCCGATGCACACGATGGTGAGATTCGGGGATTTATCGTGGAGCGCGGTACGCGCGGATTCACATGCCCGCAGATTAAGGGGAAGCTTTCGCTACGGGCGTCCGTCACAGGCGAGATTGTGCTGGAGGGCGCGGAAGTCCCAGACGAGAACTTGTTGCCGAACGTGAGCGGGCTCAAGGGACCATTTAGCTGCCTCAACAGAGCACGCTACGGGATTTCCTGGGGCGTGATGGGGGCGGCAGAGGCATGTTACGAGGCGGCCCGTCAATACGGGCTAGATCGAAGGCAATTCGGGCGACCACTTGCCGCGACGCAACTCTTCCAGATTAAGCTTGCCGACATGGCGACAGAGATCAGTTTAGGACTCCAGGCCGCCCTACGCGTAGGGCGGCGTCTTGAGGAGGGAGTGCTGATTCCTGAGACGATATCACTGGTGAAGCGTAATAATTGCGGGAAGGCACTCGCGATAGCTCGAGTTTCCCGAGATATGCATGGCGGAAATGGAATTGCAGCTGAATACCAAGTCATGCGTCATGCCGCCAATCTCGAAACCGTAAACACCTATGAGGGAACGCACGATATTCACGGACTGATTCTTGGCCGTGGTATCACGGGATTGGCGGCGTTCTGAAATGATGAAGCCATTGACGGGCGTTCGTGTGCTTGAGTTGGCACGCATCCTTGCGGGGCCGTGGGCCGGTCAGCTCCTGGCGGATCTTGGCGCCGAAGTGATCAAAGTCGAACGGCCCAATAGCGGTGACGACACCCGTAATTGGGGACCGCCATTTATTGTGGGGAACGATGGCGTTGATCTTGGTGCCGCGTATTTTCATTCATGCAATCGCGGTAAGACGTCAATTACCGTTGATCTCGAGTCAGAAACCGGACAGGCCGAGATTAAGACGTTAGTCGAGTCTTCCGATGTGCTTATCGAGAACTTCAAGGTCGGCGGGCTCTGCAAGTATGGTCTTGATGCGAAAAGTCTGCGCGCCACCAATCCAAAGCTTGTCTATTGTTCTATCACTGGTTTTGGACAAACTGGTCCTTACGCACCTCGAGCTGGCTACGATTTTATGATTCAGGGGCTCGGCGGAATTATGGATCTCACCGGTGATCCTGCGGGCGAACCGCAGAAGACAGGTGTCGCATTTGCGGACATTTTCACTGGGGTCTATGCCGTCGTCGCTATTCTTGGGGCCTTGCGAGAGCGGGACTCGACCGGTGTTGGCTGTCATATCGACATGGCGTTGCTCGATACCCTCGTCGGCGTCCTCGGCAACCAGGCAATGAATTATTTGGCGAGCGGCGAGGCGCCGTCTCGGCTTGGTAACGCACACCCCAATATCGCGCCTTACCAGACATTTCGCATTGCCGACGGCTTTGTCATTATCGCGGTCGGCAATGACAATCAATTTGCGAAACTCTGTGCTGAACTCGGCCTTCCACATTTGGCCGTTGATCCAAGATTTGCCACTAACCCGGCCCGCGTTCGTAACCGCGAACAGTTGTCTAAAGCACTTGGGGTCGCGCTCGAAGCAAGAGGGCGCGATGAATTGCTGGGACGCCTAGTTACCGCCGGGGTGCCTGCAGGCCCAATCAATACAGTTGCAGACGTATTTTCTGACCCGCAGATAATCGCCAGGGGTATGCGCATTGATCTCATGAGTGCGTCAGGATTGATCCCTGGAATTGCCTCCCCCATCGTCATTGACGGAGAACGTCTGGTAGCAAAGACGCCGAGCCCGAGGCTCGGTGACGGTAATAGCAATAGTGCGGGGGGAACAAAGAATGCCTGATGGGGGGCGTGCTCACGCTGTGGCCGTCATTGGTCTTGGACCCGTAGGAGCCGTTGCCGCCAACTTGTTGGCCAAAGATGGCATTGATACGATTGCGATAGAGGCTTCCCGTACAATATGGGATACGCCCCGCGCAATCGGGATGGACCATGAAGTCCTGCGTATTTTGCAGTCGATCGGAGTTGCGGACGATCTTCAGCCTTATTGCGAACCATATCGGCCCACTCAATATCACTCAGCATGTGGTGAGGTGCTCAGACAATTCGATTCTTTACCTGAACCATATCCGCTCGCTTGGCCACCCAATCTGACTTTCGTTCAGCCCGAGCTTGAAAAAGCACTCCGTGCGGCGTGCACTGCGCATCCAACACTTCGGTTGCGTCTTGGTCAGCCCGTGCGCCGGATAGAACGCACCAATCATGGAACATGGCTCATCGTCATAGATGACAACGGTGAAGCCGAGACCATCGAAGCAACTTACGTTCTAGCATGCGACGGGGCTTCGAGCTTCGTCCGCACAGCGCTGGGAATTAGTATGGAGGACTTGTCCTTTGATGAGCCCTGGCTGGTTGTTGATGTGCTTTTGAACGACGACGTCGAACTTCCAGAGTTAAATATCCAATTTTGTGACCCGGCACGTCCAATGACCTTCGTCCGCGGTCCAAATCGACTGCGTCGTTGGGAGATCATGTTGAATCCGGGCGATGATCCCGTAGCAATGACGGAAGAGAAAAATCTATGGCTGCTTCTGGCAAGATGGCTGAAGCCCGACCAGGCACGAATATGGAGAGCCGCGACCTATAGATTCCATGCATTGGTCGCAAATGAATGGTACCGTGAAAACGTTTTTCTCGTTGGTGATGCTGCGCACCAATCGCCGCCCTTCATGGCTCAAGGAATGAGCCAAGGCATGCGCGATGCCGCGAATATCGCTTGGAAATTGCGTGCGGTGATCGACGGCGGCGCAACGCCAAATATTCTCAGAACTTATGAGCTTGAGCGGCGTCCTAATGTCCGTGCTGTAATAGAAACGACAAAGAACCTCGGACAGATTATCTGTGAAAGAAATTCACTTCGCGCAGCCGAACGGAACAAGCGCATGCGGGCGGAAATGGTCGCAGGTACCGGCCGTCAGATACGCCAGAACTTACTTCCACCGCTTGAGAATGGCCTTCTTATGAAGAGCGCGGGGGCCGGGGAAACAGCTCCGCAGCCGTGGCTCAGGGTGGATGGCAAGGCGGTACGATCAGATGATGTCACGGGCATCGGTTTCCATCTTTGGCTTAGGGTTGGCACAACCATCAATAGCAAAGTGAAAGCGTTGGCGGCCAAACTCGGTGTGGGCATCTTTGTGCTTGATTCCGTGGAGAGCGAGTCGTCGGTCGTTGAAGTGAATGGAATTTTTCAAGATTGGCTTGCCGCGCGGGGTGCCTGTGCGGCGTTGGTTCGTCCGGACCATATCGTCTACGGGACTGCCGGCAGTGAGAATCAAATAATGGATATGCATCAATCGCTCGCGACGGACCTTGGGCTATTGTCGTTGGCGGAATAGTTTATGACCGATGGCTGATGATATGAGCGTGGATTCCGAGGCCGCGATCGTGTTGTTTCATGGGCAGAATTTGTGCTCACTCGCCCCTTTGTTGGCGCTCGAAATTGCCGATGCGCGCTATGAAGTTCGGCTTGTGGAAATGGCCGGGGATCGTTTGGAGTTGCGCAGCTACAATCCAGCGGGGACCGTTCCGACGATGTTGGTTGGGAGCTCGGTACTAACTGAGAACCTTGCAATATGCTGTTTTATCGCCGATAGCTTTCCCCATTCGCAACTTCTTCCATCCTTGCCGCTAGCTCGCGCGAAGTGCCTGGCTTGGCTTTCGTGGTTCGCAAGCAGTATGCATATCGCTCGTCGACGCGGGCGCTTACCGGAACGTTTCTCAGATGCGGGCGATTCATGGGAAAGTATTCGAACCAAAGGGCGGGCGGAATACATCGCGGGCCTCGTGAAAATCAATCAGCACCTCGCCGGAGGTCCATATATGGAAGGTCGATCCCCGACGGTCGCAGACCTACAAGCATTGCTGTGTTATTGTTGGGCATTAATCGATAAATATGAGTTGATTGGCTTAACCCACTACCGAAAGTTTGTCCAAGAGCTGGTCTTGCACCCGCCTATTGCACGCGTTCTCGCAATGGATCGGAGTCCGTTACTGACAAATACCTTGGCTCAAAGTCATGCAAAGCTTCCGCGAGGTTCTGTGCAGTGACGCTGATTTGTTGCCTTAATAGGGTTCCCGCTAAGATCGCGTCTCGGACGGGGGCGGCTTTTGTTGCGAGGTCTTTGGCGAACGCGCGCAGCAAGCTTGCGATAGCGCCCACTTTCGCTAGATAGGCCGGCGCACCGCCGTCGCATTCTGGTCGACGGTGTTGCACTAAATAGCTTGCGCTTCTCCTGAAGGTACTCAAGCCGTAGAGGCATGCCCGGTGGAAGGTCGCAGCAACTGATAGTATCGCGAAGTTCACCGAGCGCTCGCTCGGTAAGTGAGAGTGGCTTTGTGCGTGCCCGAGGCAGAAACGCCGCAAAGTTCGAATTTCACGTCATTTCATGGCGATCAGATAAGGTTGCACAATTCACCGACGCCGGGTCGAATGCCGGTAGCCGCTTACATTAGGCAACAAAATCTGAAACGCTTGCTAGGAGGTTGTTCGCTGTCGTTCGAATATGTTGTTCCATTAGATTCTGCGCCCGAGGGATGTCACTGGCGAGCACGGCCTCCATAAGTGTTCGGTGCTCGTTACTCTTGGCGCGCGGTGTCTTGCGTGTGATTGAGGAAAGGCGCCGATAGCGTCTGGCCCTTTCGAAAAGCGATTGTCGGATCTCGTCGAGTATTGGAGAGCCGGCCCTCGCGACGAGGGAGTCATGGAACTCATGATGGCGAAGATCCCATTCTGGTGACACGCCGAAGTTGTCTGTCATCCTCATCTCCAGTCGATCCAGGCGGTGGAAGGATGAAAGGATTTCAGCTTCCCAGGCGGAGTCCCCATTCTGGATCGACCGTGCTAGGCACTCGCGCTCAACAAGGATGCGTGCCTCTGTGAGATCGAGAAGATCAGCGCGCGTAATTGGCGCCACGATGAATCCGCGATGGCCTTCGGCTACCACCAGACGCTCTGATGAAAGTCTGGCCAATGCTTCACGTAGTGTCGAGAAGCTCACGCCATATATGTCGCGCAGAGCTTCGAAACGTAGCCGATCTCCTGGCTTCAATACACAACTGACAATATCGTTGCGGAGGCGGTAAAGAACGTCCGCGGCGCGCGTGTCCCCATTTCGCGGCGGGCTTCGCTCATTAACCACATCTGCCATCGATTCTGCCTGTAGCGATATGCCGTGGATTCTGATGCGTCGCCTAGCGCACTATCGAATATGAGCGGTCTCAAGAAACACGCAATATAAAAGTGCGCGGAGAATCGTCAGCTTGTTGTTGCGGTACCGATGAGTATGAATGCCATGTTCGCATCGGTCTGCCCGCGATTGCGCCAAGCATGCCGCGTTGCCTGCTGAATAACAATATCGCCGGCTCTAAGGTGTTTCTCAGCGCCGTTATCCAGTTCGAGCCAGATTTCTCCGCTTAATACAATATCATAGTCAATTGAGTTTGTGCGATGCATGCCAGGATTATCGATCTCAAACAGTTCCGCGAGGCCTGGCATATGTATTGTTTGTTCAGCCCCGGCGGCTTTCGGGTCGAAGCCGGGACCGACCATAACCGAATCTGGTGGAAATCTGACGATCATGAGGCGTGTTTCTCCGGGCCCGGGTATTGCACGCGTGCCGAGGGGGGCTGCCTCAATGACGGACGTATTCGAAGGCTGAGCGGATGTGCTCCAGCAAATGGAGGTCATGAACCCGGGAAGTGCTTTGTAGACGTGTTCAGTCGGGACCGAACCGTCGCTGCGAAATATCGATTTTCCTGCCTCGACGGCAGTAACCACTCTTCTGACCATCCGATCCCCACTCCATTGGGCGGCTACAATGCATATAAATATATACTTTCGTCAATATAAACGAACTGATGCAGCCTGAGTATTTATTAATAATAATGTAATATCAATATGTTATAACAAAAGCGCGCTCTAAACCCATCCGCCATCTCCTATATTTTCGAAAAAATAGTTGATAGTGCACGGACGTTGTGTAAGCTCTGGCGGATCGCAGAAACTTAAGGGGGGAGCAGATTCATGACAAAACTACGAGACGTGTTGCTGGTTGCCACCTCGATGGTTGCGCTGGCCGCTCAGGATGGGTGGGCCCAAGCTTCCGCGCCTAATCGCCCGGCGCTATCGACGGCGGACACGGGGAGTGATGGTGCTGAAGAGATTGTTGTGACGGCCCAGCGTCGCGAGCAGAACCTCCAGGATGTCGGCATCGCGGTTGCGGCGTTTTCAGGCGACACGCTCCGAAAACTTGGTCTTTCCTCGAGTACGGACCTCACCCAGCTAACGCCTGGTGTGTATAACTCCGGCAGTCTCGCCGGACAAAGTCAGCAATTCACCGTGCGCGGTGTAACGCAATCGGATTTCAACGACGCGATCGAGGCCCCGGTCGCAGTCTATGTCGATGACGTGTATGTACCTACGCAGCAAGGTCAGACGCTCGCATTGTTTGATGTGCAGCGTGTAGAGGTATTAAAGGGACCGCAAGGAACGCTGTTTGGAAGGAATGCCACGGGCGGTCTCGTCCATACGCTGGTCGCGCAACCGGATTCTTCGGCGACAAGCGGCTATGTCAATGTAGGCTACGCGCGTTTCAACGAAATGAAACTTGAGGGCGCGGTCAATGTTCCAGTTACAGATAAGATGTCTGTTCGCGCGTCAGGCTATTATAACCACATCGATAACTACTGGAAAAATGTTTACCCCGCCGGGGTGGCGTCGGGCGCGCCAACGAACTTCGGCCCTCCGGGGGCACAGCCGACGCCTTGCTGTCAAGATGAGGGAGGTGGCCGGACATATGCCGGGCGGCTGCAGTTAAAGTTTGAACCGACAGACAAGGTGACTGTGCGTTTGGTCGCGTCAGGTGCGGGGCAGCGGTTGTCATCAGCGCCATATACGTCGTCGGCAACTATCGGGACATTTGACACGCAAGGTCACCTTATTCAAGTTGACAGGGTGAGTCCGAACGAGACCCGGCTTGCAATCGGCCCTGGCGGCGGCAACTACACAAATTTCGCCGTCATTCCGTTTGCTTCATTCGGATTTCCGGGAAACGGGACCAGAGTTCCCGGCGCTACATGGTTCGGTTACACCCCGATCAATCCACAGACTCTTCAGCTTTCCTCCGACTTTGCGCGGAGTAGTCTGAATCGCGACGACTCCTGGACTGGAGCGGCACACATTGACTATGACGCCGGTGACATCAAGATCGCCTCGATTACCGCGTTCCAATATTACACTAAACAATTTTTGATGGATGCCGACGGTAGTCCTAGCAATCTCTTTCTGTTCGGCACCAAGGCTAAGACAGATGCCTTTTCGCAGGAAGTGCGGCTTAGCGGTGGCAGTTCCCGTTTCCGCTGGGTCGCAGGCGCTTTCTATCTCGATATCGCGGCGCATTCCACGCAGGGTCTGCTCGGCCCGAAGGGGTCCCTCTTGTCCGGCCTTTTCGGTCTTTCAGCCGTCGGGGTCGACGCAGTCGACACTTTAAAGTTAGACACCAACTCTTTCTCAGGATTTGGTCAAATTGAATATGACTTTGCGGATAAATGGACGTTTATCCTCGGCGGGCGTGCAATACGCGAGCATCAAGACTATAATTTTGCTTCACTTGCTGCTCTGAATCAGAACGATTTCCAGGTGGACAACTCTGTAGCTCTCTTTCCGCTTCAGCCTTCCTATAGCAACAGCCGAACGAAGATTTTGTGGGCCGGAAAAGCGCAACTCGAATATCGTCCGATCAGTAAACTCCTGCTCTACGCCGGCGTTAATCGCGGCGTGAAGGGTGGTAGTTATAACGCCCCGCTTCCTGATGGAAGCCCGCCTCTGTCAGCGGCCCAAATGTCCTACGGTGCAGAGACGCTCTACAATTATGAGGGCGGATTCAAATATGGCGACCGTCACTTCTCGATCAATGGTTCCGGCTACTATTACGATTACCGCAATTATCAGGCTTTTCTATTCGCAAGCATT
Source organism: Rhodospirillaceae bacterium (assembly GCA_004297485.1). Classification (GTDB taxonomy): domain Bacteria; phylum Pseudomonadota; class Alphaproteobacteria; order Rhodospirillales; family Rhodospirillaceae; genus SCTM01. The sequence continues at coordinate 9,885 of SCTM01000310.1, forward strand.
TCTGGATACGTGCAAAATGCGAATGCTAAGACTTACGGCTTGGATCTCGACACAGCTTTCCAGATTACAGATAACCTACGTGCCGCTATCGGCGGCTCGTACTCGCACGGTTCAATCAAGAATTTTCAGATTGCTCCCGGCGTATTCCGGACGGTCAGGCCGACCTACGCCCCGCGGGCGCAGATCAGTGGCAATGTGACCTATGAGTTCCCGCAGGAGATCGCCGGAGGGAAGGTCCTATTGAACGCACAAGGGAGTTATGCGTCAGGTTTCTATCACAACCTTCGCAACTTCAACGCCGACTGGTTCAGTGGTCACACACTATTCAATTTCAGTGCCGGCTGGGATCAAGGCGAAGGTGGATTACGTGTTACCGCGTACATCAACAATGCATTTGACAAACGTTATGGCGTGATCGGATTTGATAGTGCGGCAAATTGTGGGTGCAATATCGAGTCGTTTGGGAAACCACGAAGCTACGGCATAAGTGTAGAACGTCGGTTTTAACCGAGGCTGAATTTGGCGAGGCGCCTTGGCTTGATCGATTTCAAGCTAGAGCGTGTTGCATTTAGGTGGGCACATAGCCGGCCTGTCTGAAGTAGTTTGAGCACTCATCTGGTGTGATGGCGTCGAGAGCGGCCGCCAGGGCTTGGTGAACCTCTTCGATGCTAC
>SCTM01000311.1 GCA_004297485.1 Rhodospirillaceae bacterium
TGAAGGAGATACAAATGCGACTTCATCTCCATATGCCGCATCTCCACCTGCCACATATGCACGCGCCGCACCTGAGCCATGAAGACTGGGAGGACATAGGCCTCGTGGGGGTGATGCTTATCATCGCCGCATCGGTCGTCGGCGTCTTTGTCACGGTCTTTGCCCGAGGGTTTATAATGGGCCAATCGGTCTCGTGGCTGCCATTTTGATGCTGCCCGCGAAGATATTGGCGGACTGCGGGTAACCGTCTCCTACGGTGCGCTCGCATCGCCGAGACGCTTGACCGCGCTGTAGCACGGTATCGGCGCGAAGTAATTCGGCCGAAGGCACTCCGCCAGCTGGACAGGCTCCTTGACGACCTAATGATCAGCGGCACGACGTTCATAGTCGCTGTTAAGGCGGGCCTAGAAGACACTTCCGTGCCCGACCGTAAGCCCGCGGCGGCGGGCGCTATGCTGGACATGAGCGCGGCAGAATTGGAAGAACTGGTTGAACAAATGCTGGCTACCTAGGCCATCCACAATGCTAAGACGATCAACGGGACGGTGGAGGCGACCGAAACCGAGGTTGCGGATGTCTTGGGCTAGGCGGCGCGTGAGGTGCCGCGGTTCGGCGTAGTTTGTGGGAGTGGTGGCGCTCGCTTCGCACGGCTCGGGCGCCCCGCCGACACCCCCCGGATGGGGACGCGGAATCTCTATCCGGCGTCCACGCTAATTGTTCTATTTCCTCAAATCCGAGAAACTAACCGTCCCCGAACTAACGCTTGAATGCATTACCAATCGTTTCTGCAATTTTCGTAAGGTCCGGGGGCGAACCGTCGTCGCCCGTTACGGTTTTTGGTGCTGATCTAAACAGAATATCCAGCGCCTTCGGGAGCAAACTCGTAGTTAATTGGTCTTTCATCAGGGGCTGATCTGCCAGCGCTAATAGTGATTGCACCATTACCTTACGTTCAAGCGCATCCTCATAGAGATTCTGACTGATGTAGAACCACCGGATTACGATCCGCAGGATCCAAAGTTCAACTCCGACCGTCACGGCACTAACAAAGACGGGCCAGAATACGAACCCTCCGTTAATTACTGTCCTGGCTACGCCGATATCTGCAGCGGCCTCCTGCGGTACGGTATATGCAGCCTTTAGAAACGGCACGCCGGACAGCCAGTCGATCCCGCCAAATAGGACCGCCAGGACTAGGAATATTATCAAGAGGACCAAGCTGGCCCAAAAATGCCGATTAGCCTTGGCACTCCAAAATCCGATAGGCTCCCGCAGTTTTGCTTGTGCAAGGCGGGAAGTAATCTCCGCGGTTACGGTCTTTGTCTGTTCCGTGAGTAGGGTCACAGATTCCGAAACGGTGCTGAGTTCGTTCAGCATCTCTTGCAGCCGTTTCTCCCGTGAGAAACCCGCGACCATGCGCATTCCCAACAATACAGCCCTGGCTGACTCGATATCGTTGGTGGTTTGAATCTGCTTGGCGAACGTTTCGATCCTATCTATTCCCATCAAAAAAAACGCAACACCGAGGGCCCCTAGCGGGTCAATTTCGATTTGTTTGCGCAAGAACTCCCCCGGCTCGCTATCAAAAGGAATGGCTCGCCCGGTTCGGTAATATTGCAGCGTTTCGAATAGTTGCCCGATGCTTTGTGCCTGGTGTTCGTTAAGCCCGGCAGAGCGTTGCCGAAGCTCTACGCCAACTGACCTAAACCGATCTAAGACTATGTCGGATAGCGATCCGGCCGCCGGAAATTTGCTTATGAATGGTTCCCATCTCCGTTCGAGTTCGATCCACGAGACGAGCGCCCCGCGGTCGCCGAATTTCAGTGGTTCGGCCGCTCCAGGTATCGTGAGTAAGATTGGGAAGATGTCGCGATTTACTTCGGACATGACTATTTTCCTCTGGCTAATGTATCGGTGTGCCCACCTCTGCGGGCCGCGTGAACGTTCCTAGCGTCCGAAGTATCCGTTTCTATACCGCCCACCCATCAACATCGTCGACGGCTAGCAGCTCGTCCGCTCGCTCGGCAGCGTGAAGGCCCGAATTACAGCCGTGCTGCTTCAAGAGCGGATTTTCGGCGCGGAAAATGTCGATATCGTCCGTCACATCATCCAATGCCGCAATTATTCGCATTGATGTTGACTACCGGCGTCGACGCCATTCTTAGGGAGGCGAGGCATTCCCAGTCGACGCGGCGCACCGTGTGCTCGGGGGGGGCTTGCCCTTCATTTGATGCTTAGGCCGACCATCGCCGGGAGTTAATGGCGCGACATTGGGCTGCGTAACCGGCGAAATTGCAGCATGATCAGGACACATCAAGCGCGCAGCATCGGTTTGTTGTAGAAGAACACATGACATCGTCGGCCCCGCGGCCATCGAGGAACTCGCGGCGTGGGGCTGTCCGTCTCCGGTCGGCCCGCGCACAGATAGGCAGAACGCGATGGAGGAAACTCCTGCGAGGATGACCATCCCGCCAGATACATGCGCGCCTCGTCCGGCTATGCGATTCGTATATGTCCCCGCAATTAAGGGCTTTAGTTCAGGTACTGCTGCGAGGCCGTTGGCCACTGCGGCCCTGTACGCTTTGACCATTCCATAATTGGTATGCTCTCTCCAAATTTTTGCTAACACGGACACAGCGACAACAAATATTCCTGCTGCGGCAACTATTGGCGGTCGTGCCCACCAGTCTGAGGACACGTATACTGTTGGGGACATCGCAGCTACACCCCAAGACACCGCACCGAATGCTCCCAAACTCGCCGCCGTATAGAGGTACTCCGGTTGCGACCTTGCGCGCAGGTCATTGCCGTACTCTGACAAGAGGGAAAGTTGCGCCGTGATAAGCTCTTGAGGTGTCATTGGCGGAATCGTTGTTGGTGGCAATCCCATCGCTCTATCCTCATTTTCTTGAAGCCTAGTCTTCGATCGGCACCCATGCGCCGGCCGCATAAAAGTTATTTTTAGCCTGATTTTGATTGGTCTTGTTGCCGCCTGAGCCTTCAACAACACTCTTGCCGTCGATGGGTGTTGCCGCCGTAGGGAACGCGCGTGTCGAGCACGCCTGCGTGAACGCCGCCCCGTACGTCGGCCCCGTGGACGCCGCCACGCCGACAACTAGGATTTGAACGAGTAAGAGTAGCTTGCGCATGGGCACGGCTCCTTTGGCTAGAAACAGTGAGCTACTACGTCAGCGCGTCCGCGGTATTTTTGGGGAGTATCAATCGGGACTCTTGCGACACCGGCCTGGCTAAACGACATACCGGAACCTATCGGGACGCCGTTTACGGCGGCGGCGCACTGCACCTGAATTCCAAGCGGCGAGGTCGTTGGTTCGGGTACGACAACGGTGGCAGTGAGTACGCCGATAGAATTCCATTCGACATCGGTGATACGTCGCTCCTGTTGAGCTACCGCAGACGCGCCAATCGGCACGAGAGCGGCAACGGTCAGAATGCTAGTGGCTAATTTCCACATCGCCTGGTGCCCCACAATACTCCCCCGAAGGTCGACCCATATTTACATGGTCAACCTATGCGAGAGTAGTCTAATCTTACCGTGGGGGCCGGAAAATCGGGGACCAAGAGTCCAAACTGAATTGGGTTGCGGCGATGATGGCACGTGCAAAAAAGTGGCTGTCGCCACTACTCGGTCTCGTTCTAATCGCTATTGCTGTATGGGCCATCGCTATTGGTATCCGCTGGTTCTGGGGCCAGCTTGTAACCCTAGATACGCCTGTTGTGGTCGGCGTGATTTCCGCGATGGCAACGGTTATTGCCGCGACCACAACGGTTATGCTCGGCCGATATTATGAACGTAAGCGTGAGATTGAAGCGCACTTTCGAGCCGACAAAATAAAGATTTATGACGAGTTCCTAACGGAATTCTTCAAGGTCTTCCACGGCGGTGAAAAGGCAGATTCTGGACCTACGGTAGAGTTTCTCCGCGCGTGGAATCAAAAACTAATTCTCTGGAGCGGGCCCGAAGTTATGATGGCCTACATGCGGTGGACACACCACATGAAGCGCGTCCGGCCGAACATTCAAACCGTGTTGCTTATGGACAAGTTTTTCCGGGCGCTTCGTTTTGACATTGGACAGGGTGTGCGGACTCTACCACCTGGGGCTCTTGCAAGTTTAAACCTTCGAGAAGGTGATCTGTTTCTCGAACAAGCACAGAAAAATCCATTACTCACACTCGCCGAGTTGGCCGATATGGAAAAGGCGCGTTCGAGCAGTCAGAGAAGGTAATCCTGAGGTCCGTCACGCTCGTTGCGTCCCTATAGGTTCCCTGTCGAACCGCGGTGCGTGAACGGAGCCGGGACATTTTTCACGCCGATTTTACGAGTCACTCCTTGATATTCGCGGATGGTTCACGGTGAATCAGCACGCGCCATGCTTCGTCGCCGTGCTCACAAACTCGCAAGTTGTGCAGTAAAATCGCGCTTAGGCGATGGTGGGCGGTATAGGGATCGAACCTATGACCCCACCCGTGTGAAGGGTGTGCTCTACCGCTGAGCTAACCGCCCGGACCCGCCGCCAAACAGGGATGGGTACGCCCGATGGTGCTGGATGGCCATCGGGGAACCCGGGTTCTAAAGAGGACCGCACCGCCCGTCAAGCAATCCGCCGGGTTCCGGCCGCGATCCGCCGGTCGGGATTCCTAACATCTCCTTGGTTTATGACACTTTTTTCAGGGATTGGCGGGTCGGGCCGCGAACTCTGGCTTTATCCCGCCGCCTGTCCGTGTCATTTTCCGATGGCATTATAGTAACACCCACATTCACCGCTCCGCGGCGTCCACCCCCACGGCTCCCTGATGACCAAGATCTCCTCGGCCAATCGACCTACGGCTGCACTCGTCCTTGCCGCGGGCGAGGGCACGCGCATGAAATCCGCCCGGCCCAAGGTCCTGCATCAGGTGGCGGGACGAAGCCTGATCGGCCACGTCCTGGCGACTCTGGCCGAGGTCAAAATCGATCCCGTCGTGGTGGTGGTTGGGCCGGACAGGAGCGACGTGGCGGCGGCGGTCGCACCCCTGCGCACGGTGGTGCAGAAGGAACGGCGCGGTACCGGCCACGCGGTGCTCCAGGCCAGGTCCGCCCTCAAGGACTTTACCGGCGATGTGCTGGTGGTCTACGGCGATACGCCGCTGGTGACCGCCACAACCTATACCCGCATGCGCGCCGCCCGGAAAAAAGCCGGGGCGCCCGTCATCGTGGTGTTGGGTTTCCAACCGGAAGATCCGGGCGCCTACGGGCGCCTGATCGTTGGTCCCAAGGGGCTTGAGCGGATCGTGGAATATAAGGACGCCAGCGTCGAGGAACGGCGCGTGCGCCTGTGCAATTCCGGCATCATGCTCGTGGACTCTGCCGTGCTCTGGCAGCTGTTGCCGAAGGTCAAAGCCGACAATGCCAAGGGTGAGTTCTATCTCACCGATCTCATCGCTCTGGCGCGGGGCGCGGGGCTTGCCTGTGCTGTGGTCGACGGCGAGGTTGAGGAACTCATGGGCATCAACAGCCGCAATGAACTGGCCCAGGCCGAGGTGGTGATGCAGAACCGGCTGCGCCGGGCGGCGATGGATGGCGGGGCAACCTTGTGCGATCCCGCTACCGTCTACTTTTCCATGGATACGCGCCTCGGCAAGGACGTGGAGGTGGGGCCGTTCACGGTGTTCGGCCCCGGCGTCACGGTCGCGGACGGCGCGGTCATCAAGGGGTTCTGCCATATCGAAGGCGCCCACATCGCCAGTGGTGCCGTTGTCGGTCCCCATGCCCGCCTGCGTCCGGGGGCAACGATCGGTCCCGATGCCCATGTGGGCAATTTTGTCGAGATCAAGAACGCCACCCTTGAACGGGGCGCGAAGGCCAACCATCTGGCCTATGTTGGCGATGCCCGCGTCGGTGCGCAGGCCAATGTCGGTGCGGGTACCATCACCGCCAACTATGACGGTTTCAGCAAGAGCCGCACGGATATCGGCGCCCGCGCGTCCATCGGGTCGAACACGGTTCTGGTGGCGCCGGTCAAGATCGGCGATGGCGCCATGACCGGCGCCGGGGCTGTGGTGCGGCGGGACGTGCCGGCGGATGCGCTGGCGGTGAATTCCGGGCGGCAGGAGGTGCTCGCCGGCTTCGCCGCCAAGTACCGTGCGCGCAAGCAGGCGGCGAAAAAAAACGCGTCCAAGTCCACGGTCATGAAAAAGCGAAAGACCTGAAAATATGTGCGGGATTATCGGCGTCATCGGGCGCAACAATGCCGCGACCTGCCTGTTGGATGGCCTGCGTCGGCTGGAATATAGAGGTTATGATTCGGCCGGCATTGCGACGCTGGTGAACGGCAAGATCGAGCGTCGGCGTGCGCCGGGCAAAATCGCCAATCTGGCGACGCGCCTCGAGGCCGAGCCGCTTTCGGGCACCATTGGTGTCGGCCATACCCGCTGGGCTACCCATGGGATTCCCAACGAGGGCAATGCCCATCCTCACGCCAACGATAAAGTCGCCGTCGTCCATAACGGCATTATCGAGAATTTCCAGGAGTTGCGTGCGGAGTTGGAAGGCAAAGGCCATGCCTTCGCCAGCGATACTGACACCGAGGTCGTGGTTCACCTGGTTTCCCAATACCTGCAGGAGGGGCTAACGGCGGAACAGGCGGTGCATCGCGCCATCGTGCGACTGGAAGGCGCGTTCGCCCTGGCAATTCTCATCGCCGAGCGGCCTGACATTCTGGTTGGCGCACGCAAGGGCCCGCCCATGGCCGTGGGCTACGGCAGCGGCGAGATGTACCTCGGCTCCGATGCCTTGGCGCTGGCCCCCATGACCAATCGCATCACCTATCTCGAGGACGGCGATTGGGTGGTGATGACCAAGGATAGCGCTGTCGTGCGCGACAAGACCGGCAGTGTGGTCGAGCGCAAGATCATACAAAGCGCGGTGTCTGGCGCCCTGACCGGCAAGGGTGAATACCGCCATTTCATGCAGAAGGAAATCTTCGAGCAGCCGCAAGTGCTGGGCGACACGCTACGTGCGCACTACAACCCGGCGGCGCGGTCCATCACCCTGGCCGAGATGCCCTTCGATCTCAAAGCCATCGACCGCATCACCGCCGTGGCGTGCGGCACGGCCTATTACGCCTGCCTCGTCGCCAAGTATTGGATCGAGATGCTGGCCAAGGTTCCGGTCGAGGCCGATGTGGGCTCGGAGTTCCGCTATCGCGAGCCGCCGTTGTCGAAGAACGGGCTCGGGCTTTTCGTGTCCCAGTCGGGCGAAACCGCCGATACCATGGCACCACTGAAGTACTGCAAGTCGCACGGACAGAAGATCCTCTCGGTCGTGAACGTGCCTGAAAGCAGCATTGCGCGGGAATCGCATGCAGTGCTACCCACGCTGGCGGGACCGGAGATCGGCGTCGCCTCGACCAAAGCCTTCACCACCCAACTCATGGCGCTGGCGTGCTTCGCCATCACCTTGGCCAAGGCCCGGGGCGCCATCGACGCCGCCGCCGAGGCGCGGTTGTCGTCGGCGCTGCTCGGCGTGCCGTCGCGGGTGGCGGACATGCTCCATGCCAACGATGCGATCGCCAAAATCGCTGAGAGCCTGGTCGATGTACGCGACGTTCTGTATCTCGGCCGTGGTTTGTCCTATCCGATCGCCATGGAGGGCGCACTCAAGCTCAAGGAAATTTCTTATATCCATGCCGAGGGCTACGCCGCCGGGGAAATGAAGCATGGGCCAATCGCGCTCATCGACGAACATGTTCCCGTAGTGGTGATCGCTCCCAGCGACGGTCTGTTCGACAAGACCCTGTCCAACATCGAGCAGGTGGCGGCACGAGGCGGACGGGTGATCTTGATTTCCGACGAGGCAGGCGTACGTCGCGCCGGCAAGAGCGTGGCTCACGCCATCACCATGCCCCAAGTCGATCCCTTTGTCGCACCGATCCTGGCGACGGTGCCGGTGCAGTTGCTGGCGTATCATACCGCAGTGCTCAAAGGCACCGATGTGGACCAGCCGCGTAATCTCGCTAAAAGCGTGACGGTGGAGTAGGGGCAAAGACGACCCATGGTGCGCTACGATTACGATCTTATCACGCTCGGCGCCGGTTCGGGCGGCGTTCGCGCGTCACGCCTTGCGGGCCGCTACGGTGCCAAGGTCGCGGTTATCGAATCGTCCCGCGTCGGCGGCACCTGTGTCATGCGCGGTTGCGTGCCGAAGAAGTTATTAGTTTATGGCGCTCATTTCGCCGCCCATTTCGAGGATGCGGTGGGATTCGGATGGACCGTGGACGGGGCGCGTCACGATTGGGGCAAGATGATCGCCGCCAAGAACAAGGAGCTCGACCGGCTGGAGGGTGCCTACAACCGCATGCTGCGTGACGCCAACGTGAATGTCGTTGCCGGGCGCGGCGTCATTGCCGATCCCCATACTGTCGAAGTCGATGGGCGACCCATGACGGCGGAAAAATTGCTGGTGTCCGTAGGTGGATGGCCGGTGATTCCGGATTTTCCCGGCCGCGAGCACGTTATCACTTCCAATGAGGCGCTCGACCTGCCGGAACGTCCCCGGCGCATTGTTATCGTCGGCGGCGGCTATATCGCCGTGGAGTTTGCCGGAATTTTCGCGGCTCTGGGTTCAGAAGTCACGCTGGTCATCCGCGCTGGGCAGATCCTGCGCGGCTTCGACGAAGACGTGCGCGCGACCTTGTCGGCGGAACTGGAAAAGCAGGGCATTCGCATTCACAGGGATTGCCTCATCCGGTCCGTGGAGAAAACAGCGTCGGGTTATTCGGTGTACTACGACCAAGGCGAGGAAATGGTGGTTGATTGCGTTATGTTCGCCACCGGCCGCGCGCCCAATACCTCGCGCATCGGTCTGGCCGAAGTTGGCGTGAAGTTGAACGACAAAGGCGCGGTCGCGGTCGACGAATGGAATCGTTCGTCGGTGGATAACATTTTCGCCGTGGGCGACGTCACCGATCGCGTCAATCTGACACCGGTGGCGATCAACGAGGGGCGCGTGTTCGCCGAAACCTTCTTCAACAAGAACCCCATGACTCTCGACTACCGCAACATCGCATCGGCGGTCTTCAGTCAGCCGCCAGTGGCGGTCGTGGGTTTGACCGAGGCTCAGGCGCGCATCGGCCGTCAGGTACGCGTTTTCATCTCGCGCTTCCGGCCCATGAAGCACACCCTGTCGGGCCGCCAGGAAAGCACCATGATGAAGCTGATTGTCGACAAGGCGACGGACCGGGTGCTCGGGTGCCATATGGTGGGCGACGACGCGGCCGAGATCATCCAGGGGTTGGCTGTGGCCCTCACATGCGGTGCCACCAAGGCCCAGTTCGACGCCACGGTCGGCATCCATCCCACGGCCGCCGAGGAGTTCGTGACCATGCGCGACCCGGTGCCGGACAAAGAACCAGCCGCCGCGGATATGTAGTTCTGGCTGTAACTTCAGTGGGTTGATCGGTTCTGCTGGTCAAAACGGGCCGGGACCATTATATGTTCGCGTCCTGTTCCGACCCCGGTGGCATGCCGGGGGTCCAGATTTTGAGGCGTGATATGGCGAAGCCGTCTACCGGGAAATGGAGCCGCGAAAGCTGGCGCTCCAAACCCATCGAGCAGGTTCCGGAATACCCGGACCAGGCTGCCCTTGCGGCTGTGGAAAAGCAGTTGCGCAACTATCCGCCGTTGGTGTTCGCGGGCGAAGCGCGCCGCTTGAAGACAGCCCTTGGTAAGGTCGCCGAGGGCAACGCTTTTCTGCTCCAGGGCGGCGACTGCGCCGAAAGCTTCGCCGAGTTCCATCCCGACAACATCCGCGACACTTTCCGTGTGCTTCTGCAGATGGCGGTGGTGCTGACCTTCGGCGGCGCGTTGCCGATCGTGAAACTCGGGCGCCTCGCCGGCCAGTTCGCCAAGCCGCGTTCCGCGCCGACTGAAACCATCGATGGCGTGACGCTGCCGTCCTACCGGGGCGACAACGTCAACGGCATGGAATTCACCACGACGGCGCGTGTGCCCGATCCCGGCCGCATGGTCCAGGCCTACAACCAATCGGCGGCGACCTTGAATCTGCTGCGCGCTTTTGCACAAGGCGGCTATGCCGATCTGCACAAGGTGCATCAGTGGACTCTCGGTTTCCTCACCGACACGGTGCAGGCGGAGAAATATCGCCGGTTCGCTGATCGCATCCAGGAAACCCTGGAGTTCATGGAAGCGTGCGGACTTACCGGCGAGACCGTGCCGCAGATCCGGGAAACCGAATTCTACACGTCTCACGAGGCGCTGTTGCTGCCCTATGAGGAAGCGCTGACCCGGAACGATTCCACCACCGGCCAGTGGTATGCCTGCTCGGCTCATTTCCTGTGGATCGGCGAACGCACACGCCAGCTCGACCATGCCCATGTGGAATACATGCGCGGTGTGCAGAACCCTATCGGCGTCAAGGTGGGTCCGAAGACCACGCCCGATGAAATGATGGGCTTGATCGATGCGCTCAATCCGCAGAATGAGGCGGGGCGCCTGACTCTGATCACGCGCATGGGCGCGGAACGGCTGGCTGAGCATTTGCCAACACTCGTGCGTACCGTCCAGCGCGAGGGGCGCAAGGTCGTGTGGGTGTGCGATCCCATGCACGCAAACACGGTCAAGAGCGCGACCGGCTACAAGACGCGGCAGTTCGATCGCATTCTGGCCGAGGTCAATGCGTTCTTCGGTGTCCATCGTGCCGAGGGTACGCATCCCGGCGGCGTTCACTTTGAAATGACCGGCAAGGACGTGACCGAGTGCGTCGGCGGAACCCAGGGCGTGACCGAAGCCAATCTTGGTGATCGCTATCACACCCACTGCGATCCCCGGCTGAACGCGGCGCAGGCGTTGGAACTGGCGTTCCTGATCGCGCAAAACCTGCGCGAGGAACGGGCGGCGCTCGTCCAGCGTACCAAGGACGCGCGCGGCGCTATCGCTTAGCGCTTGTTCGATGCTGGCCGAGCCCTGGCGCCCCCTCACCCCAACCCTCTCCCCAACGGGGAGAGGGTGCCGAGCGGAGCGAGGCGGTGAGGGGGAGATATGCAGCTAACTTTGAGTTCAAGCGCGAGCCTTTCCTTCATCAATGACAAATTCTCTCACCATCGCGCTGGCGCAGATTGATCCCACCGTCGGCGACGTGGACGGCAACGTTGCTTTAATCGAGGCGGCGCGGGCAGAGGCAGCCGCGCGCGGCGCCGATCTCGTGGTTTTCCCGGAATTAGTGGTCAGCGGCTATCCGCCGGAGGATCTGGTCTTCCGCGCGTCGTTTCTCGACGCCGTGAAGACGGCGGTGGAGAAGCTGGCGGCGCGCACAGCCAAAGGGCCGGGGGTTCTGATCGGCGCACCGTGGCGTGAAGGGGCTTTGGTTCATAATGCGGCGCTGCTGCTCGACGGCGGCAAGATCGCGAGCGTTCGCTTTAAACACCATCTTCCCAACTACGGCGTCTTCGACGAACAGCGGGTGTTCGCTTCGGGCCCGGCGCCGGGGCCGATGATCTTCCGCGGCATTCGTCTTGGCGTGATGATCTGCGAGGACATGTGGTACGAGGACATTGCCGAGACTCTGGTCGAGTCCGGGTCCGAAATCCTCATCGTGCCCAATGGTTCGCCCTTCGAACTGGACAAGGCCGACGTGCGGTTGAGTCACGGTGTGGCGCGAGTCACCGAGACCGGGCTGCCGCTGATCTATGTCAATCAAGTCTGCGGCCAGGACGATCTGGTGTTCGACGGCGGCAGCTTCGTTCTCAATGCCGACCGCGCTATTGCCGCCCAGCTTCCCTGGTGGACGTCCCAGATCGCCGTCACATCCTGGACGCGGACCAACGACGCGTGGACTTGCGCAGTCCAGCCACTCGCTCCGTTGCCGGATCGTTTGGAGAACGTCTATCAGGCGATGATGCTGGGGTTGCGCGATTACGTGCGCAAAAACAAATTCCCCGGCGTGGTGCTTGGCCTGTCGGGCGGTATCGACAGTGCGCTCGCCGCCGCCGTGGCCGCCGACGCCCTCGGCCCTGAGAAAGTTCATTGCGTGATGATGCCTTCGCCCTATACGTCCCAGGAAAGTTTGGACGATGCGGCTGGGGTGGCGAAGCTGCTGGGCGTGCGCCTGGACACGATTTCCATCGAACCGGCCATGGAAGCCTATCGCGGCATGCTGGCAACGCTGTTCGCCGGAACCAACGCCGATATCACCGAGGAAAATCTTCAGTCCCGCGCCCGTGGTATGGCCTTGATGGCGCTGTCCAACAAGTTTGGCTCCATGGTGCTCTCGACCGGGAATAAGAGCGAGATGTCCACGGGCTATGCCACGCTCTACGGCGATATGTGTGGCGGATATGCAGTATTGAAGGACGTCTACAAGACGACCGTATTCGCCGTGTGCCGCTGGCGGAATGCTCACAAGCCGGCGGGCGCCCTGGGTCCGGCGGGCGCGGTGATGCCGGAACGGGTGATCGCCAAGCCGCCAACGGCTGAACTTAAACACAACCAGACCGACCAGGACACTTTGCCGCCCTATGACGTCCTTGATGGTATTCTCAAGGGTCTGATCGAGGGACAGCTCGGGATCGCCGCCGTCGCCGCCAAAGGTTACGACGAGGCCCTGGTGCGGCGAGTCTATCGCATGCTCAAGACGGCGGAGTATAAGCGCCGTCAGGCGCCGCCGGGGGTGAAGATCAGCCACATCGCCTTTGGCCGGGACTACCGCTATCCCATCACCAACGGCTTCAACGATGCCGCCCCATTGTAGTAGCTCTTACGAACGGACCATTGGATAAAAGCCGCCATGCCCGCCATTTATGTTGCCATGAGCCCAACCCAGCAGGAGTGGGGCGAGAGCGTCGGCATCAGCCGCCACCTTTATAAGGTCGGTCTGGCGGAAGCCGACGGCGAAGCCGCCGCCACGGAAGCGGTGGAGGCCCTGAACGAAGCCAAGCACGCCAGTCAGTCCGACTGGCAGCTCATCGGCACGCAGGACCTTTCCGGTTTAAGCGAGGAAGAGCTTATCGCCAAGCTCGCCGACCGGCAGAAGATGATCGATCCGCTCTATTATCCCAAGCTCAAGGGCGCCAAGGGAATCTTCAAAGTGAACGTGCGCAACGTCGAAGCCCACCATGTCATCAAGAGCACCATGGAAGGCAAGATCGCCAAGGTGCCGAAGCTGAAGCCTGCCGATATTGCCGCCTATCTGATTGCCGCGACGGCGTGATACTCCGGTGCGGGGCATGGACTGATGACCTCAACCCAATCGACAAGCCGCGCCGATAAAGGGCGATTGCCCGCCACCGCCGCGACCCATGCGCCGTCGGTGATTCTGGTCGAGCCCCAATTGGCGGAGAACATCGGCACCACCGCGCGGGCGATGATGAACTGCGGCCTTTCGGATTTGCGCCTGGTCGACCCGAAGGAGGACTGGCTGAGCGAGCGGGCGCTGGCGGCATCCTCCGGGGCCGAACGGGTCCTGGAGCGCGCCCGGCGTTTCCTTACCACCGAGGCCGCGCTTGCCGATCTGGAAATCGTCTATGCCACCACCGCCCGTCGGCGGGAGATGATCAAGCCGGTCATGACCGCCCGTGCCGCTGCCGCCCAGATGCGCGATGAGATCGGCGCCGGGCGTCGCGTCGGTCTGCTCTTCGGCCGCGAGCGTTCGGGCCTGACCAATCACGAAGTCGCCCTGGCCAATGTGGTGGTCGAGGTGCCCCTGAACCCGGAGCACTCGTCGCTCAATCTCGCACAAGCGGTTTTGATCGTCGGCTACGAATGGTTTCAGGCGGGCTACGACGGCCCGCAGTCGGTTGTGACCTACAACCGCACCCGGCCCGCCGACAAGGAAACCCTCGAAGGGATGTTTCAGCACCTGGAGGAGGAACTGATCATCTGCGGATTTCTCCGCAACGACGACAAGCGCCCGAGCATGGTGATCAACATCCGCAACATGCTGCAGCGGGCCGAGCTGACCGAACAGGAGGTGCGGACCCTCCGTGGGATCGTCAAGGAACTGCGCTATGGCCGCCGTCCCGACCGGCCCAAACGTCAGCCCAACAACCACATCGACGACGACTGACACATAACCATTTGATTTATATAGATTTATTTGTTGTGGGCGGGGTTTGACTTCGGGTCAACGATCCCTATGATACGCCGCTTCATTTCCGGGAACGTGTCCGCGGGGCTCCGGCGCCGCGGTCCGGCCAACTTTATGGCCCTACCGGGACAACAAAAAAACATGAAACAGGACACCAATGACAAAGCGCGCTGAATCAAA
>SCTM01000312.1 GCA_004297485.1 Rhodospirillaceae bacterium
CTCAAACCGCTCAACTGAGATGTCGTCAGTGCCCCCAAATTGTTGGCGCCAATGCCCCTCAGTTGTGTCGTCGTCAGGCCACCCAGCTGGGTCGAGTTCACGGCGCCGAATGCCGTCGTGTTTAGACCCGTCATCTGCGCCGCCGTCAGACCGTCGAGCTGAGCCGCACTCAAGGAATCGATGGCCGAGGTCGGCAGATTGTTGAGTTGGGCCACCGTCAGCGCTGCGATTTGCGTCGACGTGAAGCCAGCCATCTGAGCCGTAGTGATGACCGCAAGGTCGGTAGTTGTGATGCTCTTCACCTGGCCCGCTGTCAGTCCCCCCAACTCCGCTGCGGTCAACGAGGCAAAAGTCACGGCGCTGATGCCTGCGACCTTGGCTCCGGACAATCCCGTCAGTTGGGTCGTAGCCAGGCCTTGCAGCGTTGCTGTCGCCAACGCATTCAATTGCGTCGTGGTCAGCGCACCGACCTGGGCCGCGCTTAAGCTCGCGATCTGCCCCGCCGTCAACGTCGCGATGACCGTGGAATCGATGGCGGCGAGTTGTGCACCGCTGAGCCCACTCAATTGCGCCGCGCTCAGGCCGCTCAATTGCCCAGCCGTCAGCGCAGCCATGTCGACAGTGCCGACGCCTTTCAGCTGTGTCGTCGTCAAGCCACCGAGCTGCGTCGAATTCACGGCACCGAATGTGGTCGTGTTCATGCCGGTGATCTGCGCCGCAGTCAAACCGTCGAGCTGGGCTGCACTCAAGGAATCAATGGCCGAGGTCGGCAAATTGTTCAACTGGGCCACCGTCAGGGCCGCAACCTGCGTCGATGCGAAACCGCCCATCTGAGCCGTGCTGATGGTCGCGAGGTCTGTGGTCGTAACGCTCTTCACCTGCGCGGCGCTCAATCCGCCCAGTTGAGACGGTGTGAGCGTGTCGAAGGTCGCGGTGTTAAGCCCGGCGATCTTAGCCCCGGACAATCCGGCCAACTGAGTCGTAGCCAAGCCTTGCAGCGCCGCCGTCGACAATGCATTCAATTGGGTCGTGGTCAGCGCACCGACCTGGGCCGCGCTTAAGTTGGTGACTTGCCCGGCAGTCAGCGTTGCGACGACCGTGGAATCGATGGCGGCGAGTTGCGCGCCGCTAAGGCCACCCAGTTGCGCCGCGCTCAAACCGGTCAGCTGCCCAGCCGTCAACGCCGCCATATCCGCAGTGCTGAAGCTTTTCAACTGCGTCGTTGTCAGTCCGCTCAGTTGTGCCGAACTCACAGCATTGAACAACGTGACGTTGATAGCGGTGAGTTGCCCCGGCGTCAGCCCGTCAAACTGCGCTTGCGTCAGGGTGCCGATGGTTCCCGCGTTGAGGCCGCCGACCTTGGCCCCGGACAATCCGGCCAGCTGAGTCGTGGCCAAGCCTTGCAGCGCCGCAGTCGTCAATGCGTTCAACTGGGTCGTCGTCAGCGCACCGACCTGGGCCGCGCTTAAGTTGGTAACCTGCCCGGCGGTCAGCGTAGCGACGACGGTAGAATCGATGGCCGCGAGTTGCGCGCCGCTGAGCCCGCCCAATTGCGCCGCGCTCAAACCACTCAGCTGCCCGGCCGTCAGGGCCGCCAGGTCCGCGGTGCTAAAGCTTTTCAGCTGTGTCGTTGTCAGCCCGCTCAATTGCGCCGAAGTCACAACATTGAACAGCGTGACGTTGATGCCGGTGAGTTGCGCCGGGGTCAGTCCGTCGAATTGTGCTTGGGTCAGAGACGCGACGGTTCCGGTGTTAAGGCCACCGATCTTGCCCGCCGATAACCCGGTCAGCTGAGTCGGCGTCAACCCCTGCAACGTCGCCGTAAGCAACGCGTTCAACTCTGTTGTCGTCAGGGCCCCAATCTGCCCGGAACTCAGGTTCGCCACCTGCCCCGCGGTCACGGCGCCGACCGCCGCGACGTTCATAGCTGCGAGTTGCGCGCCGGTGAGCCCGCTCAACTGCGAGCCACTGAAGCCGGCGACTTGAGATGCCGTCAGGGCAGCCCAGTCATCGGTCCCGAATCCACGCACCTGTGTCGACGTTAAATTGGCGAACTGTCCGGCCGAAAAATTCGTGAACTGAGAGGACGTGAGATAGCCCAGCTCCGTCGCCGAATAGGCCGCGAGCTGCGCCGCCGTTAAGCCCTGCAACGTAGCGGCAGATATGCTCTGCATGAAGGTCTGGGTAGCCATCGCGCAGCACTCCGGCAGAAGACGGGCAAACACTCCCTATCGGGAGCCAGGAACCATTCCGTCGCAGAATTAACTTTTTCGCTTAAGGCGAGGTTAACTCACCTATTGCGCGATATTTTGGAAATTGAACGATCGGCATCTTAACATATTGACGCGGCATCGTATTTCGCCAATCTCAATGCACGGCTTCCTGCCTATCCTACTATAATTATTGATTCTTTTCGTGACCGGTTACCGCGGCGACCTTGAAGTGATACGCGTGGGAGTAATCGCCGGTTGCCTCGCGCGCGCTGCGTCCGAGGAATGGGCGCCTCGGGAGCCGGCCACCGGCAACGGGGTCAGTCTGTCTGCAGCTTCTCGATGACCCTGAGCACAAGCCCTGATCCACGTGGGTCGGCAGTCTGACGTGCCTCAAATTCGAGCCTTAGCGTCTGCAGTGCCAGCCGCCGGTCACGCGCCGACCGCTTACCGAGGTATGCGACAATCCAGTTTGTGATTGCCCGCGGGTCAGGTCTTTCGCGGACCAGGGCAAGGAGGGCCGGGATTGGATCAGCGCCCATATCGCCCTGTTGGTTTGATCGAAGCGGCACCCTTCTGAGTGCCGGGGCTGGTCCCACTACCGGCCACGTTTCCCGGCCTGCCCGGAGGATTGGGCTTGTGGGCGGCTTTTGGAACGGCATTCCGATCTTTTCTTGGGGATTTCTTATTCGCCATCACGATCTTCCTTCAATTGGCATTTGGCATCGGGTTCAACTTGCTCACGATTGGGCAACGGACTTGATTCGCCGCGCCGCCCGCTTTACGGAGAGTGTGGTTGATCACCGTATCGGTGCCGGTGAAGTAGGTGCAACTCAACATCATCATTCCGGTTTGGGTGTCAACCCGATTGCCGCCACCGGTCAAAACCGCATAGCCGGCTTTGTGCAATCCCGCGATGCCGAAAACCAAGACAATCAGAAGAAAGACGGCGATGACCCATCCGCCGCTTGAGCGACCTTTTCCCGATGGTACCGGATCATTGGTCACTTCGCCCGGCCCCTTTCCGTCCCAAATTGCCTAAAAGCCCCGGATAAACATCATGGGCTTCCGCGACGAATTGATCTGCCCACAACTACCGCATATACGCGTCATGCGCTAATGCAGCGTCCGCCCGCCGTCCGCAGTGTAGGTCGCGCCCGTGACGAATGACGATGCGTCGCTCAGAAGAAATGCAATCACGTTGACGATCTCCGCCGGCTCGGCCGAACGTCCGAGAGGATATTGGCTGGTAAACGCGGCCCTCTCTTCGGCGCTTAGCTTCTTGAGAACGAGATCAACCATGGGCGTTCGGGTGACGCCAGGGCATACGGCGTTTACCCGAATGGCTGGCGCAAGTTCGACAGCCAGCGCCCGCGTCAGACCCAACAGTCCGGCCTTGGACGCGACATAACTGCAGCAGCCGCCCCCCGGCGGCGCCAAAGCGGCGCCGGAGGAAATATTGACGATCGAAGCGCCCGTTGCTTTGCTAAGCCACGGAAGCGCCGCTTTGCATATCACGAACGGCGCCGTGAGGTTGACCGCCAACGTCTTCGCCCAGTCATCCTCCGCCATCTCCGCAAGTGGGGCGCCCGACGGGACCCCGGCGCAGTTCACGACCCCGTCCAGGCCACCAAGCGCCGTAGCGGTTTCGACGACCGCCGACGTGGCGTCGTTGGTCCGCGACAAATCGACGGCGACCGAATACCCACTAGTCTGGACCGACACGGCCTTCAGCCCCGCCTGGTCGATGTCAAGCAAACCAAGCTTCGTACCCCGCTCCGCGAGAAATATGCTGAGCGCCTTACCAATGCCGGACGCAGCGCCCGTCACGAGTATCTTCCGACCGGTCAAATGATATTCCGACATATCGTCCCATCCCGAACCGTATTGTTGGCAGCTAAACGATCATCACAGCGGCAATCGGCGGCTGCGACACATAGCCCACGGACCGCACATCTCGGCTGTGCCTGCGCGGCCTCAAACATTTACCGTTCCCGATATCGTCGCACCCTTGCCAACAGGATGCGCGGGAGAAAGGGCGTTCATGATGCGGCAGGGCGCATCGCCGTCATTGCGCCACCCGTGCATGATGCCCCGGTCAACCAGGGCGTCGCCCGGGCGCAGGTGAACCTCGCCTGTCTCAGTGATGAAACTGACCTCGCCGGAGAGGACAACGATGTAATCAACGCTGTCGGTGGCGTGCATTGGAACGCTGCTACGCGGCAGAAAGTCATGGAAGATGAAGCAGGTACCGCGGGTGGGGAAACTCATCGTATTGCTGCCGGCATCCTTCGACCCGGTATTGTCCGCGGGCGAGTCGTCGGTTGACCATATGGTCATTCCCGATGATCCATCGATCTGGATGCACGAGCGTCCATTCGCATCGATGCCGGTGATGACTCGACGGGGCGCATTCATGGTCTACCTCCTCCGCGGTACAAGCCGAAGCACGCCGGAACGCCTTCGGGTCCGGCATTTGAGTTATGCCGCCGCTATTCATTGTTCTCCGGAAAAATATCCGGCGTGCCGAGCATGATCGTAATTGTTTCATCCAAATGTGACATGCGCCATCCATGGTCCATGCGCACAAGTGTGGCAGAAAATATGCCCAAGGACTCTTCAAAGAGATCGGCCTTGGCGCCTTTGCCGCGATGATGGGCCCGGAAGTAACACGAAGCGGTAGCCCGATCCCCATTGATCGCGACGCTATAGTTGCTGAGCATGTGATGCGTGGCGCCACACGCTTCGAGCGCATTGCGGACGAACTTCAAAATATTTGAACGACCGCTGCGAGGAAATTGCTCCGTGAAGTTTACCGTCGCATCTTCGGTGAAAAGCGCCGCGTATGATTCCCAGTCTTTTCGATCCATCGCGCTGGCGAAACGATTGAAAGTCGCCACGATCGCATCGCGATCATCGCGCTCGTCAGGCATGGTTTTTTGCGATGCCGTCATTGTGCCCTACCCTACTTTTGCCTGACCTCGCGCATTCCGGTCCTAGCCCATCATCATAGCGGCGAAATTGCATCAAGCCGCAAGGGAGCAATTGTCATTGCTGACGGGTCCCTTTGATGCTCCGTACGGAATGTTGATTGAGTATGCGGGGGCGCTGCAGGCAACGCAATCACCACCGCTACCTACCCCGCCAGACGAGCGTCGCGGAGACGGCATAATTCCAGACGACGCCGATGACCGCACCCGCGGCCCCCGAAAGGATGGAGCGGCCGTTCGCGGCATAGAGCGCCCGCGCGATGCCGATATTGGCCACGGACCCCAGACTGCAGACCACTAGAAAAAGGATCAAGCCACGCCATGCGCGCGCTCCCTTTAAACGCTGCCCCCGATAAGTGAGTTGGTTGTTGAGTTGGAAATTAGCGATCATGGCGGCGACGGTGCCGATGGTCTGAGCCGTGGCAAAGCCCTCGCCCGCCGCACGCGCGAATTCGAGCACCAGGACGTTCACAAGCACGCCGAAGGCGCCCACCAGGGTAAAGGCGATAAAACGCAGCGGAACCACGCCGCGAAGAATCTTGTCGATGAGCAGGCCGGCGAATTGCACAAGAACCAGCGCATCCAATTTGCTCTCGCCCGCAGTCCGTGACCGGAATTTATAAGGTATTTCCGCAATGCTGAGTTTCTCGGGCGAGGCCATGATGAGATCGAGCAAAATCTTGAATCCCTGGCCGGTGAGTCGGGCGGCAAGCCGCTCGAACAGAGCCCGCGGCAAGAGAAAAAAGCCGCTCATGGGATCGGTGATTTTAGTGCCGGTCACCATCTGAGCGATGCGGATACCGATGTTTGAGAGCTTCACTCTGAACGGCGAGGACAACCCCTCGGAGTCCCCGCCTTCAACATACCGGCTGCCCACCGCAAGATCGGCACCGGACTGAACGGCGGCAAGCATCAAGGGCAAACGCGTCTCATCGTGCTGCAGATCGCCGTCGATAACCGCGATAAAGTCAGCGGAGGACGACAAGGTCCCTTCAATTACCGCCGACGACAGGCCGCGCCGGCCGATTCTACGCAGACATCGCACACGCGAATCCACCCGCGCGATCTCCCGGACCGCCTGGGCTGTTCCGTCCGGGCTGTCGTCATCGACGAACACGACCTCCCAGGTCAACCCAGACAAGGCAGCATCCAAGGCGGCGACCATCGGCGCCACATTGGCACGCTCGTTGTAGCACGGCACGACGACGGTGAGGATCATGCGCTGAAGCATCGGGCTGAAGTGCAACGCGACGAGGGTATATTAAGAATCGCAGCGACCGACCTCATTTATCCACCTGATGGGATTTGATCTGATGGCCAGCGCATCGAATCATCATCGATGCGTTCAAGATGAGAATTCAATCCGCCAGAACCAACGGATGTCGGACGGGGATTGATTGATGGCCGACGGCACCGTTTTCAAACGAGGCGGAGCAGCATCTCGACAACCTGCTCGGGCTCAGTGATCATCAGATCGTGACCGGAATCGATTTGCCATACTCGATCGGAATGCCGCGCATCCACCGCGAGGCGCTCCGGCGGGATCATCTTGACCCGCCAGCTGCAATTGATGTCGGTGCGCGGAAGCGCGCTGACCGCGGCCTCATTGGCGAGCCGCAAAGGCTGCGCGAAGCATTTCCACGGATGCGGGGTCAGCTTGTCCTTCATCCAGGCGAAATCGTCGGGATCGGTGACACCCAGATGGCGCACTGAATCCGAATCCGGGAACACAACCAGTTCTACCCCGTCGATAATCCGTCCCTGCGCGCGGGCCTCCGCCATGAATTCAGGCGTAAGCATCTCCAGTGATTGCCCGTCGCCCGGATGCGCCGCATCGAGATAGACGAGGTGTCCGACCCGCGAGAGCGCCCGGTCGGCTACGCCCGTGATGACCATCCCGCCATAGCTGTGCCCGACCAGAATCACGTCATAGAGATCCTCGTAGCGCAATACGCCGACCACATCCTGAATATGGGTATCGAGGTCGATCCCGGGGCTCACAAGATGGGCCCGCTCACCAAGGCCGGTGAGGGTCGGCGCATAGACGTCATGCCCTGCCGCGCGCAGCAGTGCAACAACCCTACGCCAGCACCAGCCGCCATGGGCTCCGCCGTGCACAAGCACATAATTCGCCATATCTGCCTCCCCGCTAGTGGTCCTCTCGGAGACTACAGGAAAGGATGGTGGGCGGTACAGGGATCGAACCTGTGACCTCACCCATGTCAAGGGTGCATTCTACCGCTGAACTAACCGCCCACTATGTGGAGACCGCACACGCCAGCTCCCGAAGAAGCCCAAAAGTCCACCACACTCTAATCTCCCGCCGGATCGGGATGATTGCCGTAACCCTCCTCAGGTTACCGCCCGGTTTTCTGCCCTATCGGCAGAGCCGGTTGTTTATCGGCTCGGTCCGTGGTTGGCAAGGGCCGACGGAGGGGCCTGTTACAAAGGTTGAAGCCGCCGCCAAGGTCATTAAAATCGGGTTCGTTTCCCGCCCCAGGCCCTCGTATATTCTGGACGTCCCGATTCACCCTGTTTATGGCGACTATGCAGCACTTAGGCCCAATAAATCAGGCGCTGCCCCCCTCCTCGCCGGTCGAGCGCCACGAGCCGGCCGGTCCGATGGCGCCACTGGTGCTGGCTTCACCCCATTCCGGCGCCTACTACCCGCTCGATTTTCTCGCGGCATCCCCCCTGGAGATCGCGGCACTGCGCAAATCGGAAGATTGCTACGTTGACGAGTTGTTCGGCGACGGACCAGATTTCGGCGCACCGCTTTTGCGGGCGCTGTATCCGCGAGCCTATGTGGACGTCAACCGTGAGCCCTATGAATTGGACCCGGAGATGTTCGAACAACCGCTCCCGTCATTCGTCAATACCACGTCCGTAAGGGTCGCGTCCGGCCTGGGCACCATCGCGCGGATTGTCGGCAATCGCCGTGAAATATACCGCGGCAAACTTTCGTTCGCAGAGGCCGAGCGCCGGATAAACGGGGTTCACAAACCCTATCACCACGCCCTCCGCGGTCTTGTCGCCCGGGCGCGGCAG
Source organism: Rhodospirillaceae bacterium (assembly GCA_004297485.1). Taxonomy (GTDB): domain Bacteria; phylum Pseudomonadota; class Alphaproteobacteria; order Rhodospirillales; family Rhodospirillaceae; genus SCTM01. Next base: position 8,249 of record SCTM01000312.1, read on the forward strand.
CACTTCGGATTTTGCATCCTGCTG
>SCTM01000313.1 GCA_004297485.1 Rhodospirillaceae bacterium
CGCGAGTCACGCACACGCTGCATGATCTCGCTGCGCCCCTCATCAAGTTGGGTTGCCTCATATTTGCGAGCGGTCGCGATTGTTTGGTCGGCCGCGCGACGATAATCGTCGTAAGCGGTGCGAACGTCCTCGGCCATAGGACGCTTTGCATCGTCCAAGCCCTGCGAGAGCTGATCCAGACGTTTCTCGAAGGTGGTGGTGTTTTCAGACATGAACTTGAGGGCATCCTCGGTTTCCCCGGGGGCCGCCGCCATGCGGTATGAAGAGCGATCCATCGCGATCACGTTCTGATTGATACGCGCGCCCAGACGTTCCTGCTCGCCGGCAATCCGCACGCGCTTGGCGTCCGCCGTCACGGCGTTCAATCCCATATAACTCATGATGCCGACGCCCACGATGCCAAGCGCCATCACCGCAATTAGTACGGCTATCTTTCCCGCAATTCGAACGTTGGTCAGCATGATCAAAATCCCCCACTGATGGCAGTCTGTCAGCGGGCAGCATCGGGCATGACGCCGCATGGCGTCATGCCCCAATAGGGTTAGATCGCTTGGAAAAAGGGATAGGGCAGAGCGCGAATCGTTCAGCGGACACAATCGCGAGGCGTAGCACCCCTACCGCGAAATCGGCTTGTACTTGATGCGATGGGGTTCGACGGCATCGGCACCGAGGCGGCGTTTCTTATCTTCCTCGTAAGCGGCGAAGTTGCCCTCGAACCACTCTACGTGGGAGTCGCCTTCGAACGCCAGGATGTGGGTCGCGATGCGGTCGAGGAACCAGCGGTCGTGTGAGATCACCACCGCACAGCCGGCGAAGTTCAGCAGAGCTTCTTCCAGCGCGCGCAAGGTATCGACATCGAGATCGTTCGTCGGTTCGTCGAGCAGGATGACGTTGGCGCCGCTCTTCAACATCTTCGCCAAGTGCACGCGGTTGCGCTCACCGCCGGAGAGCTGGCCGACCTTCTTCTGCTGGTCCGAGCCCTTGAAGTTGAACCGGCCGACATAGGCCCGGCTGGGCACCGGAAATTTGCCGAGCATGATCTCGTCATGGCCGTTCGAGATCTCCTGCCACACCGAGTTCGTGGCCGTCAGGCTATCGCGCGATTGATCGACATAGCCGAGCTTTACGGTTTCGCCGATCTTCAGATTGCCGCTGTCGGGTTTGTCCTGACCGACGATCATCTTGAACAGCGTGGTCTTGCCGGCCCCGTTCGGCCCGATCACGCCGACGATCCCGCCCGGCGGCAGGCTGAAGTCGAGGTTGTCGATCAACAGCTTATCGCCAAAACCTTTCGTCAGGCCCTTGGCCTCGATCACGGTGCCACCCAGGCGATCGGCGACCGGAATGACGATCTGCACGGTATCCGGTGCGCGCTTCTCGGCTTCCGCCACAAGGTTCTCGAACGCCTGGATACGCGCCTTGCTCTTGGATTGACGGGCCTTGGCGCCCTGGCGGATCCACTGGAGTTCGCGTTCGATGGTCTTGGCCTGCGCCTCTTCCTCGCGCTCCTCTTGCAAAAGGCGTTTCTGCTTCTGCTCAAGCCAGGAGGAGTAGTTGCCCTCGTAGGGAATCGCGCGGCCGTGCGCCAACTCCAGAATCCATCCCGTGACGTTGTCGAGGAAATAGCGATCGTGGGTCACCGCCACGACGGCGCCGGAATAGTTCTCGAGGAAGTGCTCTAGCCACGCGACCGATTCCGCGTCGAGGTGGTTGGTCGGTTCGTCGAGCAGCAGCAAATCCGGCTTGGACAGCAGCAGGCGGCACAACGCCACGCGGCGGCGCTCGCCGCCCGAGAGCTTGGTCACTTCGGAGTCTCCGGGTGGACAGCGCAACGCGTCCATGGCGATCTCGCAGGTCCGCTGCAAATCCCAGGCATCGGCGTGGTCGATCTTCTCCTGCAGTTCCGCCTGCTCGGCGATGGCGGCGTTCATCTCGTCTTCGGAGAGTTCCTCGGCGAACTTTGCCGACACCACTTCGAAACGCTCGAGCAGCGCCTTGGACTCGGCCACGCCATCCATGACGTTGCCAAGCACGTCCTTCTTGGGATCGAGGTCAGGCTCCTGGGCGAGATAGCCGACCTTGGCGCCCTGGGCGACAAAGGCCTCGCCGCCATAGCTGGTGTCGAGCCCCGCCATGATCTTGAGCAAGGTCGATTTACCGGAGCCGTTGGCCCCCAATACACCAATCTTCGCACCGGGAAAGAACGACAGAAATACGTCCTTCACGACTTCGCGGCCGCCCGGATAGGTCTTCGACAGACCTTTCATCACGTAAATATATTGGTAGCTGGCCATCTAATTGAAATTCCAATGTTATTTATATGTAAAAAACGTCGTGTAGGTTCCAAATGCCAATACGTCGCATTTCCGCAATGCCGCTGGATGGCGAACAATCGCTCGCTGCGTGTCCTGGAAGCGTATGGTATCGCTGGTGCATAACACTCTTTGCCACAGGGCACGCGCGGAGTTTAAGCTATATATTCTCCGCATTTTATGCGGAGAATATACTTGCCCGTGCGGAGAATAACGGTCATAATCTCCGCAAAAGATGCGGAGATTATGACCCCAAAATACATCCATCAGCTCATGACTTGGCCCCATTTCCGGTGGGATCAGGAGCGCCTTACACCACAACTGACGGCCGTTCGCCATCGTCAGGGGCGCCTCTTGGGGCGAATGGAAGCGCTTGGCTTCACCCTGCGCAACGAAGCGATGCTCCAATCCCTCACGGAAGAAGTGATCAAGTCGAGCGAAATCGAGGGCGAAGTTCTCGACAAGGATCAAGTGCACTCATCCATTGCCCGCCGTCTCGGCATGGAGACCGGCGCGCTTCCGACCGCCGACCGCCATGTCGAAGGCGTCGTCGAAATGATGCTCGACGCCACCCAAAAGTTCAGCGCGAAGCTGACAGCGGAACGTCTCTACGACTGGCACGCCGCCCTGTTCCCAACCTGCCGCAGCTGCATGAGACGTATCCGGGTTGGTGCATGGCGCGACGCCAGCGCCGAACCCATGCAGGTTGTCTCCGGGCCTGTGGGCCGGGAGCACGTTCACTATGAAGTTCCCCATGCCGATAAGCTGGATCGCGAAATGCACGCGTTTCTGGACTGGTTCAATGGCGCGGATGAGACAGATGGCGTCATGCGGGCAGCCATCGCACATCTGTGGTTTATTACGATCCATCCCTTTGAGGATGGAAATGGCCGCATTGCGCGCACGATCGCCGACATGGCGCTGGCGCGGTCGGAGAAGAGCCCGCAACGCTTCTACAGTATGTCAGCGCAAATTCGCGTCGAACGCAAAACATACTACGACATTCTCGAAACGACGCAGAAAGGCGATCTCGATATTACGGCGTGGTTGGAATGGTTCCTGGCTTGCCTCGGCCGCGCGTTCCAGGGCGCCGAAGCAATCTTGGGCACCGTACTTGCAAAGGCGCGATTCTGGGAGGCCCATGCCGGCAAACCATTCAATGAACGGCAACGCATGATCCTCAACCGGCTTTTCGACGGCTTCGACGGAAAACTCACTTCGTCGAAGTGGGCGACGCTCGGCAAATGCTCGCAAGATACGGCCGCGCGCGACATCGACAATCTCGTAAAACGAGGGATACTTTCGAAAGACGCCGCTGGTGGACGTAGCACGAGCTATTCACTGGTCAACATCCCTGCCGGAGAAGATCGCTAATCTCGAGAAATCAATAATATCTTGGTAGCTGGCCGTCGCCTGCGGGTCGCTGCGGCTGAAGTTTAAGTTTCAGCCCGGGCTCTACCCGATGGACGGCGCGAGAACAACGGCGCGGTGGGCGGCCAAACCCCGGCTATCAATGGCCAGGAAAGCCCGTTCGCGTGGGAGTGTCTAAGAAGTCAGCCCACCCGTCACGGATACCCGATCCGCGACTGACCTTCCTTGCTCGGACCGAAAGCGCGGTCGAGGATCTTGGTCGATTCCTCCGCGAGAGAAATCGCCTCGCTGAGCAGGCCGAGGATTTTCATGTTGTTCTGCATCACGGCCCTGGCCTCGGCGCGGTGATCGTCGGCGATCTTCAAGGTGCGGGTGAGGATGTCCTTGCGGATCATCGCCATGATGTCCTCAAGGCGATAGCCCTTGGGGTTTTCATCGGTGACCAGAAAATGCGTCATGGGGCCGCTCCTGAATTGACGGGTGAAATGGTTCTTATCCCATCCGGTTGATGCCGTCGAATGCCGCTGTCTTATAGCATTCGGCGAGGGTCGGGTAATTGAAGACGGTGTTCACAAAGTAATCGATGGTGCCTTTGTGGGCCAGAACGGCCTGGCCAATGTGGATCAACTCGCACGCCCCCTCGCCGATGATGTGCACGCCGAGCAGCTCGCGGGTTTCGAGGTGAAAGATCAGTTTCAGGAGACCGCTGTTGTCACCGATGATCTGGCCGCGGGCGATTTCCTTGTAGTTGGCTTTGCCGATCTCGTAGGGGATGCCGTCCTGGGTCAACTCTTCTTCGTTGCGCCCCACGGTGGAAATTTCCGGGATGGTATAAATGCCATAGGGAAAGAGAGCCGGCACGCTCTTACACGGCGCTCCGAAGGCATGGCACATGGCCAAGCGGCCCTGCTCCATGGAGGTCGAGGCCAGGCTGGGAAAGCCGATCACGTCGCCGACGGCATAGATGTGGGGCTGCGACGTCTGATAGTGCTCGTTCACCTTCATGCGGCCGCGGTCGTCGGTCTGCAAGCCGGCGGCGGCAAGATCGAGCGTATCGGTAGCACCGGTGCGGCCGATGGAATAGAGCGCCTTGTCGCTGACGATCTGCTTGCCGCTGGCAAGGGAAATCCGCACATGATCGCCCTTGTCGTCGGAGAAGGGCTCCAGCCCCTTGACCTCTTCGCCCAGGCGCAAGGTCACCCGGTTCTGATGCATGTGATAGGCCAGGCTGTCGGTAATTTCCCGGTCGATGAACGGCAAAAGATGATCGCGCTTGTCGACCACGGTCACGCGCACACCGAGGGTGGAAAAGATCGTCGCGTATTCGATGCCGATGACTCCGGCACCAATCACCGTCAGGGTGCGGGGCAGTTTTTCCAGCGTCAGAATGTCGTCGCTGATGAGTATCCGTTGCCCGTCGAACGGCATGTTCTTGTCGCGGGTGGCGTGGGTACCGGTCGCAATCACAACCTTGGCGGCGGTGACGTTGCGTTGTCCTTTCCCACCGGCTTCAGTAAGGCATACGGTGTGGGCATCGACGAACTTCGCGGTCGCCGCGGCAAGGGTAATGCGATTACGCTGAAGCTGATGGCGCGTGACGTCGATCTCATGGCGGATCACATGCTCAGTCCGGTGATGGAGGTCCTGCATGGTGATGTCGTGCTTCACTGTGTAGGACGAACCGTAGATGCCGCGTTCACGAAATCCGGAGAGGTGCAGAACCGCTTCGCGGAGCGTCTTGGAGGGAATCGTCCCGGTGTTGATGCAGACGCCGCCGATCACCGCAGTTTTTTCCACCAGCATGATGCGGTGGCCGAGCTTGGCGGCCTGAATTGCCGCGCGCTGTCCGGCGGGGCCTGACCCGATGACAACCACGTCGTAGTCATACGCTTCCAGCATCGGAACGCCCCTTGAGCCGAAACCTTAGAGCCCCATCCACCGGAAAGCCGGTTTCTACTATTCCGGGAAGTGCTCCGGCCTACGATGCGTGGTATGGCAAGCCCGGTCAACAGGGCTGAGGGCCTTTTTGGCGAGGTCTCGCCCGTAATATCCGCGTTAAAGCGGGGACCCGCTTTGAAACAGCTTTGCCACCGCCCGCACCAGGGGTTTCATGGTAAAGGTGCTTTCCGGTACGGCGTCGGCGTGGAAACCGTGCCGTTCCAACTCCCCCGCCACAATAGGCCCAACCGCCGCGACCCGCGCACGCGTAAGACCGGACCGCAGAAGATCGGCAAGGCCGCGTTTCTCGGCAACTTCGACCAAGCGCTGTACCTGCGGCGAGCTTGTAAAAAGGATGGCGGCGATGCGGCCGTCCGCCATGTGACGAATCAATGACTCAACCTGTTGATCGTCGGACTCGGACGCATAGACATAGGGTGCGACAATGTGCACCGACGCTTCGCGGCTTTCGAGAAAGTTCACAAGTTCCCGATTGGGCTCCTGGCCATAAATTTGAAGTCCGATGGAGCGTCCCCGCAGATCTTCGTCGATCAGACACGCCATAAGACCGGCAGTGGTGGGAACCTCGGCCATGACGTCCGGAGCAAGGCCCACTTCCCGCAAGGCACGCACGGGCTTCGGCCCCCGCGTGATTTTGCGGACCCGCCCGAGTGCGGCGAGAAACTCCGCGCGCAGCCCCGCCTGAGTCGCGAAGCCGGTCAGGCGACGCATGCCCTCGCCGGTGTAGAAAATAACATCAGCATATTTTCCGGCGATCAGCCCGTGAATCCATTCCACCACCCCGGCCGCGTCGGGCGTGTCGCGGATGGTGACCAGCGGACAACGCACGATCTCCGCACCCTCCCGCTCCAGCATTTGAGCGAGGAGATCCAGTTCACGGGATTCCGCCAACGCGATCCTGATGTTCTGCAGCGTGCCGCCCGTCATAGCCGTGCGTCCCGTGGTCGTGGTTTACGCGCGCACCTTCGCTTTAGCCTTGGCTTTCAAGCGCCAGGCATGGAGGAGCGGTTCGGTATAACCATTTGGCTGGGCGAGGCCCTTGAATACGAGATCGCACGCCGCCTTGAACGCCACACCGTCAAAGCCGGGCGCCATGGGCGTATAAGCCGGATCGCCCGCATTCTGGCCGTCGACCACCTTGGCCATGCGCTTGAGCGTTTCCATCACCTGAGCTTCGGTACACACGCCGTGATGGAGCCAATTGGCCATGTGCTGGCTGGAGATGCGCAAGGTGGCGCGGTCTTCCATCAGGCCGACACCGTTGATATCGGGAACCTTGGAACAGCCGACGCCCTGGTCGATCCACCGCACCACGTAACCGAGAATGCCCTGGGCGTTGTTATCCAGTTCCTGCTGAATCACGTCCGGCGACCAATTGGGACGATCGGCCACAGGCATGGTCAGGATATCATCGAGGCTCGCCCGTGGGCGCTTTTTCAATTCGGCCTGACGGGCGAACACGTCCACTTCGTGATAGTGCATGGCGTGCAGGGTCGCCGCCGTGGGCGACGGCACCCACGCCGTATTGGCGCCCGCCTGGGGATGGCCGATCTTGGCCTTGAGCATATCCGCCATAAGATCAGGCATGGCCCACATGCCCTTGCCGATCTGAGCGCGGCCACTGAGGCCGCTGAGAAGACCCACATCCACGTTCCAATCTTCGTAGGCCTTGATCCAGGCGGAGCTTTTCATATCCGCCTTGCGAATCATGGGACCGAGTTCCATGGAGGTGTGCATCTCGTCGCCGGTGCGATCGAGGAACCCGGTGTTGATGAACACCACGCGGTCCTTGGCGGCGCGGATGCATTCTTTGAGATTCACGGTTGTGCGCCGTTCCTCGTCCATGATGCCCATCTTCACGGTGAAGCGGGGCAAGCCGAGAATGTCCTCGACCCGGCCGAACAGTTCATTGGAGAAGGCCGCTTCTTCAGGCCCGTGCATTTTCGGCTTCACGATATAGACCGAACCGCTGCGGCTGTTGCGCAAGGAACCGGTGCCCTTGAGATCGTGCATGGCGATGGCGGTGGTGAAGAGACCGTCGAGAATGCCTTCCGGCGCCGGGCTTCCGTCCGCCAGCCGCACGGCGTCGATGGTCATCAAGTGACCGACATTGCGGACCAACATCAAGCTACGGCCATGTAAGGTCAGGCGGCCGCCGTCGGGTGCGGTATAGACCCGATCCGGATTGAGTTTCCGGGTCATGGTGCCGCTGCCCTTGACGAAGGTATCGCTGAGGTTCCCGTTCATCAGGCCAAGCCAATTGCGGTATGCGGCGACTTTGTCTTCCGCGTCCACCGCGGCAATGGAATCCTCCAGGTCCTGGATGGTCGTGAGCGCGCTTTCCAACACCACGTCGGCGACGCCCGCCGGATCGTCGCGGCCGATGGCATGGGCGCGGTCGATACGGATCTCCACGTGAAGACCATTGTGACGCAGCAGGATCGCCGACGGATTGGCGGCGTCACCCTGATACCCGGCAAAAGCATCCGATGCGGCAAGGCCCGTCGTCCCGCCGGCCTTGAGCGATGCTTCCAGTTTGCCGCTTGCGATACGGTAGGCCGTCACATCGCTGTGCGAGCCTTTGGCCAGGGGCGCGGCGCGGTCGAGAAACGCGCGGGCGAAGGCGATGACCTTGTCACCCCTCACCTTGTTGTAGCCCGGCCCTTTGGTCGCGCCGCCGTCTTCCGGAATGGCGTCGGTTCCGTACAGGGCGTCATAGAGGCTGCCCCACCGTGCATTTGCCGCATTGAGCGCATAGCGGGCATTCATGACGGGAACCACCAACTGCGGACCGGCGATTTTCGCGATCTCCGGGTCGACGTTCGCCGTGGAAAGGGTGAAATCGGGCCCCTCGGGCACCAGATAGCCGATCTCGCTCAGGAACGCCCGGTACCCGGCGCGGTCAAGATCCTTGCCGCGGCGGGCGATCGCCCAGGCGTCAAGCTTCTGCTGCAACTCGTCGCGGCGGGCCAGGAGCTGGCGGTTACGCGGCGCCAGGTCGCGCAGCAGGCCCTCAAGGCCGGTCCAGAACGCTGCCGGCGCAACCCCCGTGCCCGGAAGCACTTCGGTTTCAATGAAAGCATGCAACACAGCGGCAATTTGAATTTCGCCGGTCTTGATCCACTCGCTCACGGGTTCACTCCTTCGACTAACCGCCGGTTAACCGGCAACCCCAATCTTGTGGTCGCCCATGGCCGTGCTGCTGCTTAGCTTAAGCAATAGGCGAATTCAACGTGCCGCTGACCTGCCAAAACCTCGTGGCTGGCGTGTGTCCGGTCCCGCGACGACCCGGGTCGCGCGTGTCAAATCCACGCCACTGGGGGATAATGACCCCAGGATACCCCGTCGCCACCAACCGGCAATCCAGCCTGGCACTCAATCACATACGGAGAGCACCGTGAATATCGACCCCAAGGAAATCCAGAAGTTGATCGACAAAGAGGCCATCCGCGAAGCCATGTTGCGCTATGCGCGCGGCATGGACCGGCACGACACCGAGATGGCGGTGCAGGCCTACCATCCCGATGCCACCGACGATCACGGTCCCTACATCGGCGAACCGGCCGGTGTCATCGCCTATGCCAACGACCTCCGCGAGCGCCATTTGACGGCACACCATACCTACATCACGAATCAGACCATCGACCTCGACGGCGACACGGCCCATGTGGAGACCTATTTTCTGGTCGGCCAACAGCTCAAGGACGGGCCGGTCAGAATGGCGGGCGGCCGCTATGTGGATCGCTTCGAGCGGCGTGACGGCCGTTGGGCCGTGGCGAACCGCGTTTGCCTGGTCGAATGGAACGGAGAACTCATCAAGACCCAGACCGCCGTGGATCCCGATCTTTACGTTCGGGGAACGTGGGACAAAACCGATCCTTCCTATCAACGCCCGTTGAAAGCAAGCCGGCCCCATCGCAACATTACTTCGTAAACTGCGGCGGGCATCGCGGCGACTGCCTGCCAGCGCTATTATCCTTGCGCGCAGCGGAAGACGGCACCATGGATACATGAGTCAGTCGTGCGGCCCTCATCGCTCAGGCCAGCAGAGCACGCCGCATCGTTGCCCAGAATATATAGGGAGGCACGCATGGATACGCGCGATATCATCGATATCTATCAACTCCTCAATATGTATGGTCACGCAGTCGATTCACCTGACCAGAGTCTCTTTCCGCTGGTCTTCACCGAGGATGCCGTATTCGACGGGCGGCCGTGTGGTGCCGAGATATACGAAGGCCGCGCCGCCATCGCCGCGTGGTTTGCCCTCGGCAAGCCGCCGCATCCACCCGCGCACCACGTGACCAATCCGGTCGTGCGGGAGGAAGGCGGCGAGGTGCGAGTGCGGAGCAAGTATCTGTTCATCGACCCGCGGAATGGCACCGGCGCCACCGGAGATTATAATGATGTCGTCGTCCGGACGCCGGATGGCTGGCGCATCAAGCACCGGATCGTCACACCGCGTTATCCGACCTGGTTTCCAAAGGCCGGCGTGGCGGAGGTCGGCAATCCGACCGACGCCGCAGCCCAGTGAGTTCGTGCCGGCGACCACCAAGGCCGACGCAAGTCCCGTACGCGCACAACGTGACGCCGACCTAGTGGAGCGGATTTGACATTCGCAAAACAGTTCGTCGAACCGGGATGCGAATGTTAGAATCGGACCACTAGCGCCCTTGCGGCAGGGCGACCTTGACGCCGCCCAGCATGCCGACCCCGATTTCCGACGTGATCATGTCGTAGGGAAAGCCGAGTTGGATCTGGCTCGCCTCATTCAGACGCGCGGCCTGATCGGCGGTGAAGTCGATTTCCAGCGCCGCCAGATTGTCCTGGAACTGGGCGAACGTGCGCGCGCCGATGATCGGCGAGGTGACGGCGGGATGCAGCAGCGTCCACGCCAGAGCAACCTGCGACGGCGTTCGATTCATTTCTTTGGCGACCGCCTTCACGACATCGGCGATGTCGAGGTTACGCGCCGATAGCCGGCCGGTCGCCAGGTTGATCTTCTGCCGCGTATTGAGATCAGCGATGTTGTTCGAAGTCGTGATCTCCATGTCCTTGCGCGAATACTTGCCGGCGAGCACACCACCGCCGAGCGGCGACCACGGCAGAACCGCCATGCCCAGTGCCAAAGCCATGGGGAGAAACTCGCGCTCAACACCGCGATCCGTCAGATTGTAGAGGATCTGCAGCGCGACGATCGGCGCCCATCCTCGCAACTCGGCGATCGCGTGCATGCGCCCGGTCTGCCACGCCGGAATGTCCGACAAGCCGACGTACATGATCTTCCCTGCGCGCACGAGATCGTCGAAAGCGCGGAGCACTTCCTCCGCCGGAGTACGCTGATCCCACATGTGTAGGTAGAGCAAGTCGATGTAGTCGGTTCCAAGCCGGCGCAGACTCTCCTCCACCGCCAGCACCATGTTCTTGCGCTGATTGCCGCTGGCATTGGGATCACCCGGCCGCATGGTCAGTGTATACTTCGTGGCGATCACAAGCTGATCGCGCCGGCTTTTCGCCAGTTTCCCGATCAACTGCTCCGAGCCGCCGGACCCATAAAAATTCGCGGTATCAATGAAATTGCCGCCGCGCTCGATATAGTGATTGAACATTTTCTCAGCCTCGGCGTCGTCCGAACCCCAGGCCGCCTTCATGCCGAACGTCATCGTGCCGAGCGCCAGGGGCGAGACCCGCAGGCCCGAACGGCCAAGCAGCCGGAAGTTGTCAAGTTGTTGGGGCATTGTTTCCTCCCGATGATGGTCGCCGCACCACTGGTGCACGAGCGCTAGATTCCTTCGCGATTCCGCGCGAAGCCGAAGGCGGTCAGGTTTGTGATCTTCCGTGCGATGCCGGACAGGTCATCGGTCTTGCCGCCGAAGGCACGATCCATGGCAACGGCAAAAAATATCCCGAAGCTGGCCAAGGCCAGCAGCTCCGGATCTACCGAGTCCTTGACCATGGCGCGCGTTGCCTCGCCCCGTTCCTTGATGAGCGGCGCGATGTGCTCACGATAAAGCTTTTTCCCAAAGGTCGGGTCCGAAAACAAAGCCGCCACCAGAAGCGGATAAATGTCGACCATCGTCTCCAAATGCTTTTGGCAGGAGGCATGAGCCAGAGCCAACATGTCCTCGGACGATGGGGCAGCTTCATAAGCCTGCGCGCGCTCGCGCATCCCGCGCATGACATCAAGCAGCGGCTGAATTACCGCGGCCATGAAAAGATCTTCTTTGGAGGCGAAGTGTTCGAACAGCGTCGCCTGATTGATTTTGGCCGCCTTTGCAAGGTCCCGGGTTCGCGCGCCCTTCAGGCTGCTGCCCGCGAACACCTCCTGCGCCGCCAAGATGATACGGCGCTTTCGTTCCTCCGCCGGCAGATAGGTGCGCCGCCCCTTTTTCCGTCGCGGTTTCCGCGATGCTGTTGCCGGCGCACCGGCACCTGTCTCGCTCTCACTTTCCGCCACGTCTTTCACGCTCGACCACCACGTTTGCAGTTCTGGACAAGAGCACGTCCCGGAAAAGTGGAAACCGGTTTCCGCGTAAAACGTGCTCAAGGTATTGAACGAGAGACCTTCTTGTCCGGCGCAGTAAGTCCACCGTGCCGGGAAGGGCTCTAAGGGACGCGCGTTGCAATTACCATGGGCTTTGTCTAACCTCAATCACAATACAACCAACCACATGGTTGTATTGTGGCCAGAGCGTGACGCTCGCGCAGGACGTGGGCATCGGGACCGCAAACCGCATC
>SCTM01000314.1 GCA_004297485.1 Rhodospirillaceae bacterium
CCGGGTGTCCCTCCGACACCCGGACAAGGTCGCCGACCGAATCTCCGACAGTATTGTCGACCTGTTTCTGAAGGCGGATCCTTACGCCCGCGTCGCTTTGGAAACCTTGTGCACCACCAACCGAATCATTCTCGCCGGTGAAGTGCGTGGACCCGCCAGCGTGACTCCGGAAAAAATGATCACCGCGGCGCGCGAAGCGGTACGGGACATCGGCTATGCCCAAGAAGGCTTCCACTGGGAGAACGCAAAAGTCGAATGCCTGGTGCATGCGCAATCGGTCGACATCGCCATGGGCGTGGATCAGACCGGCAACAAGGACGAGGGCGCCGGCGACCAGGGCATCATGTTTGGCTACGCCGTCAACGAGACCCACGAATTCATGCCCGCGCCCATCCATTACGCTCATGAGATTCTGCGCTCGCTTGCCGAGGCACGTCATGCCGGCGATGCATCGTTCCTCGGACCTGACGCGAAAAGCCAAGTGACACTGCAATACGCGGGCGGCAAGCCGGTGCGCGCGCGGTCCATCGTCGTATCCACGCAGCACAGCGCCGACACCGATCAGGAAACGATTCGCGCTTGCGTGCGCGAACACGTCACCAAGATTTTGCCCGCGGGATGGATGTGTCCGGAGGAAGAGTTCTACGTCAATCCGACAGGGCGATTTGTGATCGGCGGTCCGGACGGCGACACCGGCCTCACCGGCCGCAAGATCATCGTCGATACCTATGGCGGCGCGGCCCCTCACGGCGGCGGCGCTTTTTCCGGCAAGGACCCCACCAAGGTCGACCGTTCCGCCGCCTACGCCGCACGCTACCTGGCCAAGAACGTGGTTGCCGCCGGTCTCGCCAAAAAGTGCCTGATCCAGCTGTCCTATGCCATCGGCGTAGCCAAGCCGCTGTCGGTCTACGTGGACACCCAGGGCACCGGAGAAGTGGACGAGGATAAACTGTCTAACGTATTGCAAGAGCTCATGAATTTGAGCCCACGGGGAATTCGCGAGCACCTCAAGTTGAATCGTCCGATTTACGCGCGCACGGCGGCTTATGGGCATTTCGGCCGCGCCCCGGACGGGGGCGGCGGTTTTACCTGGGAACGCCTTGATCTGGTCAGCGACCTTGAAAACGCCTTTGGCATCTGAGGCGCCTCCGAAACCGACCGGCGAGCCGACTCGTCGGGAGACGGGGCAGATTCAGTTCTATGGCCGGCGTAAAGGTAAACCCCTTAACAGCGGCCGCCGCACCCTGCTCGAGACCCTGCTGCCGACGCTGACGATTCCCGCGCCGGACCCGGGCGAAATTGTCGCCCCGCGGGGTCTTTTTTCCGCGGCGCCAGAGACTGTATGGCTGGAAATTGGTTTCGGCGGCGGCGAACATCTGGCGGCGCAGGCCGCGGCTCATCCCGAGATCGGCTTTATCGGCTGCGAGGTTTTTCTCAACGGTGTCGCGGGGCTGTTGAAGCACGTGGACGCCCACGAACTCGACAACGTGCGGATCTTTCACGAGGACGTCCGACGTTTGCTGCCGGCGCTGCCCGATGCCAGTTTAGGCCGGATTTTCCTGCTTTTCCCTGACCCGTGGCCCAAAACCCGCCATGCCAAGCGGCGTTTTGTGTCGACAGCGATGCTCGACGAACTGGCACGGCTGCTTGTGGACGGCGGCGAGTTACGCGTGGCCAGCGATCATCCGGTCTATGTGCGCTGGGCGCTGGCCCACGGCACCGACCACCCATTGTTTCGGTGGCACGCGCAGGGACCGGAGGATTGGCGGACGCGGCCCGTGGACGGATTCGCCACCCGCTACGAAGAAAAAGCCATCGCCGCCGGCCGGCCACCCACATTCATGCGGTTTATCCGGCGGCCCCGATCATCTTAATGTCACGGCCGTAGTTGCGCTTCCGCCTTGCGTCCCAGGGCGAATCGCACTATATGCCTTGGCATCTTCACATGTTGGAACGACTTGGGAAGTGGGCCGGTTGCCCACTTTTTTTATTGCCCGGATTTTGTTGCCCAAAACATCGGGCACGGGCGGCGGTCGCCAGCATGTCGTGATGGAGTGGTTGTGGAGCGCTTGTCCTGGCTGGAGGTACGTGTCGCACCGACCCTCGAGGCAATGGGCTTCGAGGTGGTGCGGATAGCTGTCACCAGCGGCGCGCGCAAGACGCTGCAAGTCATGGCGGATCGCCGCGACGGCAGTCTGATCTCTGTGGAAGATTGCGCCGAGATCAGCCAGGCCCTGTCGGCGATTTTCGATGTCGAGGAACCGTTGAATGGTGCCTATGACCTGGAGATCAGCTCGGCAGGCATTGATCGGCCGTTGACGCGGCCCAAGGACTTCGCCACCTACGCCGGCTTCGAGGCCAAGGTGGAAACAAAAGCGCCCTTGGCGGGACGGAAACGGTTTAGAGGCCTGCTGAAAGGCATGAATAGCGCGGGTGAAGTGGTGATCGACGTCGATGGCGTCGATATCGCGGTACCCATGGAAGCCATCGGCAACGCCAAGCTGGTGTTGACCGACGCACTGATTGCGGCGACTGCGGCCGGTAAGGCCTGTAACGAAAACATCGGCGGTCCCAGGCCCGCCGCTGACAACGATACTAACTGAGTTAGGGATTAAGACGATGGCGCAAAGCATTGGAATGGCGCGGCCGGAATTGGTGCAGGTGGCGGATACCGTCGCCCGCGACAAGACCATCGACCGCGAGGAAGTTTTCGAAGCCATGGAACAGGCGATCCAGAAAGCCGGACGTTCCAAGTACGGCCACGAGAACGATATCCGTGCGGCCATCGACCGGCGCACCGGCGAGATCAAGCTGGCGCGTTACCTCACCGTCGTGGAAACAGTTGAAGACGAGAATACGCAGATCACGCTCGACAAGGCCAAGCGCAAGGACCCAGGCGTTGAGGTCGGCGGCGTGCTGATCGACCCCTTGCCGCCCATCGACTTCGGCCGCATCGCCGCGCAGACCGCCAAGCAGGTGATCGTGCAGCGTGTCCGCGACGCCGAGCGCGCCCGCCAGTTCTCGGAATACAAGGATCGCCGCGGCGAGATCGTCAACGGCCTGGTCAAGCGGGTCGAATTCGGCAACGTGATCGTCGACCTGGGACGCGCGGAAGGCCTGCTGCGCCGCGACGAATTGATCCCCCGCGAGCATTTCAAGAATGGCGATCGGGTGCGCGCTTTCATCATGGATGTGCGCGAAGAACCCCGTGGCCCACAAATATTCTTGTCGCGCACCGCGCCGGATTTCATGTCCGCCCTGTTCACCCAGGAAGTTCCCGAAATTTATGACGGCATCATTGAGATCAAGGCCGTCGCCCGCGATCCGGGTAGTCGCGCCAAGATCGCCGTGATCTCCAACGATTCCTCGATCGATCCGGTCGGCGCGTGCGTCGGCATGCGCGGCAGCCGCGTACAGGCCGTCGTCGCCGAACTGCAGGGCGAGAAGATCGACATTATCCAGTGGAATCAGGACCCGGCCACATTCGTCGTCAACGCACTGGCACCGGCGGAAGTAACCAAGGTCGTGCTGGACGACGATTCCGGCCGCATCGAAGTGGTGGTGCCCGACGAACAACTGTCCCTGGCCATCGGCCGCCGCGGCCAGAATGTCCGCCTTGCGTCGCAACTCACCGGCTGGACCATCGATATCCTGACCGAGGCCGAAGAATCTGAGCGCCGCCAGGAAGAGTTCCGCTCGCGCTCGAAAATGTTCATCGATGCCCTGGATGTGGACGATGTGCTCGCCCACCTGTTGGTCACCGAAGGTTTCACAACCGTGGAAGAAGTCGCTTTCGTTCCGCTCGAGGAGCTGACCGACATCGAAGGCTTCGACGAGGACATCGCCAACGAGCTGAAGGAGCGTGCCACGTCCTATATCGAAGAAGAGAACAAGAAGCTCATGACCCGCCTCGCTGAGCTGGGTGTGGCCGAGGACCTGGTCAATTCCGATTTCGAGGGACTCGATCACAAAAAGATCATCGTGCTCGCGGAAAAGGGCGTGAAGACCCTCGACGATCTCGCCGATCTTGCCGGGGACGAGCTGGTCGAAGCCCTGGGCACCGAGGCGATGAATCTCGAAACCGCCAACAAGATCATCATGGCCGCCCGGGCCCACTGGTTCCCCGAGCAGGCATCGGCCGAAGGCGCCGAAACAGCCCCGGCCAAGGGCTGAGGCCATCGGCGGGTCCGAGGTGACAGGGAACGCCGTGGCAACGGCAGCACCGGTTTCCGATGACGGCATGGACGGCGACAGCCTCGAGGGGGCGGCGCCGGACGGGACGATGTCACGACGCTGTATCGTCAGCGGCGCCTCGGCACCGGCGGCGCGGATGGTGCGGTTTGTGGTCGGACCGGACGCTTTGATCGTTCCGGACGTAGATAATCGCCTGCCCGGCAGGGGTTTATGGTTGAGCGCCGACCGCGATATGGTAGAAACTGCGGCATCCAAGCGGCTGTTCGCCAAGGCCGCGCGGAGTAATGTGACGGTTCCGGCGAATCTGGCCGATCTGGTCGCGGACTTGTTGCGACGTCGGTGTCTCAATCATCTCGGCTTAGCGCGCCGCGCCGGGTTGGTGACCACCGGAGGGGAGAAGGTGCGTGCCCAGATCGCGACAGGGCATGTTGCAGTTCTGCTCGAGGCGGCGGATGGCTCGCCCCAAGAGCGTCGCAAGTTCACAGCCTTGGCACCGCAGGCGCCGGTCGTGGATGCGTTCACGAGCAGCGAACTGAGCGCGGCCCTGGGACGCGACAACGTCATACACGTGGCTTTGGCGGAAGGACGATTGACGCGCACGATACTTGACGATGCGGCGCGTTACGGCGGGCTCAAACGTCCGCCGGTAATTTGAGACAATAGCGGCATTCAGCCGTAACGAATCACGAAGTTGATGAATCACTGAGTATAGGTACGGTCAGAGAAGCATGCCGAGTGACGCGAAAACCAAGACGCCCCTGTCCTTAGGACGCGGCAAGTTGGAATTGAAGAAGACGGTCGAATCCGGACAGGTTCGGCAGAGCTTCTCCCATGGCCGTTCCAAGGTCGTGCAGGTCGAGCGCAAGCGAAAGCGCCAGTTCGAGATGGGCGCCGACGGCAAGGTGCAGGAAGTCAAGACCGCGCCGATCGGCTTCAAGGCCCGCGCCGATGAATTGCTGGCGAAGGAATCCGCGCTTCACGGATCGCTGACCGAAGACGAGAAGGCCCACCGGCTGAAGGCCCTGCAGGAGGCGATGAAGGCGGACGAGGAGTCGCGCCGCGTTGCCGACGAGGAAGCCAAACGCTTCGCCGAAGAAGAGGCCGTGCGGATCGCCGCCGAAAAGCTGTTGCCGCCTCAGGAAGCGGCGCCGGCGGTTGTAGCGGCGGTAACTGCGGAAGCAGCGCCAGCAGTCGTGACGACGCCGTCAGAGACCAAGGTTGTGGAGCTGCGCCCGGCCGTGGCCGTGCCTGGCCGACGCGCCGTCGAAGAGGAAGAAGACGAGGAATCCAGCCGGCGCAAAGCCAAGACCGGTCACAAACCGCCGACGGTCAAGCGTACCGAACCGCGCCGACGCGCGGGAAAACTGAGCCTGGGTGCCGCGCTTGCCGGCGACGATGTAGTCGAGCGCAGCCGCAGCCTCGCGGCCATGCGGCGCGCCGCCGACAAGGAGCGCCGCAAGGCGCAACTCAAACAGCCCATGAACACGGAGAAGGTGGTGCGCGAGGTCGTCGTGCCCGAAGCCATCACTGTGCAGGAGCTGTCCAACCGTATGGCCGAGCGCTCGGGCAACGTCGTCAAAGCACTTATGAAACTGGGCATCATGGCGACAATCAATGACGTGATCGATGCCGACACCGCCGAGCTGGTGGCGCAGGAGTTCGGACACCGCGTCAAACGCGTGACCGAAGACGCCGTGGAGGATGCCTTGAAAACCGGTCCGGACGAGCAGGCGGCCATGGTGCCGCGGCCGCCGGTCGTTACCGTCATGGGCCACGTCGACCACGGCAAGACATCGCTGTTGGACGCACTGCGCTCCGCCAATGTGGCAAGCGGCGAAGCCGGCGGGATCACCCAGCATATCGGCGCCTATCAGGTGCGAACGTCCGCGGGCGGAAAAATCACTTTCATCGATACGCCGGGTCACGAGGCTTTCACCGCCATGCGCGCACGCGGCGCGAAGGTCACCGACATCGTCATTCTGGTGGTCGCGGCGGACGACGGCATCATGCCGCAAACCATCGAAGCCATCCGGCACGCCAAGGCCGCCGAGGTGCCGATCATCGTTGCCATCAACAAGATGGATAAACCGGGTGCGAACCCCAATAAGGTCAAGACCGAACTTCTGAGCCACGAAGTCGTGGTCGAAGACATGGGCGGCGAGACTTTGTGCATCGAGGTCTCGGCGGTCAAGAAAACCAACCTCGACAAGCTTGAAGAAGCCATTCTGCTCCAAGCCGAAGTGCTCGACCTGAGAGCGAACCCGCGCCGGTCGGCCGAAGGCAGCATCATCGAAGCGAAGATGGAAAAGGGCGTCGGCTCGGTCGGTACCGTGCTGATCCAGCGTGGCACTTTGCATGTGGGCGACATCTTCGTTGCCGGCGCGGAATCGGGACGCGTGCGCGCCCTGGTGAACGAGCACGGCAAGCAGGTGAAGTCCGCCGGTCCGTCGGCGCCGGTGGAAGTCATCGGCTTCGGCGGCACGCCGTCGGCCGGTGACGATTTCGTCGTTGTCGAAGATGAAGTGCGTGCCCGCGAGGTGTCCGAGTTCCGCAAACGCAAGATGCGCGAAAAGGAACAGCTGGCCAACGCCGCCGGCTCGACCATGGAGCAGATGTTCGCCAAGATCAAAGCCGGCGTCGCCAAGGAATTGGCGGTGGTGGTGAAGGCCGACGTGCAGGGATCGGTGGAAGCCCTGACCGGAACTCTGTCGAAAATCGGCAGCGAGGAAATCAAGGTCAACGTGATCTATGGCGGCGTCGGCCCCATCAACGAATCCGACGTGACGCTGGCGAAAGCAAGTGGCGCGGTGATTATCGGCTTTAACGTCCGTGCCAACAGCCAGGCCCGCGAGACGGCCAAGCGCGACAACATCGACGTCCGTTATTACTCGATCATCTATGAAGTGGCGGACGATGTAACGGCAGTGGTCACCGGCATGCTGGCGCCGCGCTTCAAAGAAGCGTTCATCGGCTATGCGGAGATTCGCGAAGTGTTCAACATCACCAAGACCGGCAAGGTCGCCGGCTGCATGGTGACGCAAGGCGTGATCAAGCGCGGCTGCAAAGTACGCCTGCTGCGCGACAACGTCGTCATCCACGAAGGCGATCTGTCACAGCTCAAGCGGTTCAAGGACGACGTGAAGGAAGTCCGCGAAGGCTTCGAGTGCGGCATGGCACTCGCCAACTATCAGGACATCCAGAAGGGCGATGTCATCGAGTGCTTCGAAATGGAGAAAGTGGCGGCTACGCTTTAAACGCTACTGTTTTTCGAAGCAGGGCCCGCGACGCCGGTTAACATCGCCGCGCGCGAGACTCGTGAGATCATCTTTTTGTTTGAGCACGATCTTTACGGATCATGCTTTGAGGACCGCCCCATCATGCCGAGACACCGCAGCAAGCCCCCGGGCCAGCGCCAATTGCGGGTGGGCGAGGAAATCCGTCACGTGCTTGCCTACATTTTCGAGCGCGAGACCCTGCGCGATCCGGCGCTGGCGAACGTGCGCCTGACCGTGACCGAGGTCCGTCCGTCCGCCGACCTCCGCCATGCCCGCGTCTATGTGGTGCCCTTGGGCGGCGGCGATATGCCCAAGATTCTCGATGGTCTCGCACGGGTCAAACCGTTTCTGCGCCGGGAGATGGCCGCGCGGGTGAATATGCGGTTCATCCCCGATCTGTCGTTTGCCGCCGACAACAGCTTCGACGAGGCGGCGCACATTCTCCAGCTTCTCCACAAACCCGAAGTCGCACGCGATCTTCAACCTCACGACTCAGCCGACGGTGACGACGGTCAAATCGGCGAAGCCGATGACGTCTAAGACGCGGGGCCGGCCGGTCCATGGCTGGATTGCGGTCGATAAGCCGACGGGAATTACCGCCGCCGCCGTGGTCGCCCGGGTGAAACGGGCCCTGGACGCGGCAAAAGTCGGGCATGCAGGCACGCTCGACCCCTTGGCCACCGGAATCCTGCCCATCGCCTTGGGCGAAGCGACCAAGACCGCCGCTTTCGCCATGGACGCAACCAAGGTCTACACCTTCGAGGCCACCTGGGGCACGGCCACCTCCACCGACGACTGCGAAGGGGAAGTGGTCGCAACCAGCACACAAAGGCCTGCCGCGGCGGCGATCATTCAAGCCTTGCCGGCCTTTACCGGCGACATCATGCAAACGCCGCCGGTGTATTCGGCCATCAAGGTGAACGGCCAACGGGCCTACGCTCTAGCGCGTCGTGACGAGACCGTGACCCTGGCTTCGCGCCCCGTCACCGTGCGGCGCTTCGTCCTGACCGGCACCCCCGATGCCGACCATGCCTGTTTCGAAGTGGAGTGCGGCAAGGGCACCTACATCCGCGCGCTGGTCCGCGACCTGGCACAAGCCATTGGAACTGTTGGACATATTTCGAAACTGCGGCGCACCCGCTGTGGCGTTTTCGCCGAATCGGCGGCGATTTCCCTGGCAATGCTGGAGACCCTCGGGCATAAAGCCGCCGATTCCGAGTATCTTCTCCCTGTCACGACCGTGCTGGACGACATCCCGGCTCTGGCCCTGACGGAAGAAGAGACCCGCCGCGTCCGCCTCGGCCAAGCCATAGCACTTTGGCCCGTGGCAAAGCGCAGTCCCCTCACCGGTCTGAGTCCAGGCATGGCCGTTCAGGTCAGGTGCGGAGACAAGCTGATTGCGGTTGCGGAGGTCGGTGACGGAATGGTCCGTCCCGTCCGGGTCATGAATCTCTGATATTGAAGGAGTCCCCGATGTCGATTTCACCTGAGCGCAAGCAAGCGCTCATCAAGGAATATGCCACTGCGGCTAACGATTCCGGTTCGCCGGAAGTGCAAGTGGCGGTTCTCTCCGAGCGCATCAAGAACCTGACCGAGCACCTTAAGGGCCACACCAAGGACAATCATTCCCGGCGTGGTCTGCTCGTGATGGTCGGTCAGCGTCGGCGCATGCTCGACTACCTGAAGAGCACGTCGACAGAACGCTATGACTCGCTGATCGCACGTCTCGGCCTACGCCGCTAATATAACCATGTCTGTGCATTGCGTTATTGACGGCACGCACTCGGCAACGAGTGCGGCATGTCGGCGCGTGCGTTTGGACAACGACAGCGTTTCACGGCAGGTGCCGTAAGGCGTTGACTTGAGCGTGACCGCGATGTCGCGGTTCGTTTTTTAAGGCGCGTCGCCCACGGGGATGGACCCCTTGCGACGCGGGATCGAAACCTCGGCTCTCACCCTATCGTTCCGCCTGCGGCAAGGGCCGCAGACCACGGACGGTGAGCCGAGCGCACAATCCGGTGCCGGTCCATTAGGGAAGAAGGAAGTAAAACACATGTCTATGTTCAAAGTATTCCGCAAGGAGATCAACTGGGGCGGCCGCAAGCTGGTGCTGGAAACCGGCCGTGTCGCGCGTCAGGCCGACGGCGCCGTCATGGCGACCTACGGCGAGACCACGGTGCTCTGCACCGCCGTCGGCACGCGGACGCCGAAGCCCGGCATCGATTTCTTTCCGTTGACGGTCAACTATCAGGAAAAGACCTTCGCCGCGGGCAAGATCCCCGGTGGCTTTTTCAAGCGTGAAGGACGCCCGACGGAAAAGGAAACACTGACCTCGCGTCTGATCGATCGCCCGATCCGTCCCCTGTTCCATCCGTCCTATCGCAACGAAACCCAGGTTGTCTGCACCGTCCTGTCCCACGATCTCAAGAACGATCCGGATGTGGTCGCCATGATCGGCGCATCGGCCGCGTTGACCATCTCGGGCATTCCGTTCCTGGGCCCCATCGGTGCCGCGCGCGTCGGTTACATCGACGGCCAGTTCGCTCTCAACCCCACCAGCGACGATCTCGTCAAGTCACAGCTTGACCTGGTTCTGGCTGCCACCCACGAAGGTGTGCTGATGGTGGAATCCATGGCACACGAGTTGAGCGAAGAGATCATGCTTGGCGCTGTGACGTTCGGCCACGAGCAGATGAAGCCCGTGATCGACGCCATCATCGGCCTCGCCGAAATGTGCGCCAAGGAGCCGTTCGATCTGACGCCGGAAGCACCGGAAGTCGCAGTGGTGAAAGGCAAGTTCAAGAGCTTCGCTCCCGAGCTGGCCACCGCCTACACGAATCAAGTGAAGCAGGATCGTTACGCCGCCGTCGGCGACGTGAAGAAGAAGGCCGTCGCCAGCCTGGGCGACAATGCCGCCGAAGTCGCAATCGCCGGGAAGGTGTTGAAGGAAATGGAAGCGGACGTGGTCCGCAACAACATCCTCGACACCGGCAAGCGTATCGACGGCCGCGACACCAAGACCGTGCGCCAGATTGAAATCGATATCGGCGTGCTGCCGCGCGCTCATGGCTCGGCCCTGTTCACCCGCGGCGAAACCCAAGCCCTGGTGACAGCCACCCTCGGCACCGGCCAGGACGAGCAGATCATCGACGCGCTCGAGGGCGAGTACCGCGAGTACTTCATGCTGCATTATAATTTCCCGCCCTACTCCGTCGGCGAGACCGGCCGCATGAGCGGTCCGGGACGGCGCGAAATCGGCCACGGCAAGCTGGCCTGGCGCGCGATCAAGCCGTTGATTCCGAGCCGCGAGAACTTCCCCTATACCTTGCGCATCGTGTCCGAGATCACCGAGTCCAATGGATCTTCTTCCATGGCGACGGTGTGCGGCACGTCCTTGGCGATGATGGATGCGGGCGTGCCTATTGCCCGTCCCGTGGCCGGCATCGCCATGGGCCTGATCAAGGAAGGTTCGCGTTTCGCGGTGCTGTCCGACATTCTTGGCGACGAGGATCACCTCGGCGACATGGATTTCAAGGTCGCGGGAACCGCGACCGGCGTGACCTCGCTGCAGATGGACATCAAGATCACGTCCATCACCCGCGAGATCATGGACATCGCCCTGCGCCAAGCCAAGGATGGCCGTCTGCACATCCTGGGCGAAATGAGCAAGGTGATGACCGGCGCACGCCAGGAAGTCGCCGAGCACGCACCGCGCATCACCACGCTGCATGTGCCGAAGGATAAGATCCGCGAGATCATCGGCACGGGCGGCAAGGTCATTCGTGAACTGCAGGAAAGCACAGGCACCAAGATCGACATCGAGGACGACGGCACCGTGCGCGTGGCCTCGGCCGACGGCGACAAGATGAACGAAGCGGTGCGTCGCATCCGCGACATCGTCGCCGAGCCGGAAGTGGGCGTGATCTACACGGGCACCGTGGTCAAGACCATGGACTTCGGCGCGTTCGTGAACTTCCTCGGGAAGCGTGACGGCCTGGTCCACATCTCCGAGCTGGCCCCGCGTCGGGTGCAGCAAGTCTCCGAGGTGGTCAAGGAAGGCGATGTGGTCAAGGTGAAGTGCCTTGGCGTCGACGATCGCGGCAAGGTCAAGCTGTCCATGAAGCGGGTGGATCAAGCCACCGGCCAGGACCTGGACAGCGCCGAACAGGCGTCGGCCGGAGCCTAAGGAATCGGGGCGTGACGTGCTCGTGGTCCGATGATTTTAACATTCGCAAGACAGCCTACCGAACCGGGATGTGAATGTTAGAATCGGACCACTAGTGTCACGCCTCATCTTTTTGGCCCGATATTTTTGGTATGCATCTCCCACGCATTATCGCCCATCGCGGTGCATCGGCCGTAGCGCCCGAGAATACCCTCGCGGCGTTCCGGGCTGCCGCCGCTGCCGGCGCCCAGTGGGTGGAGTTTGATGTGGCGTTGACCAGTGATGGGCGGCCGGTGGTCTTCCACGATGACCGCCTGGACCGCACGTCCGACGGCACAGGCCTGCTTGCCGAAACGTCGTTTGAGACATTGAAGCATCTTGATGCGGGAAGCTGGTTCGCGCCCACCTTCGCCGGAGAAATGATTCCGACTTTGGAAGAGGTTCTCGAGACCCTCGAAACCCTCGCCCTGGGATTCAATATGGAGATCAAGCCGGATCTGGGACGGGAAGTGGCGACGGCCCATACCGCGCTCACGATCACCGCCGCCGACTGGCCCGAGGCATCGGCGCCGCCGCTGATCTCAAGCTTTTCCCGCATCGCCGTCGCCGTGGCGCGGGATGAGCAACCCCAATGGCCACGGAGTTTACTGTTCGATCGCCGCCCCCTGGACTGGCGCGAGATCGGCCAGGAACTGAAGCTCACGGGCTTCGGCGCCAATCAGCAGCACCTGGACCGGGATCAGGTCGCTGAACTCAAGGACGCCGGATTCCGGCTGACCGCCTATACTGTTAACACCGTCGAGCGGGCGCAGATTCTGTTCGCCTGGGGCGTGGACGCCGTATTCACCGATACGCCGGGCACCATGGTACCCGCTTGCGCGACTTTCGGGACCGGGCACCAGTAATGGTTTGTCGCCCTAACGTCATAGGAGCGCATCTTGGTTCGGGCCGAGATTGCGCCTATATTAGCCGCGCCGTGTTTTTCCGCCCGAGACAACGGGCCGTAAAGGGGCGTGGGGGCTTCCTTGCGGCGCCGGGTGGCGGATGCGAAGCGCTTTCACACATTGCTGCAATAGATACCGCGAGGCATGAGGCGTGAAGCCACTCAATTCGATTGTCATTGCCGGACGAGAGGTTCTGCCCATCATCGAGGGCGGGAAGGGCATCAGCATCTCCAACGGTCAGAGTTCCGGCGCATGGGCCGCTGCTGGCGGGGTGGGTACCTTCTCCGGCGTCAACGCGGATTCATTCGATCCGGCGGGCGAGGCCATTCCCCAGCTTTATCACGGGCGCACCCGGCGCGACCGTCACGAGGAACTGTTGAAGTACGCCATCGACGGCGGCATCGCCCAGGCGCGGATCGCGCACGAGGCCAGCAACGGCCGTGGCCGGCTGCATATGAACATCCTGTGGGAAATGGCGGGCGCGGAACGGGTGATGCGCGGCGTCTTGGATAAATGCGGCGAAATCATCCAGGGTGTGACCTGCGGCGCCGGCATGCCCTATCGCCTGTCGGAACTCGCCGCCGAATATAAGACCTATTATTACCCGATCATTTCCTCGGCGCGCGCGTTTCGCGCCCTGTGGAAGCGCGCCTATCACAAGTGCGCCGAGCTTCTGGGCGGCGTGGTCTATGAGGATCCGTGGCTGGCGGGCGGCCACAACGGCCTGTCGAATTCAGAAGATCCGCGTAAGGCCGAGGCACCCTACCCGCGCGTGGTCGCATTGCGGCAGGTCATGAATGAAGCCGGCCTTTCACAGACGCCGATCATCATGGCGGGTGGCGTATGGTGGCTGAGCGAATGGGAAGACTGGCTGGATAATCCGGAAGTGGGACCGATCGCGTTCCAGTTCGGCACGCGCCCACTGCTGACTCGGGAAAGCCCCATATCACCGGGCTGGAAGAAACGCCTGCTGGAACTCCAGCCGGGTGACGTGCACCTCCATCGTTTCAGCCCGACAGGGTTTTATTCGTCAGCGGTTCACAATGCCTTCCTCGATGAACTGGAAGGACGCAGCGACCGGCAGATCGCGTTTTCCGCCGAGCCGTTGGGCGCCCACGACACGTCCCTCGATCTGGGCGCACGCAAAAAGCCCGTCTATGTGACTGCCGCAGACAAGGCCCGCGCCGAAGCCTGGATCGCCCAGGGTTATACCGAGTCCATGAAGACACCGGACTCGACGCTGATCTACGTGACGCCGCCCAAGGCCGAAGAAATCCGCGAAGACCAAACTGCGTGCATGGGCTGTCTGTCGGCGTGCGCCTTTTCCAACTGGTCGCAGAACGAGGAAAATACGACGGGCCGGAAAGCCGACCCGCGCAGCTTCTGCATTCAGAAGACGCTGCAGAACATCGCCCACGAAGGCAACGTCGAAGGCGAACTCATGTTCGCCGGCCACAATGCCTATCGCTTTGCCGAGGACCCCTGGTATCGCGGCGGATTTGTTCCGACCGTCAAACAGCTGGTCGAGCGGATCACGACGGGGAAGTAAACACCGTCGTCATTCCCGGCCTTGTGCCGGGAATCCAGAGCGACCGGCTTTGCCGTGCGGATAGCTTAGATTTTATTGGCAGTTTAATGCGTTTCAACTGCTCTGGATCACCGGAACAAGTCCGGTGATGACCATTGTGTTTTATCGCGTCAGAAATTTTTCCACGAAGGAATCGATTTCTGCCGGCTTCAGGCCCTTGGCCCTGAGGTCGTCGCGGATCGCGCGGATATCCACATTGGCATAATTGTGGACGCTGGCGGCCTGGCTGGTCATATCGCCGACGATGCGAAAATCGTATTCGCGGGCCGCGCTTTTGAAGACTTCGTAATGAAGCGTCTGATCGATGTCGTTGTTCGGCGTGAAGGTCAACACGCATGGACGCAGGGCATAGAGATCCTGCGGCTGCACGTCGGCGGCGGCGGCAATGATCAGCTCGTCACCCACCTGGCAGGTGCGCGCAGCAGCGCCATTGAGAACGCAGCAGCGGGACCCGGCCGGTCCGAAGATCACATAGGTGGTGAGGCGGGCGCCGGAGTTCTTGTTCCAGATCTCGACGAATTCCGTCGGATAGAGTCCGGCGCGGTCGCAATGCTCGGGATCGAGCGTGATCGAGCCGTGGTAATGGAGATCGGCCCCGGTCACGCGCAGGCCGTGAAGTTTGGCGCGAATTACTCTTGGCAAGGCAGCACCTTAAAGATTGGCAGCGACGCCACACCCGTCCGGCGGCAAGGATTTGTTTGCGCTGCGATATCGAAGCGGGCGCCAACATAAGGTTTTTCCGGTCAAGGTAAAGCCCGCTGCTTTCACCATTTGGGCGGATTCAGACCGCGGCGTCATCAGCGTCCCTTGAAAGTCTTCTTGAAGGCCTCCTTGAAGGCCCCCCTTGAAGGTTGGACGCCCCATGCATAAGGTGGCGCCAAGGAGAACATTAGATGAACACGGCTCGGGGCAATGGTCCGAACGGCGCGGCGGCGGCGGAAAGCGGCCGGGGCGGGATTTTCGAGGCGAGCGATTTGGAACATTTCGCGGCCAAACACGCTGTCGCCAGATCCGGCGATCGGTCCGGCGATCTCCGGCCTGCGCCAACCGCAGTCACCGCGGCGGTGACCCGCGGCGTATGCCGGTGGCTGGAGGACCAGGGCTTCGCCGCCTTGACCGAGTTCAAGCTGGCGAACCGCCGACGTGCCGACGTGGTCGGCCTCAGCGCCGCCGGCACTTTTCTCATGGTCGAGGTCAAGAGCACGCCGGAGGATTTTCGCGGCGATGCCAAATGGCTCGAATACCTGCCCTACTGCGATGCGTTCGCCTTTGCCGTGCCGTCGCATTTTCCGTGGCAAATTCTTCCGGAGCGTTGCGGCGTGATCGTCGCCGATCATCACTCCGCTTTGGTCGTCCGCACCGCGCCTCACCATCCGCTCGCCACCGCGCGGCGCAAGGCACTGACCTTGCGATTTGCCTTGGCGGCCGGACAACGGCTGCGAAGCATCGTCGATCCGCGCCTCTAACCGAGAGCAGTCGGAATCAGGGTCAGCCGCAGTACAGGCCGACGACGCGCCCGTAATTGTCGAGTTCGACGTTGAGGCGGACAGGATCTTGCTCCGGACTCAAACGGGCGTGAGGCGGTATAATGCGATACGGCGCGGAAACACTTTCCTCGCGCACGAACGCTCCCGTTGCGGGCGGATCACCGCCGCGCGGCACAAATATCATGCCCAGCGCCGGTACCAGCACGTGACCGCGGCAAGGCTTGAGAAGTTCCGGCAGGACTGGTTGACGAATAACGGGCGGTGGTGGCGGCATGCTTTCCAACGGCGTGTAAAGGTGCCTGCCTTTGATAGTTGTCCCACACCCTGCGATAAACACCGCAATGAGTGCCGCTAACATAAAGCGCGTCGCGTTCATCACTTCCGCCCCGAGCCTTCCGTCTTCAACGCCGCAATGGTCGCGGTGGTGGAATGGGAGTCCACCAGATCTGCCAGCACGACACGCCCGCCGTATGATTCAACAAAGTCGCCGCCGACCACGGCGGCGCGGGCATAGTCGGCCCCCTTGACCAACACATCCGGCCGCAACGCCTCGACCAAAGATTGCGGCGTATCTTCGTCAAACACAACCACTAGATCGACGGAGGTCATGGACGCCATCACCGTCGCCCGGGCGGCAGCGGTCTGAACCGGGCGGCCTTCGCCCTTCAAACGCTTGACCGACGCATCGCTGTTGAGACCCACGATCAAGCGGTCGCAGGCTCCGCGCGCTTGGCGCAAGAGCGCCACATGACCGGGATGGAGAAGATCGAAGCAGCCGTTGGTAAAACCCACGCGCAGGGACTGGCGGCGCCAAGCCTCTGCCTTTGCGGCGGCGCTGTCCCGGTCGGCGATCTTTTGCTCGAATCCGGCGATGCCGGTATGCACGAGGGCCGCGGAAATTTCGGCGACGGTCGCAACCGCCGTACCACGACGACCGACAACGATTCCGGCGGCGACGTTCGCCAGACGCGCAGCATCCCGTAAGCGCGCGCCGCAGGCCAGCGCCATGGCAAGGGTGGCGACGACCGTATCCCCGGCGCCGGTGACATCGGCGACCTCGCGGCCTTCCACGGCCAGGTTTTCCGCCGCGTCTTCGACGAGAGTCATGCCTTTGTCGGCGCGGGTCACAAGGATCGCGGCGGCGCCCGTCGTCTGGCGCAAGCGCCGCGCCGCATTGATCAGTTCCTCGTCCGTAGCGACAGGCGATCCGGTGGCTTCCGCCAGCTCGGCGCGATTGGGCGTGATCACCGTTGCGCCGGCATAGCGCGTGTAATCTGTCCCCTTGGGATCGACGATGACCGGTTTATGCGCCGCCCGCGCCGCGGCGATAATCGCGGCGGCCAGGTCTTTGCCGAAAACGCCTTTAGCGTAGTCCGACAGGATGACTGCGTCGCAAGTGGCCAGCGCCGCCAGGGCGGCCTGCCGGAGATCGGCGTCGTCTTCCGGCGCCAACGGCGCGCTGGTCTCGCGATCGGCGCGCAGCAGATGATGGCCGTCACTGGAAAAAAAGCGGCTTTTGACGGTGGTCTCGCGATTCTCGGAGACGCGGAGTGAAAAGTCGGTGCCGTGGAGTTCGGACAGCAGGCGTCGCACTTCGACACCGGCCTGATCCTCTCCCACGACAGAAACGAAGTACGGCAGGCCGCCGAGGGCGGCGAGATTGCGCACGACGTTCCCCGCACCGCCCAACGCCAGGGATTCGCGCGTGACTCGCACCACGGGCACGGGCGCTTCCGGGGAGATCCGCTTCACATCGCCATAGATAAATTGGTCGACCATGACATCGCCGACACAGAGCACGCGCCGCCCGGCGAAACCGGAGAGAAGCGCCATCAGAGCGGCCGGATCGAAGGCGGACGGGGTGCTCATAAAACCGTGGTCGATGCGAAGAGGTTCAAATGTGTTTTCAAGGACAGGAGACTATGCCGCCATCTGTTGGCGGAAGTAGGCGATGGTTTGTTTCAATCCCTCCTCAAGAGGAACCGAGGGTTCCCATCCCAGGACCTGGCGCGCCTGACTGATATCCGGTTTGCGGCGGGTGGGATCGTCTTGGGGCAACGGCTTGTTCACCAGCTGCGAGCGCGAGCCGGTCATGGCGATAATCTTCTCCGCCAACTCGCGGATCGTGCTTTCGACGGGATTGCCCAAGTTGATCGGCCCGGTGACCGTGTCCGGAGATTCCATGAGACGGATAAGCCCGCCGACGAGATCGTCGACAAAACAGAACGAACGGGTCTGTTGGCCGTCGCCATAGATCGTGATGGGTTCGCCCTTGAGGGCCTGAACGATGAAGTTGGACACCACCCGGCCGTCGTTGGGCAGCATACGCGGGCCGTAGGTATTGAAAATGCGCGCCACGCGAATGCGCAGGGCATGTTGGCGGTAATAGTCGAAGAACAGGGTTTCGGCGCAGCGCTTGCCCTCATCATAACAGGCCCGGGGACCAATGGGATTCACGTTGCCCCAATAGCTCTCGACCTGTGGGTGAATCGCCGGGTCGCCATAAACTTCGCTGGTCGACGCCTGAAGGATCTTCGCCTTGGTCCGCTTGGCCAGCCCGAGCATATTGATCGCGCCATGAACGCTGGTCTTAGTAGTCTGGACCGGATCGAACTGGTAATGAACGGGCGACGCGGGGCAGGCGAGGTTGTATATTTCGTCTGTTTCAATATAAAGGGGAAACGTGACGTCGTGACGTATCAATTCGAAGTTTGGGCGGCTGAACAAAGACTCGACGTTGGCACGGCGTCCGGTAAAGAAATTGTCGATACACAACACTTCATGACCGGCCGCGACCAGGCGCTCGCACAAGTGCGAGCCGATGAACCCGGCTCCCCCGGTGATGAGAACGCGTTTCATGGAATTCCCCTTTTCACGGTCGCGCATCAGCCCGCGCGGACATGACATCGATACTAATTGTTAATCTTTTCCAAATGGTTACGATGCTAGAGTTGTCATCAGAGCGGGGTCAGATCGACGCGACTCCTTCCGGGGGCGGATGGCAGCACGTCATGGCCAGCGATTTGCGGCCGTGGATCCGTCACCGTCGCCCCCACCAGGCATGCGATTCGAGGATGACGGGTACGGATTTGAAGAATGTACCGTTTTTTGCAGCCCGCACGCGGCCTGAGCGCTACGCGCGCCGCAGCAACCGGTATTAGGACGCGGGCGGCATGAACCAAGGCGCGAAAGGATATCAGGAAACCCTGCTGGTCGACACGCTCGACCGCATGCGCCGCAACCCTGAAGGCCGCAAGGTCTTGCAGCTGCGCCTGTCGCAAATGCTGCCTCACAACCGCACCCCTGTGCGCCTGAAGATTCTCACCCGGATGTTCCGGTCCCTGGAAAGCGGCCGTCAGATCCAGATTTTTTCCATGACCAACGGCGATCTGGTCATCATCATCAACAGCGGCGCGCAGCGGGACGTGCAAAACATCGTCCACCGCATTCGCACGCTTTTCGAGTCCGATCCCATCACCATGGCTGACGCCGGCGGCGAGCAGGACCGGTTCGCGTTATGGTTCGATCTTTCCCTCGATGCGGCGATGGCGATGCACGCCGCCCAGGAATTGCGCACCGAGGCACAGAGCGCCGTGCCGCGCCAGATGGGAATGGTTCTTCCGCCGCTCACGCCGCAGCTGCTTGACGAGGTACAAAAGAAGCTGGCCTTTGCCAATGTCGTGCCGTTTGTCCGCGATCAACCGGTCCTGCGGGTCAATGCGGCAACCCATGAAGCGGCGATCGAGTTCTATGAATTCTTTCTGTCGGTGCAGGATTTGCAGCGCTCGGCCGCGCCAACCATCAATCTGCTCGGCGACCGCTGGCTGTTTCAGGATCTCAGCCGCACCATGGATCAGCGCATGCTGGAAACGGTTGTGCGCGCGCCCCATGCTCGGGAAGCCCCGGCACTGAGCCTCAATCTCAATCTCGAAAGCGTCATCACCTCGTCGTTCGCCACATTTCTCGACCGGATCGAAAAAGGACACAAGGTGATCGTCGAGGTACAGGCCGTGGACGTCTTCACCAATCTGTCGCTCTATCTCGACGTTCAGGGCGCGCTGCGCGGCGCCGGCCACGCCATCCTCATCGACGGATTGACGATCGGGACCTTGCGGCTGATCGACGTGGCACAACTCAAACCGGATTACGCGAAAGTTGCGTGGGCCCCGGAGTTGGGGGAAGCCAGTGGTCGCGGCGGTACCCAGGTACTCCACGAGCTGGTCGCGGCCGTCGGCGCGGGCAAGGTGATCCTGTCACGCTGCGAGTCCGCAATCTCACTTGCGTTCGGACTGAAGACCGGCATTACGCTGTTCCAAGGCCGGTTCCTCGATTCGCTTAAATCCGGACGGCGCAAACCTGCGCCGCGGCCGGTATAGGTTAGGTAGTGGCAATGGCCGAAGCACCCGCCGCATCCACCGCCAACCCGCTGGGTAATACCCATGAAGCGCGGCTGCTGGAGGACATGAAGCAGCTTGACGTGGGAATGCGCAACAAAGGCGCGATCCGCCTGCATCTTTCACGCCTGTTGCCGGAAACCCGCACGGTCCAGAATCTACGCAGCGCCGAGGTTGCCTTTGAGGATTTGACCAAGACCCGGGCGGCTTGGCTTTACCGCCTGCGCAACAGCGACCTCATGGTGATCTTCGAGCGTGACCAAACCGATCTCGCCGAACGCGCGGTGCTCAAGCTCCTGAAGCTGTGGGAGCGCGATCCCCTGATGCAGAAATTCAAGACCGATGCGCGCAAGAACCGCCTGACGAGCTGGTTCGATCTGGAAACGGACTACGACAAGCTGTTGGCCTTCGCCCATCGCCAGGCGGCTTCATCCGACACGGCCCGGTCGAAAAGTCTGCAGCAGCTCATCGTCGAGCGCGAGCATCGCGTGACTGATCCGGAGCGCGGTCAGCCGTTGACGCCGCTTGAACTGTCTAAAGTAGAAGACTCGCTCGTGCGCGTGGATCTGTCGAGCTTCACCCGCCGGCAGGCCGTGTGTGCTTTCGTCGAGGACGGCAAGGCCGAACTGGTGTTTACCGAGTTGTTCGTATCGATCGCCGATCTGCGTGAAACGCTGATGCCGCGAACCGATATGACCGCCAATCCATGGCTGTTCCAGCGCCTGACCCAGACCCTGGATCGACGCGTGATGGCACAGATCGCCCGGCGCGAGGACAAGACGTTGCTGCGCGAGGCCTTCAGCATCAACCTCAACGTCCAGACTCTGCTGTCGGAGGAGTTCATCGCCTTCGACGAGGATTTTGCGCCGACCAACAACGATGTGATTCTCGAGATGCGTCTGGAGGATATTTTCTCCGACCCGGAGAGCTTCACCTTCGCCCGCGATTTTGTCATCGAACGCGGATACCGTTTGTGTGTCGACGGCCTGACCCTGCAGACCTTTCGTTATGCGGATCCGGATCGCCTGGGTGTCCACTACATGAAGCTGATGTGGACCCGCGATCTGGCCGGATGGATCGGCACTACGGTCGGCCAGGAAATGAAAGCCATGATTCGCGAGCGCAAACGCGGACGCACAATCCTGGCGCGGTGTGATTCCGAGGCCGCGATTCAAGTGGGGCGGCAACTCGGCATCACACTGTTCCAGGGCCGCTACATCGATAGTCTGGTTCGCGGACGCTAGACGAGGGGCGGCCGGATGCCGCAACCAAGGCCGTCGTGCCGGCGGACAGCCGACGCCGCCACAGAAGTGACTTAGTTCGCAACCAATATCACGCCTGCATCGTTGAAACTCTATCGGAGCTTCTCCATGGCATTTCACTACGCCCCCTCGTCCCGCCGTCCCGGTCTCATGTTCACGCTCGCGGTCCTGTTCGCGTGGACGGCATCGGCCACCATGGCGCCGGCTCGCGCCGATGCGGTACTGGATGCCCGGCACACCATCGAGGAATCGGCGATCACGGTCGACCGCCTGCGCGAAGAAACCGCCAAGGGCGGCGAGATGGATCATCTTCTCAGTGAAGCCAAGGGCGTGCTGATTGTGCCGTCATTTTATAAAGCCGGATTCTTCATCGGCGGCGCCTACGGCGACGGCGTCATGGTGGCGCGCCTGCCTGATGGCAGCTTCGGTGATCCCTCATTTTACCGCATGACCGCCGGGTCGCTTGGATTGCAGATCGGCATGCAGTCGGCGGAGATCGTATTCGTAATCCGGACGGAAAAAGGGATGTCGGCCGTCCTCAATGACGAATTCAAGTTCGGCGCCAACGCGGGCATTGCCGTCGGTTCCGTCGGCGCCGGCGCCGAAGCCGCCACGACCACGCATGTGGGACAGGATATCGTCGCCTATTCCAAGAATTCAGGTCTGTTCGTGGGCGGCGCCCTGGAAGGCGCCGTGATCAGGCCGCGGAAAGATTGGAACGCGGCCGTCTACGGTGTCGGCAATGACGACCCGCGGGCAATCATTCAGCGCAATGGACTGCGCGCGGCCCTGAACCTCAAGGACGTGCTGTCGCGAAACAACACCGCCGCGCCGCCAGCGGACACAGGAGCGGCCACGGACGCGCAGCCGGCACCCTCGGTTCCCGCGGTCAATTCGTCGCCGGTGCAGCCGGAATCCCGGTAACCCGGCGTGATGGGTTAAAACCCCGCGCCGGTGAAGGTGCTTGCCCCGGCCTGCACCAGGACCGGGCCATCGTGGGTAACCTGCATGACGGCGAAGCTGCGCTCCGAGAGGCCGTTGGGCAAGAAACGGAAGATGCCATCGACGCCGGCAAAGCCGCTGGGTGAGGTAAGAGACTCAGCGGCAAAAGGTCGCGCGATGCCGCTGCGGGCGAGCGCCGCCGCCAGCGCAACAGCATCATATCCATGGGACGCGATGGTCGGCGGTGGATGGCCGTAGAGATCGCGGTATCTGCTCATGAATTTCTGATTCCCCTCGGGCGACGGCGACGGATACATGCCGCCCACCATGGCCGGTTCCTGGCCAAGATTGGGTGTGTTCCACAATAACGTCCCCAACAATTGAACCCGGTTCGGGTCCACGTCGTAGTACGGCAATAGCGTCGCCGCGCGAGTCAGCCGCGTGCCCTGATCGGGCAGGAGAATGGCATCGAAGTCCACGTCGCCGAAGGTGTCCTGCTGCGCCAAGTTCTTGAGGGCTTGTTGCGAGGCATCGTCGGTCTTTCCCGCCAGGCGCGCCTTTTCCGCCGCCAGCGCACGTTTGCGCTGCTCGAAGTTGGTGATTTCCTTGACCACGTCCTCCAAGTTCGAACCGTCGGCGGCGTAAACGCCAACGCGGCTGATCTGACCGCCTTGGGCGGGAACAATGGTCCGGAACGCGTCCACCGCCGCCTGGCCATAGGCCGACTCCGGCGCCAGGACGGCGAAACGGGTATGCCCCTGGGAACGGGCGAAGGTAACAATTTCGCGCACCTGCTCCTGCACCAGGAAACCGAGCTCGAAAACATTTCCCCCCGCAATGGTGGGATCCGTGGAGAAGGTCACGATATTCACGCCGTTGGCCATGGCGACGGGGCTGGCGGCCTTTGCATCGGCGGCAAATACCGGCCCGAGAATGATCTGTGCGCCGTCGGCGATCGCTTTCGCGGCGACTTTGGCGGTTTCCTCGGGCGTGCCGCCGGTGTTGTAGACCTGTAAAATCAGGTGTTCGTCGCCCGCATCAAACAGCGCCATTTCCGCCGCATCGAGCAAGGCCTCGCCGATGGGGGCCGACGGGCCGGTCAGCGGCAATAAAATCGCCACGCGGGCGAGGCCGATGGTCGGCGCCACCGGCGATGGGGCGGCCGGCGCCGGAATCAGAGCCTGGTTCACAGGTACGGGGCTGGGCGCCGACTTGGCGGCCGGCACCGTTGTCCGCAAGGGCGCGCCGGCAATCGAAGACGGGGAGGTCGAGGCGGCGCACGACGCCAGCGCGACGCCGACAACCGCAGCCGCTACAATGGTCCGGATCGCAATCATCCACCGCAGGCCCCGTGACCACATTTTCGTCCCCTCATGCACGTAAGTCGCAACGGCGCCGGCCGCGGCCCGACCCAGAGTCGCGGCGGAACGCACGCGAATGGAACGATGGTGATCGGGAGTCAGAAAGGTCATCGGCGCCCTCGATGGGGGTTGCGGCGCCGCAGCGTCCTGCCGGCACGAGGCCACAACCTAGCGTCGCGGCGCCGCCAAGTAAATCCAGCGATACCCCCGATGATGGACAGCCCGCGGAACGTCATCATGGAGCGGGGCTGTATGTCGTCTCGACCCCCATCGGCAACCTTGAGGATATGTCGGCGCGCGCCATCACCACCTTGCGTGGCGCCCATGTGATCGCGTGCGAGGATACCCGCGTCACCGCCGTCCTCTTGCGCCGGTTCGGCATCGTGACGCCCATGACGCCCTATCACGACCACAATGCGGCGCGCGTGCGGCCGCTGTTGCTGCGGCGCTTGAGCGCCGGAGAAAGCGTGGCCTTGGTCAGTGATGCCGGCACGCCATTGCTGTCCGATCCGGGATTCAAATTGGTTGAAGCGTGCGCCGAAGCCGGTATTCCGGTTATTCCAATTCCCGGCGCCTCGGCCATGCTCGCCGCCCTCGTGACCGCCGCGCTGCCCACCGATCGCGTCCTGTTCGCCGGTTTTCTTCCCGCAAAAAGCGCGGCGCGGCGCGGCGAACTCGCGGAACTGAAGAGTCTTCGCGTCACGCTTGTCTTTTACGAATCCGCGCAACGGCTGGCCGATGCCCTGGCGGACATGGCCCACATTCTCGGACCGCGTCAGGCCGCGGTCTGCCGCGAGTTGACCAAGCGCTATGAAGAGGTCCGCCGCGGAACCTTGGATCAACTGGCCGCACACTATGCCGAGGCCGGTGCGCCAAAGGGTGAGATCGTCATCGTCGTGGGTGGCGCGCCGGATGTCGCTGTTGCCGTGAACGAAGCGGATGTGGACGCGGCATTGCGCCGGGCCATGGCGACGCACAGCGTTCGCGATGCCGCCGCGCTGGTCGCGGCCGAAATGGGCCAACCCAAACGCGTGATCTATGCGCGCGCCATCGCCCTGGCGCGAACCCGCGCAGAAAACACATTCCCTGGGGACACAGGCCCGGAGGACACTTGACGTCCCCGAACGATAGCGCCCGGCGCGATGCCGAGCGATGGGGACGTCATGCCGAGCTGCTATGCGTCATCCGCCTGCGGTTGACAGGTTGGCGGATTCTGTCGCGGCGCCTGACGGCCGCGCGCGGGTCCGGCCAGGGGGAAATCGATATTGTCGCCCGACGCGGCAAGGTACTGGCGTTTATCGAGGTGAAGGCGCGGTCACGACGGGACGAGGGGCTTGCGGCGGTGACGCCCCATCAGCAGCAGCGCCTGGCCCGGGCAGCGGCGTCTTTTCTCGGACGGCGCACGGATCTGGCCGCCCTTGACGTGCGTTTCGACGTCATGGTCGTCGGGCCCGGAGTCGTACCCTACCACCTTGCCGATGCCTGGCGACCGTCGTTTTGAGAAGTCGTTATCTCG
Organism: Rhodospirillaceae bacterium; assembly: GCA_004297485.1. Classification (GTDB taxonomy): domain Bacteria; phylum Pseudomonadota; class Alphaproteobacteria; order Rhodospirillales; family Rhodospirillaceae; genus SCTM01. Next base: position 25,129 of record SCTM01000314.1, read on the forward strand.
CCGAGGCTTCATCCGGAGAGATAAACACCATGGACGAGATTGGAAATTGGCGGCGGATGGCATACTTGTTGATATGCGATACACTCGCCTCGGATGACAACGGTGGCCGGTTCCGGCACAACACATGGTGCGCGACGCGGTGACGGCGAAAGACACAGGGATCGGCGGCAAGACCTCGGGCACCGGCGGCACGCCCGAAGCCGTGGGCACGCGCAAATCCCGCCGCAACGGTGCGGATTCTGCCGCCGCCCTTCTTGAGAAAATCGCCGCCCAACCCGACGAGACAATCGACGTGGCCGAAGCAGCACTTGTGCTGGCCTCGTTCGATCATCCCGCCACGGACCTTGAGATCTATCGCGAACATCTTCGGGAACTGGCCGACGTGGTCGCGCAAAGAACCGACGCGCTGACAGATACAGACAACGCCGGCCCCGAGGAATTGGCCGGCGTTCTGACAGCGGTGATCTCCGGACATTTCCGATATCGCGGTGATGAGGAGACCTACGACGATCTGGATAACGCCAACCTCATGCGCGTGATCGAGCGCCGCAAAGGGTTGCCGGTTGCCCTCGGCATCCTCTACCTGTTCGCCGCCCGGTCACAAGGGTGGGCCGCCGTAGGCCTGAATTTCCCGGGACATTTTCTCATCAGGCTCGAGAGTCGCGACGGCCGCCGTGCGATCATCGATCCGTTCCACGATGGCCGTATTTTGGAAACCCCGGCGCTGCGCGAACTGCTCAAGGTGGTTGCCGGTCAAAGCGTCGAACTGGACGCGGGTCACTATAAGGCGGTCTCGAACCGCGACATCCTGTTGCGTCTGCAGAACAACGTGAAAACGCGGCGGCTTGACCTTGGAATGGTCGAGGACGCCCTTGAGGCCCTGACGCGCATGCAGATTCTTAATCCCGACCAACCGGCCTTGTGGCGCGAGGCAGGATTGATGCATATGCGCCTCGGCCGCCTCAAGCATGCCATCGAAGCGTTCGAAACATTTGTCGCCCGCGCCGCGGACGGGCCCGATCGGCAGAAGATCGCTCAGGTTGTCGGCGAGCTGCGCGAGCGCCTACACTAACGCGAGGCCGTGCGGTCAGATCGATACGCACGCACCGCACGTCAGGAAATCTCCCGGTTAAATCTCCCAAGGGAAGTATCGATGCCGCTGAAAGTCGCGATCCAGATGGACCCGATTGAGTCGGTCAATATCAACGCCGACTCGACCTTTGCCCTGGCTCTGGAAGCACAGCGGCGCGGGCACCAGTTGTTTCACTACCTGCCGCGCAAGCTGAGCTTCCGCGAAGGGCGTGTTGTCGCCGGCGCGCGCGCGCTTCAGGTGCGGCGCGAGCAGGGCAATCACTTCACACTGGGACCTGAAGAAGAGGTCGACCTGAGCACCATGAACGTGGTGCTCATGCGCCAGGACCCGCCCTTTGACATGGCCTACATTACCGCGACCCACATCCTCGAACATATTCACCCGCGCACCTTGGTGGTGAACGATCCGGCCCATGTGCGCAACGCACCGGAAAAATTATTCGTAACCCATTTCGACGGCGTGATGCCGCCAACGCTGATTTCCGCCGACGTGGACGCCGTGCGCGCCTTTCGTGCCGAACACAAGGACATCATCATAAAACCACTTTATGGCAACGGCGGTGCCGGCGTATTTCACGTGCGCCCCGACGACGAAAATTTAGGCGCGCTGCTGGAAATGTTCACGACCACCTGGCGCGAGCCGGTGATCGTGCAGCGTTACGTGCCCGAAGTGCGCCTGGGCGACAAACGCATTGTCCTGGTGGACGGCAAGGCCGTGGGCGCGGTCAACCGGGTTCCCGCGGCCGGGGAAGCGCGGTCGAACATGCACGTGGGCGGTCGGCCGGAAAAAACCACCCTGACAAAACGCGAGCGCGAGATATGCGACATTATCGGCCCGGCGCTGAAACAACGGGGGCTGATTTTCGTCGGCATCGACGTCATCGGTGAATATCTTACGGAAATCAACGTGACCTCGCCCACGGGGATTCAGGAGATCAACCGTTTCGACAACGTGACCCTGGAGCGCAACGTATGGGACGCCATCGAAGCGCGCCTGCCGTCGCAGTAGGTTAGTGCAGCTTTCGACACCTGAATTCAGACACGCATCATGGATAAAGTAGAAACCCTCGTCGATCATCCGCACCGCTTTGAACAGATGTTGTCGCGGACGATGGATACCGCCATGACCATGGCCACCACCTACGGCTTGCGGACCGTCGGTGCGTTGATCATCTTCGCGGTGGGCTGGTTCGTGGCGCGTCAAGTGCAACGGGCGTTGATTCGCGTCGGGCGGAAATCGCCGCGGGTCGACCTGACCATCGCCACGTTCCTGGGAGCGCTGGCAAAATATCTCATCGTCGCGTTCACGCTCATTGCCGTAATGGCGAGTTTCGGCGTGGAAACCACGAGCGTCGTGGCCGTGCTGGGCGCCGCTGGCATCGCCATCGGCCTGGCGCTCCAAGGTACGCTCAGCCATGTGGCGGCGGGATTCATGCTGGTGCTGTTCCGCCCGTTCCGTGTAGGCGACGCAGTGGAAACGGCAGGCGTGTCCGGCACAGTCACGGAAGTCGGGCTGTTCACAACCGAAATCAGAAACGCCGACAACGTGCGCGTGATCGTACCCAACAACGCCGTGTGGTCGGGCGTCACCAAGAACCTGAGTTCCAACAGCACGCGACGTAGCGAGCTGGAGGTGCCGATCCCCTACGGCGCGGACGCGGCGACCGCGCTCAAGATGATCGCGGAAATTATTGCGGCGGAGCCCCGCGTCCTCAAGGACCCGGCGCCGGTGGTGGGCGTATCAAAGTTCACCGACGTCAATGCACGGATCACGATTCAGGTATGGACGGTGACCGGCGCTGCGGGCGCCGTGCAACTGGCCTTGAACACGGCGTTCCGTGATCAATTGGGTCGCGCCGGGCTGCTGAAATAGCAATTTCTAGTTCTTGAGGATTTCCCCGGCGGCGCGTTTGAGAATGTCCGCAACCCGTTTGCGTTCTTCCGGCGCGGCATGGCGCTTGCCGCGCACGGCTGCGCGCAATGCGTGAATGGCGTCGCGCAGATCGTTGCCGTCCTCCTCGGAGAAAAACTCGCGCATCTGCTCCATCTTGCTGCCGATGAGTGTCAGCTGTGCAAGCAGCGCATTGGCTTCGTTGCGGTTGGCTTCGAGATGGGCGCGCCCTTCGTCGGTCAGGCGATAAAGTTTTTTGACGCCTTCCGCTTCGGCGACGACCCGGCCGATCTCTTCCAGAAACGCCAGGGACGGATAGATCATGCCGGGGCTGGGCACGTAGAAGCCCTTCGACCGCTCTTCAAGCTCCTTGATGATTTTGTAGCCGTGGAGCGGCTGCTCAGCGAGCAGGGCAAGGATCAGCAGTTCCAGGTCGCGAGCGCCGAGTTTACGGCCAGCCATGAAGGGGCCGAAGCCGTCGCCGAAACCACCACCGAAGCCGCCGAATCGGCCCCAGCCGCCATGACGGCCGCGGTGGCGGGCCATGAAATACTTGATCCGCGCGATCGGATTGTGGTCACGGTTTCCGCAGCTTCTATGCATCTGGGTAAACTCCCATAATTTAAAATATATCGTAAGATATATCTCGCGGGATAATCGTCAAGGGGAGCTGCGCCATCTAGCCCATTTAGCCGAACTGTTGCATAGTGATGTTCTCCTTTGGTTCCCATTGGGGTATGGAATGGCTGCCGAGACCGCGCCCACATGACCGCCCATGTGAATACCGTCGCCTTTGCCGGGATCGAGGTCCTGCCCATCCAGGTTCAAGTGGCCATTTCCAACGGCCTGCCCACATTCACCATCGTCGGCCTGCCCGATAAGGCCGTAGGCGAGTCGCGGGAACGGGTGCGCGCCGCCTTGTCGGCCATCGGTTTGGCCCTGCCGCCCCGGCGCATCACCGTCAACATGGCGCCGGCCGACGTGCAGAAGGAAGGCAGCCATTTCGACCTGCCGATCGCCCTCGGTCTGCTGGTGGCCATGGGTGTGGTGGGCGCAGAGGAGGTGGCGTCCTATACGGTACTGGGAGAACTTGGGCTGGACGGCGGCATTGCCGCCGTCACCGGTGTGCTGCCGGCGGCCATCGCCGCCAATGCCGCCGATCGCGGCCTCATCTGCCCCGGCGCGCAAGGGGGCGAGGCCGCCTGGGCCGGTGGTACGGATGTGCTGGCACCCCGGTCGCTGTTGGAGCTTATCAACCACTTCAAAGGCGTGAGCGTTCTGACGCCGCCCGCTTTGGCGGAACCGGCGGCCATGACCGCGCGCGCGGATCTCACGCGCCCGGATATCAAGGACATCAAAGGCCAGGAGTCAGCCAAGCGCGCCATGGAAGTGGCGGCGGCGGGCGGCCACAACATGCTCATGATCGGCCCGCCCGGGTCGGGCAAGTCCATGCTCGCCAGCCGCCTTCCCGGTCTGTTGCCACCCTTGAGCGCCGCCGAAGCCCTTGAGGTCAGCATGATCCATTCGCTCGCCGGTCAATTGCCCGGCGGCGGCATCCTGCGGCAACGGCCGTTCCGCGATCCCCATCATTCCGCCTCCATGGTGGCGCTGGTGGGCGGCGGCCTGAAGGTAAAACCCGGTGAGATTTCCCTGGCCCATCGCGGCGTATTGTTTCTGGACGAACTGCCCGAGTTCGCGGGCGGCGCCTTGGAGGCCTTGCGCCAACCCCTGGAGACGGGGCGGGTGATCGTGGCGCGGGCGAACAACCATGTTTCTTACCCGGCGCGCTTCCAATTGGTGGCGGCCATGAATCCCTGCCGCTGCGGGCATTTGGATCAAGCGCAGTTGGCGTGCGGCAAGGCGCCGCGCTGCGCCCAGGATTATCAGAGCCGCATTTCCGGCCCCATGTTCGACCGTATCGACATTCACGCCGACGTGCCGGCGGTGAATCCGCTGGACCTCTCGGCCCCGGCGGCGACGGAAGATTCAGGCACGGTGGCGGCGCGCATCGCCGTGGCGCGGCACATACAATCGCAACGCTTCAGCAATCACGGCGCGGCAGGCGTCACAACCAACGCCGAAGCCGACGGCGAATTGTTGGAACAGATCGCCGCCCCCGAAGCCGACGGCCGCGCGCTGCTCACCCAGGCAGCGGAGAAGATGCTGCTGTCGGCGCGGGGCTATCACCGCATCCTGCGCATCGCCCGCACCATCGCCGACCTGGACGGGAGCACCAATGTGCGCCGCCCGCACATCGCCGAAGCGTTGTCCTACCGCCGCGTGATGCCGGGACGGACGCTGGCGAGGGCGTGAATGTTCGTGTGGCCTACCATTTGCGCGAAAGCTGTAGGGCGATTGTACGAGGCGCGCCTGCCAGCCCAGCCGGCGCCGCGCTGACCCCCGCGCGGCCAATAAGATAGTGCTTATCCGCAATGTTCTTGACCAGGAGTTGCACGCCCCAGCGTTCGTCGTTGCTGTTGTAGCCAACCGCCAGATCGACCAGTCCATATGACGGTTCGATCAGGATAGGCACATTGGTCGGATCGTAAGACACCTGTGCGCGCCAATAATAATCACCGCGCACGAACACAACGCCCGGCCCGATTTCGTGATCGTATCGCGCACTGGCGGAGAGCGAGGAATGCGGCGCCTCGTTCATGCGATTGCCGCTGGCGTTGTAAGTCCGCGTCGCCGGAGAATAAAGCGGCGACGACGAGACAAACGCGACCAAGGCCGGCGCCACGGTGGACGCACGGAAGTCGTCATAGACCGCGTCGAGGAGCGTATAGTTCACCGTCAACAGGAGGTGCGGGGTGGGCTTGGCGCCGGTTTCCAACTCAAAACCCTTGACGGAAGCGCTGGCCGCGTTGCCGATGGCGATGACTCCCGGTGCCAGCAATCCCTGAACCTGGAGGTTGGAGTAGTTATAGCCGAACGCGGAAAGGTTCACGCGCAGACGGCGATCGAGCCAATCGCTTTTCACGCCGCCCTCGAAAGCCCAAAGGGACTCAGGCTTGTAGTTCAATGCAACGACATTGGTGGCGGCGTAATTGGTACCCCCACTTTTGTAACCACGTGTGGCCGAAACATAGAGCAGTGCATGCGATGTGGCTTGCCAGTCGATACCGAACTTCGGTGTGACGGAATTATATGTCTTCGTCGTGTGGCCGGTGAAAGGAAAGCCCGCAAAGGAGCGACCGATGATCGCAGGATTAAGCGAAAACCGGCTGACAACCGTGTCCAGGCTTTTGCGGTCCTGGGTATAACGCACGCCAATGGTGAGGCCGATCGGATCGATCGGGTGATAGGCCCCCTGCGCGAAGGTCGCGACCGATCGAGCGTGGGCCTCCGGAAGGGCCGTTGCCAGGAACGCTGCCGCCGTCGGTGTCGCCGGCGAAGGCGGGGCCTTGGCGAGCACCAGGCTGTCCTGCTTTTCAGTGAAGAAATAGGCCCCGACAACTCCGTCGAAACGGCGAAGGTTCGCGGTGAGGTCGAGTTCCTGACTGAATTGCCGCGCCGTATCGGCCTGTTCGCCGCGATTCGCGGCCACTTCGGTGCCGTCGGAATCGATCGTCAACCGGAAATGACTGCGGCGAAACGCAGTGATCGATTTCATTGAGATTTGATCGGTGAAGCGGAAATTGACTTCCTCGGCGATGCCCCAATTAAAGCGGTTGCTGGGCTGGGGATCGTTCAGAGCCACCTTTGTATCGTCACCGATCAAACCGCTGGCGATGGGCGCGTACAAAACCGGTGCCAGCAAATGCGTATAGTTGTCGAAATGCTCATTGGCCTGGGCCCAATCGAGGCGTGTGATCGCCTCGATTGAATCTGTCGGGGTAAATCGCAGCTGCAGGCGCAGGCCGCCGCGATTGGCGTCGTTGAGGTCTTGCTGGCCCGCGACAACATTGTGAACGTAACCATCGTGGCGGATGTAATTTCCAGCGACACTGGCTTGCAGCACACCGTCCTTGAGCGGGCCACTGACGGAGGCCTGTGCCTGAAATAAACCGAAGGTTCCGCCAGTGACGTTGGCGGCGGCGTGGAAGTTGTCGCCGGGTTTGCGGGAAATAATGTTCATCGTGCCGCCGACAGCATTTCGGCCATAGAGCGTGCCTTGCGGCCCGCGCAGCACTTCGATCCGCTCGACATCGAGGTAATCGGACAGTTGAGCGAAGGGCCGCGCGATGTAGACGCCATCGACCTGCGAAGTCACGTCAGGATCGGAACCGTTGTTGACGTTGCTGTTGCCGATACCACGGATATAGATCAATGGGGTGACGCCGATTGCCGAAACGATGAGATTCGGCGCCAGCTGTGCAAGGCTTTTGACGTTCGCGACGCCCGATACCTCCAGTTGATCTCCCGACACCACCGTCATCGACAGCGGCGTTCTTTGCGCCTGTGTCTCGCCGGTCTTGGTTGCAGTAATGACAACGTCGCCAAGTTGCTCCAGCGTAAGGTCGCCGATGCTTGCAATGTTGACTTGAGCAAAAGCAACTTGTGCCGGGACAAGCGCAGAAAGCACCGATGTGGCCAACGCCGCATGACGAAAACGCATCATGCTCCCCCATGCCGAGCGTAACGGGCATAGCCGGAACATGATCGATGCTCGGACTTACTTATGCCCGTGACGCAATTTAACGCAGTCGCGCCACATCCGACGGTAGCTACCTAATTTGTTGGTAACTTCGGGTCGATACTAATGACAATGGAGGAGGTCTACAACAGGGAGACGCGCTCCACGGATCATTTGCCCTGACTCACCGCGCGCGGCATGCTACGCGGCGGAATCAGATGGCGAGGGAAACGATGGGCAAGGGCCGGCGCGATTTTGGTGTTCTTCTCGTCACGGCAATGATTGCAATGCTGACGGCATCCGCCGCCAGTGCACAGACAGACGATGGATCGACATCGAACGCGCTCACCGGCCAGCATCTGGGCAAAAGTCTTCCGGCCCGGGAGATTCACGCCGACGAACACCTAGCGATGCCCTTGTTCCCCGTCGACTGGGTGCAGACCGTCAAACAGACCGGCTCGATCGAGGTGTTCGAGTACATTCCCAAGAACCAGACGGAAACCACCTGGCTCGACAAGATTACCCTGGAGGTTCATCACGACACCTATACCCTGCCGCTGGATGCCTATCAGCGCCGCGCCCTTGGACAAGTGCGGGAAAACTGCGACGGCGTTTTCGAGGGCAATCTGCAGACCGGCGTGAACAACGGATTTCCCGCGGCCTATTGGACACTGGGCTGCAAGCGCGACAAGCGCGGCAACTTCGGCGAGACGCGCTATACCAAGGCGATTCAAGGCAGCGAGACGTTGTATCTTCTCAGCCGCTCGTGGCGCACGCAGGTCTACGGCGATGAAGGACCGCCGCTTTCGCCCCAAGCCATCGACGGGGCGAAAAATTTCCTCGGCGCGGCGGTAGTCTGCGCCAGCACCGGACAACACCCCTGTCCGGCGGGAGACAACGGGCCGCAGCCCTAAAGTTCACGTGGCCGCGGTGCCTGAAACGGCGGACATTGTAGAGCGGGCCCTGCGCGCGAAGATCGCGGCAGCGGCAAAGTCACCCTTCGTTATGGGAATTTGCGGCGCCCAGGGCAGCGGCAAGTCCACCCTTGCCGACACATTGCAAAAGCGTCTCGTCGCCTCGGGCTATAAGGTCGCGCTTCTGTCGCTGGATGATTTGTATTTCTCCAAGGATGAGCGGCAACGGCTGGCCGCAACCGTTCATCCGCTGTTCCGCACCAGGGGCGTCCCGGGCACCCACGACGTGGCGCTTGGCGAAGCCGTCCTGGACGATCTTGCGCGCGAGGGCGTCACACGCCTTCCCCGCTTCGACAAGAGGCGAGACATGCGCCTACCGCATGACGCATGGGACGCAGTGGATGGCCCGGCCGATATCATCCTGTTCGAAGGCTGGTGCGTGGGCGCGCGGCCGCAGGCCGACGATGAGCTGGCCGCGCCGGTCAACAGTCTTGAGCGTGATGAGGATCCGGATGGCGCTTGGCGGCGCGCGGTCAACGGGGCGCTGCGTGGGGACTATCGCCGCCTGTTCGACCGTCTCCACATGCTGGTGCTGCTTGCCGCGCCGAGTTTCGATGTGGTCGCCGGGTGGCGGATAGAACAGGAAGCAACGTTGCGCCACAATCTCGAAGCCCGCGGCGAAAGCACAGATGGCTTGATGAGCGACGTGGACATCGCCCGCTTTGTTCTGTTCTACGAACGCCTGACCCGGCACATCCTCGAAGAGATGCCCGGCCGCGCCGATCTGGTTATTCGCCTGGACGCGGCGCGGCGGCCGGTCGCGACCAACTGATTAGGGGCGCGGAACGCTCAGCATGGCGCCGAGGGGTTTGCCGCCGAAGACGTGAATGTGAAGGTGCGGCACTTCCTGCATGCTGTCGCCGAGACTATTGGCGAGAATGCGAAACCCCGTCGTGACGACACCCTTAAGTTCGGCGACTTTGGTGACAGCGCGCATCAGCGCCGCGATCTCGGCGTCGCTGGCCTTGGCGGTGAAGTCGGCCATGGTCACATACTTGCCCTTGGGAATCACCAGGGTGTGAACCGGCGCCTGGGGATGGATATCCTCGAACGCCAAGGTGTGGTCATCCTCGTAGACCTTACGGCACGGAATTTCGCCACGCAGGATTTTGGCGAAGATATTGTTGTCGTCATAGATCATGCTGGTGACAGCCATGGGCATCATCTCCGCTTCGGAAATTGGAAAAAGCGCGCGCTTACTCTGATGAATTGTTCTTCTTGCGGGCTTCCTTGACCGCGAGGCCGGACGTTCCGAAGCGGCGCTCCAGCTCAGCCCATACCGCCTCGGGAGCGACACCCTTGGCCGACCACAGCACCATCAGATGGTATAAAAGATCCGCGCTTTCCCGCACCAGCCGCTCGTCGCTTTCCGCCACGGCGGCGACGACGGTCTCCACCGCTTCCTCGCCCAGCTTTTGGGCGATCTTCTTGATGCCCTTGGCATAGAGCCGCGCGGTGTAAGAGCTCTCCGGGTCGGCGGTCTTGCGCTCGGCGATGACGGCAAACATCTGTTCCAGAATCGCCGCGCTTGGCAGGGTGTTGTCCGTGCCGGTCATAATTACTCTCCGCTGGTCTCAGGCAGTCGGCACAGCCGGCCGCACAGGTATGCCGGCAACCGCTAGAAAAGCCTTCGCCTGGGCAATGGTAAACTGTCCGAAGTGGAAGATCGATGCCGCCAACACGGCACTGGCATGGCCATCGCGAACGCCCGCCACCAGGTGGTCCAGGCTTCCCACGCCGCCGGAGGCAATGATCGGCACGTGCACGGCATCGGCCACGGTGCGGGTCAAGGGAATGTCGTAGCCGACGCGGGTGCCGTCCCGATCCATGGAGGTGAGCAGGATTTCGCCGGCACCGTAGTCCTCCATCCGCTTGGCCCAGGCCACCGCGTCGATGCCGGTGGCTGTGCGTCCGCCGTGGGTGAAAATCTCGAACCGGCCGGGCGTGGTCTGTTTGGCGTCGATGGCCACAACGATACATTGGCTGCCAAATTTTTCCGCCGCTTCGCGGACGAACTCGGGCGTTTTCACCGCCGCCGTGTTGATGGACACCTTGTCGGCGCCGGCCAGCAATAGGCGGCGAATATCATCGACCGTCCGTACGCCGCCACCGACGGTGAGCGGCATGAAACACTGCTCGGCGGTGCGTTGCACGACGTCATAGAGGGTGTCGCGGTTTTCATGGCTGGCGGTGATATCGAGGAAGCACAGCTCGTCGGCGCCCGCCCGGTCGTAGACGCGGGCCTGCTCGACCGGGTCGCCGGCATCCATAAGGTCGACGAAATTGACGCCCTTGACCACACGGCCGTCTTTCACATCGAGACATGGAATGATGCGGATCTTGAGCACGGCCTTAACCTATGGACGGCGGATGTGGGCGTCTGATGGCATAGATAATTGCGGGCTTCAACGCCAGGGGCTCGGTTGCGGAGGGTTAACCCTTGAGAAGGGCGATACCCGCGGCGAGATCGATGCGTCCGTCATAGATCGCCCGCCCGGAGATCACACCGGCCAGACCCGAACCCGCGGCCGCTTTGACGGCACGCAGGTCGTCCAGGGACGATACACCGCCGGACACAATCACCGGAATGGGAACGCTCTCGGCCAGGGCCGCGGAGGCGGCGATGTTAGGCCCGCCAAGAACCCCGTCGCGATCGATGTCGGTATGAATCAGGGCCGCCACACCGGCATCGGCGAAACGCCGTGCCAAGGTGACAACGTCCAGATCCGCGGTGTCGGCCCAGCCTTCCGTCGCCACGCGGCCGTTGCGCGCATCGATGCCCACGGCGACTTGACCGGGAAAGGCCCGCGCGGCTTCACGCACCAGGGCGGGGTTTTTGACGGCAGCCGTACCGAGGATGATTCGCTTCACCCCCGCCGCCAGCCAACTCTCCACCGTTGCCATGTCGCGAATGCCGCCGCCCAACTGAATGGGGACCGAGACGGCCGCGAGAATCGCTTCCACCGCCGGACCATTCACCGGCTTGCCGGCAAAGGCACCGTTCAGGTCGACGACGTGAATCCATTCCGCCCCGGCGGCGACAAATCGCCGCGCCTGATCGGCCGGTGAGTCATTGAAAATGGTCACCTGTCCCATGTCGCCCTTGATTAGGCGCACACAACGGCCGTCCTTCAGGTCGATCGCCGGAAACAGGATCATGGTTGTGGCCACGTCGAGAAAAGCATTCCAGCCTCAGGGCTTCCAGCCAAGAAATCCGGCGATGAAGGCAAGCCCGAGGGCCTGGCTTTTCTCCGGATGAAATTGCGTGCCGATGAGGTTGTCCCTGCCCACTACAGCTGTAATGCACTGACCATAGGACACCGTTGCCAACACGTGGGCGGGATTGTCGCATTGCAGATAGTAGCTGTGCACAAAATAAGCATGCCGCTCCTGGACATCACTCCGCGCAACCGCCGCCAGAACCGGATGGTTGGGCGCGGCGACATCGAGATCGTTCCAGCCCATGTGCGGCACGCGAAAACCGGTATCGCCCGGACTGTCCGTATCGCCGCCGGCACCAGGCGTGAGCGCAATCACGGCGCCGGGAATCCAGTTAAGGCCCGCCGTCTTGCCGTGTTCGAAGCCGCTGGTCGCCATGAGCTGCATGCCGACGCAAATGCCGAGAAAAGGCCGGCCACGCGCAAGCACGGCATCAGTCAGCGCATCGACCATGCCGGAAACCGCATCGAGGCCCCGCCGGCAATCAGCAAAAGCGCCGACACCCGGAAGAACGATACGCTCGGCCCGCGCGACCACGTCGGGATCGGACGTCACCACGACAGGTCCCGGATACCCCATTTCCCGCGCCGACCGTTCCAACGCTTTCGCCGCCGAGCGCAGGTTTCCAGAGCCGTAATCAATAATAGCGACACTCATCCGTAAACTTTCAGGACGCGCGACTTCGTTGTCAGACAATCACGCGAATCACAGGCTGCCGCCAAGCACGCCCTTGGTGGATGGCACCGCATCGGCCTTGCGTGGATCGATGGTAATGCCCTGACGCAGCGCGCGCGCGAGGCCTTTAAAGCAGGACTCGACGATGTGATGGTTGTTTTCGCCGTAATGATTCCAGGCATGCAAGGTCGCACCCGCGGCCTGCGCGAAGGCCTGGAACCATTCCTTGAACAGCTCGGTGTCCATATCTCCGAGCTTGGGTTTGGTGAAGGCCACCTTCCAAATCAAATACGGACGGTTCGACAGATCGATGGCCACGGTGGTCAGGGTTTCGTCCATGGGAATATCCGCAGCACCATAGCGGACGATCCCCTTGCGCTCCCCGAGCGCCTTCGACACGGCCTCGCCGAGACAAATAGCCACGTCCTCGGTGGTATGATGAAAGTCGATGTGAAGATCGCCTTTTGCCTCGACGTCGATGTCGATCAGGCTGTGACGCGAAAGCTGTTCCAGCATGTGATCGAGAAACCCGATCCCCGTGTGGACGCGATAGGTCCCGTCGCCGTCGAGATTGACGGTGACGCGAATCTGCGTCTCCTTGGTTGCGCGCTCAACCGTGGCCTGGCGCATGAAAATCTCCCTGTCGCTGCGCCCAAAGGCGCAACTCTTTGCTTGGACGACCGTTTCCCGCCAAGGGATAACCAGATCCCGTTTAAGAAGGTTTACTGCGGCGGACAACCGCTACCTTCTATCAGCGCGAAATTCACTCGGCCACCCATGATTGTGTAAGTCCAATGTACTACACGCTTTTCTGTGTAGCCGAGAGGTCCGTTAAGTCTTAGTAACGTCTGGTTGCGGTTTTGCGACGCGACACCATCTAATTCATCATCTACAATTCGATTGCCGCAACGTCGGCGCATCGCGAGAGAAAAACAACGTATATGGGTAGTTTCAGCAGTGGCAGTCATAGCAATGAAATCACGCGCGAAAGGCAAGCAGCCCGGGACGCGTGGCGGCGGTCCGGATCCGATTGACATACATGTCGGCAAACGGGTCAAGCTGCGACGTACGCTCCTTCATATCAGCCAGGAACAGCTGGCCAGCGATATCGGAGTAACGTTCCAGCAGGTCCAGAAATACGAGAGCGGGCACAATCGAGTCAGTGCGAGTCGTCTGTTCGACATCTCCCGCGTTCTCAATTGTCCGATCGCGTATTTCTTCGAAGACATCGGTCCGGAAACAACCGGCGAACGGCCAACACCCGGTGCCCGTGGCAACGAAGGGCTGGCCGAGGACAGTCAGGCGTTCGGCAGCGATCCTATGCAGCGGACCGAAACCCTTGAGTTGGTCCGTGCCTATTGGCGCCTTCATAACCCCGAACTCCGGACAAACGTCCTGGCTTTGCTCAACAACATCTCCAAGCGCGAATAGCCGCGCGCTTGGAGCTGGATGCGAACGGGTTTCGCGGCGGTTGAGCTGTAGCGTCTGCCGGCCACACGGCCCGCGCAGGTTAGGGATTGAGCCGGTAGCCCCCGGCCTCGGTCACCAATAGCTGTGCCTGTTGCGGATCGGCCTCGATCTTCTGCCGCAAGCGATAGACATGGGTTTCAAGGGTGTGCGTCGTCACCGCCGCATTGTATCCCCAGACCTCGCCCAAGAGGGTCTCGCGGCTGACCGTCTTGTTCCCGATCCGGTAAAGATACCTGAGAATCGCCGTTTCCTTTTCCGTGAGCCGGATTTTCCGGTCGCTGCCGCTCATGCTCAGCATCTTCGCCGCCGGCTGGAATTTATAAGGTCCGATGACCAGCACGGCGGCATCGGACTGGTCCTGGTGACGCAAATGGTCATGAACGCGGGCGAGAAGGGCCGCCATCCGGAATGGTTTGGCGACATAGTCGGTGGCGCCTGCATCAAGACCGGCGATAGGGTCTCCGTCGGCAGCCGCGGTCGTCATCATGATGATCGGCGCCCGGACCCCACACTGGCGCAGAGCGCTGCAGACCTTCCAGCCGTTCTGATCAGGCAATCCGACGTCGATCAGAAATAAATCGTAGGTGCGGGATTGCGCCTGCTCCAAGGCCGCGGCGCCCGTGCCCGCCTCGTCGACGACAGCGAACGGCTCGGCGACGATCAATTGATCCCTGAGGGCGCGGCGCAGGATGTCGTCGCCGTCGATGATCAAAAGGGCCCGTCCTGCCGACATTTCCACTCCCGTATCCCGGCGGCTTGTATTTCGACCGAATTGTCCCCCCATTGTTCGTCTTTTCTGAGGAGATTCGGTACACTTTTCCCTGAAACGCGCCTTGGTGGCCCGCTGAAAGTTGTTTTGGCGGTGAAAAGCGGCAATTTCCGCCAAACAAACCCCGGTAGCGAGCCGCAGAGCCCGGCGTTATATAGTACCCATGAACCGCTCCATATCCGATCCGGCAAACCTGCCTCTCGCCGAAGCAACCGGCCGCGATACGTCTGACCTCGAAGCCGTTGACCGCGCCGTTGCCGAATTGCGCCGTGGCGGTGCCGTTGTGGTTACGGATGGCGGCGAAGGCGCTTTGATCCGTGCCGCGGAAACGGTGGATATCTGGCCTCTGCCGTTCTTCGATGGATCGGGCCTGGGTGTCCGTCGTCTGATTGTCACCGGCCGGCGCGCGGCCATTCTTGGCCTTGGTCAAGTCGGCGCTGTCGCGGTTGAGCTCTTTAGCAAAGACGAGTTCACGCCCGAGCATATTCGTCCGCTCATCGATCCCCAGGCGGAGGGACGACCGGTGCCGCCGCAGGGCATCACCGCGGTGATCGCGCCACAGCATGGCATTGCGGCCTCGGCGATCCGCCTCGGCAAGATCGCGCGCCTGTTGCCGGCCATCGTGATGGCGCCGCTGACGGAAGAGCCGGTTGCCTGGGCCCGCGCCAGCGGCCGTCTGATCGTGGATTGTCACGCCATCATGGCCTATGACCGCATGCAGGCGGGCGACCTGCGGGCCGTGAGCGAGGCCCGCGTTCCCCTGGCCGCGTGCGCGGATGCGCGCATTGTTTCATTCCGCCCACGCGACGGCGGCGCGGAGCATCTCGCCATCGTCATCGGCCAGCCGGACCCGAACAAGCCCGTTCTGACCCGGCTGCATTCGGAATGTTTCACGGGCGATCTCATCGGATCGCTGCGGTGCGATTGCGGCGAGCAACTTCGTGGTGCCATCGCCATGATCGCCGAAGCCGGCAACGGTGTGCTGCTGTATCTGGCCCAGGAGGGCCGTGGGATCGGACTGGTCAACAAATTGCGGGCCTATGCCCTGCAGGATCAGGGCTTCGATACCCTGGATGCCAACGAGCAGTTGGGCTTCGATGATGACGAGCGCGTTTATCTGCCTGCCGTGCGTATGTTGCGGGTTCTGGGCTTCACCGCTGTCCGTCTGCTGACAAACAACCCCGCCAAGGTGGGTGCCCTTGCCCGCCATGGGATCGAGGTGGCAGAGCGGGTCCCTCATGTTTTCCCATCGAACGAACATAACTGGACCTATCTGCAGACCAAGGCCAAGCGGTCCGGACATCTGCTTTAGAGTCGGTATGAGGCAAGAGACGCCTCCCCGCACGGCAGTTCTTTCCCTGCTTACGCCCGCGCCCTCATTCGTCAATCCCATAAGTAACTGATTTTACTTATATATTTCATGGCCCGGCTTTTGCTTAGAGACAAAGCAAAAGGAGACCAAGGCCATGGTCCGTCTGACGATTTCCGCTCTCGGCGCGCTTTGCGTCGCATTGATGAGTCTGCCCGCGACGGCAGCTAATTTCGGCGCCCCCGGCATGTCGACGGCCGTCGTTCAAACCCCCTCGACCAGCGCGGCGCGCCTCTATGCGTTGGGAATCACCACCCGCGCCCAAGCGAGCGTTGGCCAGGGCGACACCAGCCAGGCCAGCTTCGCGCCACCCATGACGACGACAGCAGCACCCCCGATTTCAGCCGCGACGCCCGTGGTTTGTGGAAGCGCAGCGGCGGGGTCCTCAAGTTCCGCCGTCGGTATTACGTCGGCGGTCACCGGCATGCGCTTCATGCCGCTTCATCGCGACGCGGCCTCGCACACGTTTGCGGTACCGGCACGCCGGGAAATTGTCGCCTCGGCCCAAGCCCTGCGGGCGGCGGTTGCCGGTAGCAAGAACGAGAGCGACCTTGCACAGGCCGCGTTGCAGGCCGCCAATGCGCCTTCGCCCCAGACACAAGCCCAGACTGAACTCGCGAGCCTTACCGGCAAGACCAACGCCGCCGCCTCCAATCCAACCGCCATGGCGAACGAAGAAGTGCTGGCGCAGATCCAGCGTTACCGGAATACGCACAACGCCTGGTGAAAAATCCTGCGTGAAATACTGGCGGAAGACATCCCGCCAACTACACTGCTTTCATGGACATCGTTGTCACGCCCGATCCGTCACAGCCGCAACGGGGCACATTGACCTTTGGCGCGCACACGTATGATTGCGTCCTGGGGCGTAATGGCGTCAGTCAAACCAAGCGTGAAGGCGACGGCGCGACGCCGGTCGGGAGATTTTTGTTGCGGCGAGTCCTCTATCGGGCCGACCGCCTGCCACCGCCGCGCACCTCCTTGCCGGTGGAAACCATTACCACCGACGCCGGCTGGTGCGACGCGCCGGAAGACCCCGCCTATAACATGCCGGTGGTGCTGCCCTATTCCGCCAGCGCCGAATCCCTATGGCGCGAGGATGGCCTTTACGATGTGATCGTTATTCTTGGGCACAACGATGCGCCGGTGATCCCGGGCGCGGGAAGCGCGATTTTTCTCCACGTAGCGCCCGCGGACGGCGGGCCGACAGCGGGATGTATCGCCATGGCGCGCGCCGCGCTCGTCGCGCTGCTTGGCGCGGTCGATAAAGAAACCGCTGTCGTGATTCGGCGGGACTCTTAAACCGTCGGTTCAGAAATCAGGTTCGCGCACCGAAAATCGCCGAGCCAATCCGCACGTGCGTGGCACCGAACATGAGCGCGATCTCGAAGTCACCGCTCATCCCCATGCTCAACCGGTTAAGCCCGTTGCGGCGTGCGATCTCGCGCAACAACGCAAAGTGTGGGCTTGGTTCATCAGTCACCGGCGGCACGCACATAAGGCCGACAACCGGCAAACGGAATTCGTCTCGGCATTGGGCCACGAAACGATCCGCATCAGCCGGATCGACGCCTGCTTTCTGCGGCTCGCGCCCGGTATTTACTTGAACAAAGCAATCGAGGCGCCGGCCCTGTGTATCCATCTCGCGGCCAAGTTTTTCCGCGAGCTTCGGACGATCGACGGTCTGGATTGTATCGAACAGGCCGACGGCCTCTGACACTTTGTTGGTCTGCAAGGGGCCGATGAGGTGAAGCGTCATGTTGGCCGCGAGCTTGCGCAAGGCCGGCCACTTACCGGCCGCCTCTTGAACCCGGTTCTCACCGAAATGACGGTGGCCCGCAATGATCACCGGCGTGATCGTTTCCACCGGCACGGTTTTAGTCACGGCGATCACGATGGGCGCAGGCCTGCTCTCATGTGTAGACGCGGCAACGCGGGCCTGTATGTGAGCCAGGTTCGCGACAGCCGAGGGCGGCGTGTCAGCGCGCGATGGATTCTGCGGGTCTTGGGAGATCGCCATGGGGGCTCTAATATCCGATCAATGTACACGTTCGCAAATGCTGCCGCGCGCCTCAGACCCGGTACACACCGCCGTGGCGGCCTATGGGTGTTGCCGTCCCTGTGGCTAATGACCGACGCCGTCCGCATGGAAGATCCGGTGGCCGCCGTGTTGCGCCTTCCGCGCGGCAGCGGTGTCATCCTCAGGCATACTGACCCCGCGCGGTTGCGAGCACTGGCAGAAATCCTGGTGCCCCTATGCCGCCGCCGCCGCGTGATGTGCCTGATCGCGGGCGATTGGCGGCTGGCGGCGCGGTTGAAGGCTGACGGTGTTCACCTGCCTGAGCGCATGGCCCGATACGGCACAGTTGCGGCGACTCTATTGTGGCGGCGTCAAAGTGGACATGTGCTGACGACGGCCGCACATGGACTAAGGGCAATGGTCGATGGAGTGCGCTTGAAAACCGACGCGATCTTGCTCGCGCCGGTGTTCACCACAGCGAGTCATCCGCGCACGCGGACACTCGGCGCGGTCCGTTTCACCGCCCTGGTCCGTCAGGTTTCATGTCCGGTGCTGGCGCTGGGTGGAATAACCGCGGGCACGATCAAACGCCTTACCGCAAGCGGAGCAAGCGGTATTGCCGGAATCAGTTGGAATGTGAATTAGAACTTCAGCTGGACTCCAACCCGCGCGCCGGTGCCTTGCGGCGCCTCGGCGTTTGCCGGCGCCGTAAGCGGGTTTGAAGTTGCACGCAGATCGCGGTTGCCTGTGAATGCATCCGCATTGAGGCGCACGCGCGGCGTGAGCTGGTAGATGCCGCCAACCATCCAGAGACGATTGTTATTGTCCTGCTGTTCAGCAAGACCCATGGGTTGTGCCGTCATGTAAGTGACGCGCAGATCGAATCTGCCCGCCTCATACCCGACACCGGCCAGCCAACCCCTGTTGGCGTCGTTGAGAAGGCGTGATGTCGTTTCGGTGGCATCGGAAGAGACACCCGCGCGCAGATAAAAACCGGCGAAGCCAACGCTCGCGCCCAGGTTCCAGCCGTTGGTCGGCGCGCTTTCAAACAGGTTGGCGCGGCTGTTGTAGCCGCCGAAGACGCCCAGTTGGCTGCCGCGGAATCCGGCCTTGTAGGTCGCCGCAAAACCCTGCGCCGCATCGAACCCGCCGCCGGTGGTCAGGGACCGGGAAAGAAATGGAGAATCAGGCAGGGCACCAAGTGTCGCGCCACCGAATGCCGGCGTGAGGTAGCTGGCCGTGACCGGCTCGAATAGGGACACGGAGAGAGTGACCGGAGAAACCGGTGCCACGCGCGCATCGCCGACCCGCACGTCCACCGCCCACGCGGGTGCCAAGCCGACACTCGCAATAGCGAGAAAATTCAAGGCGATAAGGGCTAGTGGGAAACGCATGACAGCTGAGTGCGCGCAAGGGTTGTCGATATTAACGATTTTGGGAAATTCGCACCCCCCCTCACGGGGGTCAAGGCAGTGGACACGGGCTACCATTCATCCTGAGGTTCTGTGGCAATTTACGCACAGTTTTCACCTGTAATTCGATGATTTTCCCATAAAATCGGCGTTTCACGACCGCCAGTCGCCGTTGAGAGCCGAATCCCATCGGCGACGAACCCCGCAAGCGGGCGATCACACCAAGAAACCGCGACTCGACAGAGCACGTAACGGTGCTTCTGGCGGACGCGTTAGCCTTCACCCCTGGTCTTGGTCCGGTTGGGTTTGGCGTTCTTTTCCAGGAACTCAACCATCATCGTGGCGATATCCTGGCCGGTGGCTGACTCGATCCCTTCAAGCCCCGGCGTCGAATTGACTTCCATGACCACCGGCCCGTGGTTGGACCGGAGCATGTCGACGCCGCAGACGTTGAGACCAATGATCTTGGCGACGCGCACCGCCGTCGAGCGCTCCTCGGGAGTGATCTTCACCGCCTGGGCCTTGCCGCCGCGATGAAGGTTGGAGCGAAACTCGTCCGGGGCGCCGGTCCGCTGCATGGCGGCGACCACTTTGCCACCGATGACGAAGGCGCGGATGTCTGAACCGCTCGCCTCGCGTATGAACTCCTGTACCAGAATGTTCGCTTCGACGCCGCCGAAGGCTTCGATCATGCTTTTCGCCGAGGTGCGGGTTTCGGCGAGGACAACCCCGATTCCCTGGGTACCTTCAAGCAGCTTCACCACCAGCGGCGTACCGCCGACCATGTCGATGAGATCGTCCGCCTGGCTGGTGGCATGGGCAAACGCCGTCACCGGCAGACCGATGCCTTTGCGCGACAGGAGCTGTAAACACCGCAGCTTGTCGCGCGACCGGCCGATCGCCACCGACTCATTGAGCGGATAGACCCCCATCATCTCGAACTGACGCAACACGGCGAGACCGTAGAACGTCACCGATGCGCCGATACGCGGAATCACCGCATCGAAGCCTTGAAGACTGCGACCGCGATAACGCACGTCAGGGCGATGGGACGCGATATTCATGTAGCAGCGCAGGGTATCGATGACCTCGATCTCGTGACCTCGCGCCCGCGCGGCCGCGACGATGCGCTTGTGGGAATAGAGGTTCGCGTTGCGCGCGAGCATCGCCAGCTTCATGGAACCAACCCTAATGTCTTGGCATAACGGCGGACGCGCCGGATCGAACAGCGCGCTAGCGTTAGGACAACACGCGCCCGGCTTCAACCTTGCTTTCGTGACCTACGACAACGCCGGGAATTAATAATAGTTCATATTATCAGTGAGTTGGGATCACAATTGGCCACCGGCTACTTGGATGTGGCGCGGGTGCGGGCTTTTTTCCGCTTCACCACAAAGGACCGCCCCGGGTCGACCAGGTAACGCCGCCGGATCGCCTGACGGCCGATCAGAAGCCGAAAGCCCATGCTGTCCCGGTTGCTGAGGGTCAATTCGATGGGCCAGATGGACTTGCCCAGCTTGAGGGTCGTGCGGATGACGTAACGCTCCTGGGAGTTTCCCCCGGAGTCCGTGATCCGCCGCCGGTCGATCACGCGGGCGACGCAGGCGATCTCAGGCTTGCGATGACGCTGTTTGGGATGCACCAGAAAACGGACAAACGCGCCGCCGTCCTTGGTGAAGGGCATGACCTTGAAGGCGTGGATGGCCGAGGTCCGCGCGCCGCTGTCGATCTTGGCCTTGATGCGACCGCCGTACAGATCGGGCAGCCGCACCCATTCGCGCCAGCCAATGAGCTTCTTCTTGGGTTTGCCGCTTTTGAGCGGCCGCCTGGGTCTAGAAGTCGAGCTTGATCCCACCAACCAGGCCTTTGCTGTCGTAGCTGATGCCAGTGCCATCGCGCTGATCAGCGTAGAAGCCGATCATGCCAAGACTGACCCCCGGCGCAAGTTTGTAGGCCGACTGCAGCTGTACGCGATTCACCATTTCGTGGTGGAGAGCGCCAAACACAGACAAGCGGGTGGCATGGCGGAAGTCGGTGGAGAATCGCCAACGATCGATGGCATAGAGCGCGCCCATGGCCCACGCTTTTTCGTTTAGGCCGCTGGCAGGCGATGTATCCATGTAGGCCCCGGCCAGCTCCCAGCCACCGTAGGTGAGGCCGGCCGAAAGATTCCATGCGCGGGTGGTGCTTTTGACGTTCGGAACAATGGGTGCGTCAGGTGCCGCGACCGTGAAATAGCCGCCGGCAAAGCGATAGGTACCGCCGGTAAAGTCACCATCGTAGTCGGCGGTCACGTCAACGGCGTTATGCGCCTTGGTGCGCAAGTCCACCGGACCGGTGGCGGCATCGGTGGTCGGATGGTAGGTCACGCCCAGGCGAAGGCCGTAAAACGCCGGGCTTTGATAGGACAGGCCCGCAGCGTTCTCCACAAAGCGCTTGAATGTCAGGGCATCGCGCATGGTAAGTCCCGTGCGCGGCTCAACGGCGTCGGCGATCAGTTCTTCATCAGCGGTAAAGAACGCCTCCGGTATGGGATCGCCGATCACCATGGTGTTGGCGTCAAAATTCGTGCCGGCGCGGAAATTGCCGAAGTCGGTTCCCACGTCCACATAGGCGAGATTGAGGTTCTGCTTATTCCCGTTGGCGATATCGTAGCGGCCATAGGCGCGGATCGTAGTGCCGTCGGCTGTGGTCGTTTTGGCTTCAGCCGCGATCAACGCCTCGTTGAACTGGCCGGCGGCGTTGAGTTTTTCCGGCGGCGCCGTCTGTTGATCGGCAACGAAGAAATATTCCCGCAACCGACCGCCGAGCCCGACGGTGAGGGGATCGGCCGCAACCGACGGCCGCGCCAGCAGCAAAAGCCCCACCAAGACGAAAAACGGTCGCATCCAACAGCCCATCGTCGCGCAGCTCCCGTCTCTTGCCGGCCGGCGGAACCAGGTGCGGGCCGGAAAGGATTCTAGAGCGATATCCGATCGCATTGAATCGGCAAAGAGTCTCGTCGTTTAAGTGCGATGCTTTTCATGCCTGCCGCTGCCTTAAACGGCAGCGAAAAGTGTCGCGGCGCCGAAAAAATACGTATGGTGCTGCCCATGGCCGTGGATTCCTTGGCCATATCGGGTACTAGCCCTTCGCAAGAGCCTGTGCCTTAGCTATAAACGGCCCGCCTTGTGATGGGGCACCCTCGGAGGGTAAAGCCCTTACCGGGACAAATACGTCAAGGAGAACAATGGAATGTTCGGTTTCGGCCGCCCCAGTTGCTTCACCGCCCGCTTTGCTGCCCCATGGGTGGCGATCGGTCTTAGCCTGACGCTTGGGGCATGCGGGTCTTCGTCCAAACAGGTTTTCCAACGATCCCCGGACGTGAGCCGCGAGGAGGCCGCCAATCGCGACCAGGGCTCCATGTTCGGCAAGGGCCTGAACCTGTTTTCCAGTTCCAAGTCCGATGCCAGCCCGGAAGTGGCGGTAAACGCCTTCCTATGGCGGGCCGCCTTGGACACGGTTGCTTTCATGCCGCTGGCGTCCGCCGACCCCTTCGGTGGAATCATCATTACGGATTGGTACAGCCTGCCGGAAAGCCCGGACGAACGCTTCAAGGTGAACGTGTACATTCTCGGCCGCGCCCTGCGGGCCGATGGACTGAAAGTGTCGGTGTTCCGCCAGACACGCGGTCCCTCGGGCGCTTGGAGCGACACGGCCGTCGGGCCCGAAGTTAACCCCGATTTCGAGGACGCGGTTTTGTCCCGGGCACGGGAACTCCGCTTACAGGCCGTCAACGAAAAGGGCTGATCTCTAGCAGGCGCCTAGGCGTGAAGCCCCGGGGCGGGCAGGCCGGGCAGCGGGAGAACGCGGTCCGCACCGTTCTGTGATCGCGATTTTGTGATCACGCTGGCGAAACATCGCCGGGACTTGCCGATCTTCCGTTCTGCCGAACCTCAAAGCGCCATGCTAACCACATCCATGTAGACAGGCAGGACATGGCGACACCGGACGAACGCTACAATTTCCGTGACGTGGAACCGCGCTGGCAGGAGACCTGGGCCGCGCGGAATTGCTTCGCTACGGCAACGGATTCCACCAAGCCAAAGTACTACGTGCTCGAGATGTTTCCCTATCCGTCGGGGCGCATCCACATGGGCCATGTGCGCAACTACACCCTGGGCGACGTGGTCGCGCGCTACAAAAAAGCCAAGGGCTTCGATGTTCTCCACCCCATGGGATGGGATGCGTTTGGATTGCCCGCGGAAAACGCCGCCCTGGAGCGCGGTATTCATCCCGGCACATGGACCCGGCAAAATATAAAAGTCATGCGCGGGCAGTTCGCGCCGCTCGGCTTCTCCCTGGACTGGAGCCGCGAAATCTCCACCTGCGAGCCGGAATACTACCGGCACGAACAGAAGATGTTCCTGGACTTCCTCAAGGCAGGTCTCGCCTACCGGAAAGAGTCCTGGGTCAATTGGGACCCGGTGGAGAATACCGTGCTCGCCAACGAGCAGGTAATCGACGGCCGCGGATGGCGCTCGGGCGAACTGGTCGAGCAACGTCGCCTGAGCCAGTGGTTCCTGAAGATTACTCATTACGCCGAGGATCTATTGCAGGCGCTGGACGGCCTGGACCGCTGGCCGGAAAAAGTGCGCATCATGCAGCACAACTGGATCGGCCGCTCGGAAGGCGCGCGCGTGTTCTGGCCTCTTGTGAATGGCGACGGCCGTGACCGGGACGATTTATTAGAGGTTTTCACCACCCGCCCCGATACATTGTTCGGCGCATCTTTTTGCGCAATATCGGCGCAGCATCCCCTAGCGGCGAAGCTGGCGGAGAACAATCCGACCCTGGCCGGGTTCATCGCCGAGTGCAGCCGCACGGGCACATCCACCGCCGCCATCGAGACCGCCGAGAAAAAAGGTGTGCCGTCCGGCCTGAGCGCCCGGCACCCGTTCGACCCCAAGCGTACCGTGCCGGTTTATGTGGCCAATTTCGTGCTCATGGACTACGGCACCGGCGCCATCTTCGGCTGTCCCGGCCATGACGAAAGGGACATGGAGTTCGCCCGCAAATACAAGCTCGCGGTCCATTGCGTCGTGGCGCCGACGAATGCGGACCCGGTCGCCTTTGCCGCCGAACTGGAAGCAGGAAACACGGCCTTCACCGACGACGGTGTGGCGGTGAACTCCGACTTCCTCAATGGCCTCAAGGTCGTCGACGCCAAACGTGCCGCCATCGCCAAACTGGAATCCCTCGGTCTGGGCAAGGGCACCGTCCAATACCGCTTGCGCGACTGGGGCGTGTCCCGGCAACGGTATTGGGGCTGTCCGATTCCCATCATTCACTGCGCGGCCTGCGGCGCGCAGCCGGTACCCGATGCCGACCTGCCCGTGACGTTGCCCGAGGACGTGACCTTCGACAAACCGGGCAACCCCCTGGATCGGCATCCCACCTGGAAGCATGTGAAATGCCCCAAATGCGGCGGCGGTGCGACGCGAGAGACGGACACGTTCGATACGTTTTTCGAATCGTCCTGGTACTTCGCCCGCTTCTGCTCGCCGCACACCACTGATGTCCCGTTCGACAAACAGGCGGTGGCGAAGTGGCTGCCGGTGGATCAGTACATCGGCGGGGTGGAGCACGCGGTGCTGCATCTGCTGTACTCGCGATTCTTCACGCGCGCCATGAAGGATTGCGGCTATCTGGACGTGAAGGAGCCCTTCGCCGGCCTGTTCACCCAGGGCATGGTCTGCCACGAGACCTATCGCGCCGCCGACGGCGCCTGGGTTGAGCCGGGCGACGTGAACGTGAGCGGCGGCAACGCGACGCGCATCACCGACGGCGCTGCCGTAACGGTCGGCCGTTCCGAGAAAATGTCCAAGTCCAAGAAGAACACTGTGGACCCCCAGGCCATCATCGAGACTTACGGCGCCGATGCGGCGCGCCTGTTCATGCTGTCCGATTCACCACCCGAGCGGGATCTGGAATGGACCGACGCGGGCATCGAAGGGGCATGGCGCTATCTCAACCGTTTGTGGCGCATGGCGACCATCGCCCGTGAGATTCCCGCCGGTGCGGTTCCCGAAATCGAGGCGTTGAAGGCCGACGACGCGGCGGCGTTGCGCCAGATTCATCGCGCCATCGCCCAGGTCAGCGACGATCTGGAGAAGTTCCGCTTCAATTCGGCGGTAGCCCGCGTGCGCGAACTTTCCAACACCGTGCAGGATATGGCGCGGGAAGGAGATGGTGCCCAGGTTTATCGGTATGGCGTCGAGACCGTGGCGCGCTTGATCAATCCGCTCACGCCCCATATCGCCGAGGAAATGTGGAAGGCCCTGGGCCATGGCGGTGTGTTGGCGGAAACGCCGTGGCCGGAATTCGATTCCCGGCTGCTGGCGGACGACACCATGACCCTTGCGGTGCAGGTCAACGGCAAATTGCGCGGCACCATCACCGTCGCCAAGGATGCGGCCAAGGACGTCTGTGAATCAGAAGCCCTGGCCATTCCGGCCGTGCAGAAGCATCTGGACGGCAAACCGCCGCGCAAGGTGATCGTGGTGCCCGGCAAGATCGTCAACATCGTGGCCGGCTGAAATGCCGGAGAGGCAGACATTGGACCTCCCGTGGCGCGATGCTAAGCTGACTCTGAAACTCCAGCAGCGTGGCCCTGATTCGATGCCCCAGATGCACAAGCGGTTTTTATCGTCACATGTTCTGCGCGCCGCTTTGGCGATGGTGGTGGGCGTGGGCCTCGCCGCTTGTGGCTTCACGCCCATGTACGCCACATCCGATTCGCCCCAGGCCGTGGCCGTGACCGGCACCATGGCGGCGATTCAAATTCATCCCATTGCCGATCACGACGGCATGATGTTGCGGCAGAATTTGCGCGAAGGCCTTCAGCCCGAAGGGCCTGCTGCGCGCTTCCTTTACGATCTTGACGTGCAGATGCGTTCGACGACCCAGAATATCGGCATTCGGCCCGATGCCACCGCGTCCCGCGCCAATCTGATTTACACCGCGCACTTTGCCTTGAGTCAGAACGGCAAGCGGGTCATGGCCGACCAGGTACAGACAATTGTCAGCTACGACATCGCCGACGATCAGTATGCGACAGTGGCGGCGGCGAACGATGCCAGCACGCAAGCCATCAAACAGATCGGCGACGAGATAAAAATTCGGATCGGCCTCTATCTCCAATCCCACAAGAACCAGCTCGCCGCGAGTCCCTGACCAATGAAGGTCGACGCAAGGCGCGCCGAAGGTTTTCTCGCCAAGCCCGATGCGTCCGTGCGCGCCATATTGCTGTATGGCCCCGACGTGGGTCTTGTCCGCGAGCGCATGGTCGCACTGACGCGCGCCATTGCCGGCAGCACCGACGATCCGTTTCGCACAGCTGAGTTTCCCGCCGATAGCCTGCGCAGCGATCCCGCCCGTCTCGGCGACGAGGCCGCGGCCCTGGCCCTGACCGGCGGACGGCGGGTGGTGCGGTTTCGCGATGCCAGCGATACGGTGGCCGGCGTGTTCGCCGATTGGCTGAAGGCGCCCCTGGGCGATAGCCTCGTCATCGTCACCGCCGGGGAGCTGACGCCGCGCGCGAAATTACGCCAGGTATTCGAGGACGCCGACCAGGCGGCGGCGGTCGCCTGCTACACCGATGAGGCCGATGTGCTGGCGCGGCTGGTACGGGAGACGTTGAAAGGCGCCGGACTCACCGTCACCAGTGAGGCTCTGGATTGGCTGACCGATCACCTGGGCGGCGACCGGGAGCTGAGCCGCCGCGAGCTGGAAAAACTCGTCACCTACATGGGCACCGGTAATTCAACGGTCACGGCCGAGGATGTGCTGGCGTGCATCGGCGATACAGCGGCCTTTGATGTGGACGATCTCATCTTCGCCATGGCCGACGGTGATCAAGCGGCGGTGCAGCGGACCTTCCTGCGCCTGACCGCCGAAGGGACATCGCCCATCGCCGTCATCACCGCCGCCGCGCGCCATCTGGTGCGCCTGCACGAGACACGCGGACGCCTCGCCGATGGCCGCAACTTGGAGCAGGCGGTAGCGGGATTGCGTCCACCGGTGTTTTTCAAATTCAAAACCCGCTTCCAGGCTCAAGCGAATAAATGGAATGAAGCGCTGCTGGCGCGGGGTCTGGAATTGCTCACGGACGCGGAAGTGGCGGCCAAGTCCACGGACATGCCGGTGGAAGCCGTGGCCGAGCGGGCGCTGATCCAGGTGGCACAGGCGGCACGCAGCGCCACGCGCCGTTAACAATATCAAGTGGAAAAATCCGCCCACCTGAGCCGCAAGGCATTGCTCACCACGCTCACGGAACTGAGCGCCATGGCGGCGGCGGCAACGATGGGACTGAGGGTCCAGCCGAACAGGGGATAGAACACACCCGCCGCCACGGGAACGCCGAGGGCGTTATAGATAAAGGCGAGAAATAAATTCTGGCGGATATTCCGCATGGTCGCGCGGCTGAGCCTGCGGGCGCGGACGATCCCGGACAGATCGCCTTTGACCAATGTGACACCGGCACTTTCCATGGCGGCATCGGTGCCCGTGCCCATGGCGATCCCCACATCCGCTTCCGCCAAAGCCGGCGCGTCGTTGACGCCGTCGCCCGCCATGGCCACCACATGCCCGCCCGACTTGAGGGCGCGGACGATGCGATACTTGTCCTCGGGCAGAACCTCGGCATGCACTTCATTGATGCCGAGACGGTGCGCGACGGCTTCAGCGGTGGTGCGGTTATCGCCCGTGAGCATGACGATGCGGATGCCATCGCCTTTCAAGCTGGAAAGAGCAGACGCGGCGGTGGGCTTCACCGGATCCGCCACGGCGATAAGACCGGCGAGCGTGCCGCCGACGGCGGCGAACAACACCGTGGCGCCGTCGCGGCGTAACTCGTCGGCCTGCGCGTTCACAGCGGCGGTATCGAGTTTTTCATCAGCCAGAAGCGCGCGATTACCGAGTACGACGCGCACGCCGTCCACCTGGGCGATGACGCCTTTGCCGGTGATGGATTGGAACGCGGCGGCGTCGGTGAGTGGAAGATTTCGCTCCCGTGCCGCCATGACGATGGCGTGCGCCAGGGGATGGGCGCTGGAGCGTTCAAGGCTGCTGGCAAGCGACAGAATGCGCGCTTCGTCGAAACCGGATAGCGCGACGACCGCGACGACGCGGGGCTTGCCTTCCGTCAGGGTGCCGGTCTTGTCGATAACAAGGGTGTCGACTTTCTCCATGCGTTCGAGGGCTTCAGCGGATTTGATAAGCACGCCCGCGTGCGCGCCGCGACCGACGCCGACCATAATGGACATGGGTGTGGCGAGCCCAAGAGCGCAAGGGCAGGCGATGATCAAAACGGAAATGGCGGCGATGAGCGCGTAACTCAAGGCCGGTTGCGGCCCGAAAATCATCCAAGCCGCGAACGCCAAGGCGGCCACGAGAATCACCGCCGGCACGAAGTATCCCGCCACGGAATCAGCGAGACGCTGGATCGGCGCCCGCGACCGCTGCGCTTCGCCCACCATTGCGACAATCCGCGCGAGCACCGTGTCGGCGCCGACTTTGGTGGCGCGCATGACCAGAGCGCCGGTTTGATTCAATGTGCCGCCGATGAGTTTATCGCCGGTGTGTTTCTCCACGGGCAGGGATTCGCCCGTGACCATGGATTCGTCCACCGTGCTCTGGCCGTCGATCACTTCACCGTCCACGGGAACGCCGTCGCCGGGACGAACACGCAAGCGGTCGCTCACTTGAACGAGGCTCACGCTGACCTGTTCGTCGTTGCCGCCGGGCGTCAGGCGGAACGCGACCTTGGGCGCGAGATTCAAAAGCGCGCGGATGGCATCGCCGGTGCTTTCTCGCGCGCGTAGTTCGAGCACCTGGCCCAGCAGCACCAACACGGTGATGATGGCGGCGGACTCGTAATAGACCGCGACCCGGCCGTGGTGATCGCGAAGCGCCGCCGGAAAAAGATCCGGCGCGATGGTGCCCACCAGGCTGAACACGTAAGCGACGGTCACACCCAAAGCGATGAGCGAGAACATGTTCAGGCTGCGGCGTTGGAATGAGACGAAGCCGCGCGCCAGCAGCGGCCACCCGGCCCACAGCACCACGGGCGTGGCGAACGCCAGTTGCACCCAGACGAAAATCATCGGCGGCAGCGTAGGGAAAAGGTTCGTGCCGGTAAGGTGTCCGCCCATTTCCAGAATCAGAAGTGGGACGGACATAAGTGCTCCCATCCAGAATCGCAGGGTCATGTCGTTGAGTTCGAGGTTCGGCGCGCGCTCTGCCGTGACGGTGACCGGTTCCAGGGCCATGCCGCAGATGGGACAGCTGCCCGGCCCCGGTTGGCGAATCTGCGGATGCATGGGGCAGGTGTAGATCGCGGTCGCGTTACTCAAAGCCGGGGGCGGTGACGAACTTGGTCCGGTCAGATCCTTGGCCAGGTATTTTGCCGGATCGGCGACGAACTTCTTCTCGCACCCCGCCCCGCAGAAAAAATAATCGTGCTCGGCGTGGCGCGCCCGAAAACGGGCCTTGGCCGGGTCAACGGTCATGCCGCACACCGGGTCGCGGACTAAATCGGGTCCGGGGCCGTGTTCGTGCGGATGATGGGAATGAGCGTGTCCGTGTTCCATGTCAGTCCTAACGCACGAAAATAGAAGGCGTGATTCGCGCGCGCGATTTTCCTCACGGGCAGACTATGGCGTCCCGCCGTGGTCAGGTCATTGGGTTAGATCAAACCTATATTAATGTAGATACATATCTACATGAGGCTTGGGCATAGCATTAGCCGCAAACGACCATTTACAGAGATGTATATACATTGATATGGAGAACAAGGCCCCCATTATTCCGGGTCGGCTGATTCCGGCTCTCACGGGTGTGCGAGCGTCCGTTAGATATAATCGAACGGACGCCGGAAAACTCCATGAGGTGATCGTGTTAGCCACCCGCCTGTACGGCCGCGAAGATGTGCGTTTGGAGGACGTGCCCGACGTCGTTCCGGACGCTGGAGAAATACGGCTCAAGGTCGCCCATAACGGCCTCTGTGGCAGCGACCTCCACATGTACTTCCATTCCGGAGCGAACCAGCGGCAACCGTTCGTCCTGGGACATGAAATTTCCGGCGTGATCGATTCCTTGGGCGCGGGCGTCACCGGCGTTAAACCGGGGACACCGGTAGCGGTGCGGCCATTTTTGACGTGCACACATTGCGACAGCTGCGACCGAGGTTTGGATCATCTTTGTGCGACACCGGAGATCCTCGGCTGTGGTGCGGCTCAGGGCGGAGGCCTCGCGGAATACTGCATCGCGCGCGCGGACATGGTGTTCCCGCTTCCTCAACAGGTGAGCTTGGAGCACGGCGCGTTGGTCGAGCCCATGGCGGTGGCTTACCACGGCATCACGCGCGGCGACGTTGAACGGGGCATGTCCGTCGTCGTTTTCGGCGCGGGGCCGATTGGCGTCGGCGTCCTATTGGGATTGCGCGCTTTGGGGATCACCGACGTGCTCGTGATTGAACCGTCGGCGGCCCGGCGCGCCGCGATCGCCGCCCTCGGCGCAACGGGCGTGCTCGATCCGGCGTCGGGCGATGTGGTCGCCGCCGTACAGGCACACACCATGGGACGCGGAGCCGACGTGGTATTTGAGTGCGCTGGCGCGATTGCCAGCTTTGCTCAGGCGCTGGCGGTCGCGCGGGTTCGCGGCAAGGTCGTCATCCTTGCGGTCTACGAAAGCCAGATCGAATGGAACCCTTACACAATCGGCCGGAAAGAAATCGAACTGCGCGCGGCGCGAGCGTACCAGCCGGGAGTATACGAAGCCGTTATCAAGTTGATGGCGGATGGCCATTACCCGACGGCGGGATGGGTCGAACACATTCCGTGGACGGCACTTGTTGAGCAAGGCTTCAAACCGCTGCGCCGTGGCGAACGGATGAAAGTGCTGGTCGACTTAGAGCGGTAACAACGCGGCTCCACTCATTCCGGATCGGATGAATCCATATGGTCGAGCGGAAACGGCTGGAAGTCGCGCTGAAGAAGTTCTTCCAGATCCACTGTATGGGGATCGCGGCCTTCCTTGGCTTTTGTGATCTTGCCCGCGCTGGACAGCCGCCGCGCGATGTCATCGAGCTGTTCCAGGTTGGCGTAGCCGACGGTGACCGTTCCGCCGGTGCCGTCGAACTTGATGTTCACGTTATAGCCGGTGGCCTGCTCCAGGCTTTTCTCCAGGGCGGCGGTGTCGGCGTCTTTGTCCGACACCAGGCTGCGGCGCTTGTGCCCGAAGTGTTTGGCCAGCCGTTCGGTCTGGCGCGCACTTAAGCCGCGCTTGGCCACCACCAGCGCAATGGCCTCGGCGTCGCGGCGGCCGATGAGAGGACGGGCCTGGCCGGCGTTGAGCTTGCCCTGATCCAGAAGTTCGAGCACCCCTTCGGGCAAAGTGAGCAGGCGAAGGGTGTTGGCCACATGGGAGCGGCTTTTGCCGACGATCTCGCCCAGGCGTTCCTGGGTATGGCCGAATTCCTTCAGCAGCCGGTCATAGCCCCGAGCTTCGTCCACCGGCGAAAGATCCTGGCGCTGGAGGTTTTCGATGAGGGCGACTTCCAGCACCTCGGCGTCGTCCATGCTGCGCAGCACGGCGGGAACTTCGTGAAGCTGGGCGCGTTGCGCCGCCCGCCACCGCCGTTCCCCGGCGATGATCTCATAGCGGCCGGGCCGGGCCGGATCGGGCCGGATCAACAGCGGCTGAAGCACGCCCTTTTCGGCGATGGACTTGGCCAGCTCGTCCAGGGCGGTGTCGTCGAAATGGTGCCGGGGCTGGAGCGGCGAGGGTGCCAGCAAATCCACCGCATAGGCGGCCACGCCCTTACCGCGCTCGCCAGCGACGTTCGCCACATCCGCGGCCGCGCTTTCCTCCTGCTCGCCGAACAGGGCGCTGAGGCCGCGCCCGAGATGCCGGTGCTTCGATGCGGTCGCGTTCATGCCGCAACTCCTTGTTCGCGCTTAAGAACTTCGCCCGCGAGGTCGAGGTAGGCGCGGGCACCCTTGGACTGGAAATCATACAGAAGCACGGGCTTGCCATAGGACGGCGCCTCGGAAATCCGCACATTGCGGGGGATGGTGGTCTTATAGACCTTGGCGCCGTAATAGCCGCGCACGTCGCTTTCCACCGCTTCCGACAGCTTGTTGCGGCCATCCACCATGGTCAGGACGATGCCCTGAAGTTCCAGGGTCGGGTTGAAGGACTTACGCACCCGTTCGATGGTTTTGGCCAGATGGCTGATGCCTTCCAGGGCCAGAAACTCGGCCTGAAGGGGAACCATGACCGCGTGCGCCGCCACCAGGGCATTGAGGGTCAGAAGACCCAGGGACGGAGGGCAGTCGATGAGGATGTAATCGAAGGCATCGCCATGTGCGGCGATGGCGTCCCGCAACCGGGCTTGGCGGTTTTCGAGATCGATGAGTTCGATCTCCGCCGCCGCCAGATCGACCCCCGACGGCACCACGCTCAGACCGGGGACCGCGCTCGCGACAATAGCCGCCGACAGGGGCGCTTCGCCGGTCAGAACTTGATAGGTGCTGATGGTCCGGTTTCTGTGGTCGATGCCCAGGCTGGTAGAGGCGTTGCCCTGGGGGTCCAGGTCAATGACCAGGACTTTCTTATGAACGGCGGCGATGGCCGTGGCCAGGTTGACCGCCGTGGTGGTCTTGCCCACGCCGCCTTTCTGGTTAGAGATGGCCAGGATGCGCTGGCGGTGCGGGCCGGCTTCGTCAGCTTGGGACGGCAGAATGAGGGATTCCGTCACGGCGCACCTCGCTTAAACGCAGAATTGACGCCGCCTGATCCGTGCGGCTGGGGAATTTTTCCAACCGCATTGTCCACATTTTGTGAGACTCCGTCAATTCAACCTCTACATTTTGTCCCTTGAGATAAATATGCACAGTTTCATGGGACGAAAATGGCTCGGCCAAAGCCAGCAATTCCGCCAGGGGCGCCAGCGCCCGCGCGGTAATTATCCCCGCTTTTAAGGCTTTTATACCCTCGGTGCGGGAAGCGTGGACAGTGACTTTGACCTCCGCGACTCGGGCGGCTTCGCGGAGAAAAGCGGCCTTGCGCTGATCGCCCTCAATCAAGTGGGCGTCGGAGGCGCCCATGATGGCGAGCACCAGACCAGGGAAACCGGCCCCCGAACCCATGTCCACGAGGGCATGGGTGGGATGGGGCAGGAATCGGTAGAGCTGGGCCGAATCCAGCATGTGCCGCCACCACAGCTCATTGATGGTGGACTTGCCCACAAGATTGATCTTGGGGTTCCACTGGATCAGGAGATGGGCATAGGCCTTCAGGCGCTCCAGTGTTTCACGTGAAACACCCGTGTCCCGTTGAAAGCCTTCGGGGCCGTAGGACTCCTGTTTCACGTGAAACAGTCCATGGTCCCGTTGCGTCGCCAAGACCCCCTAACCCCAATCCTCTCCCCATCGGGGAGAGGGTGCCGAGCGGAACGAGGTGGTGAGGGGGGAAGATTCGCCTTCACGAAAGCGCGCTCTAACCCGCAGCGGCGAGGGTGGCCGCATCCCGCCCGGACTCGTTTCGCTCAGATGGACGCCGCTGGACATAACGGAGTAGGGCCGTGAGGGCCGCCGGGGTCACGCCTGGGATGCGGGCCGCGGCACCCAGGCTAGTGGGCCGGGCGGCGGACAGCTTCAGGCGAACTTCCGTCGAAAGCCCGCCGATCTTGTCATAGGCCAGGTCCGGCGACAGGCGCAGGGCCTCGTCCTTGCGGAAGGCGCGGATGTCCGCTTCCTGCCGACCCAAATATCCCGCATAGCGGCTATCGATCTGGATTTGCTCCAAAAGCTCCGACGGGAACCCATCGACGCCGGGGCAAAGTGCGGCGATCTTCTGGAATGTCATCTCGGGCAAGGCGAGCAGATCAAAGCCGCTCCGCCGCACGCCATCCTGATTGACCGCCACCCCCTGGGCAGCAAGCTGCTGGGGCGTATAGGCCACCTTTTCCAACGCCGCGCGCACCGCGCCAAGCCCGGCCAGCTTCTTGGCGAACGCGTGTTCCCGCCCAGAGCCGACACAGCCAAGGGCCCGGCCCCGGTCGGTCAGCCGCAGGTCCGCATTGTCCGCCCGGAGCAGGAGGCGGTACTCGGCGCGGGAGGTGAACATGCGATAGGGCTCGGCGGTCCCCAGGGTCGTGAGGTCGTCCACCATCACGCCGATATAAGCCTCGGCCCGGTCGAAAGTGGCCGGCTCGGCGCCGGACGCCAGCCGCGCCGCGTTGAGCCCGGCCAACAATCCTTGAGCCGCGGCTTCCTCGTATCCGGTGGTGCCGTTGATCTGCCCGGCGAAGAACAACCCCTTCACCTTGCGGGTCTCCAGGGTCGGGTTCAGTTCGCGCGGGTCCACATAGTCGTATTCGATGGCATAGCCGGGCTGGAGCATGACGGCTTTTTCCAGGCCCGGAATGGCCGCCAGAATCCCTTGCTGGATTTCCGCGGGCAGGGAGGTGGAGATCCCGTTGGGGTACACCGTATTGTCGTCAAGCCCTTCCGGCTCAAGGAAAATCTGGTGCCGGTCGCGGTCGGCGAAGCGCACCACCTTGTCCTCGATGGACGGGCAATAGCGCGGCCCCTGGCCCTGGATCTGGCCGTTGTAAATGGGCGCGCGATGTTTGTTGGCCAGGATCAGGGCATGGGCCTCGGGCGTGGTGAAGGTCACGCCGCAATGGACCTGGGGCGGGTTGAAGGCGCCGTTGGATGCATCGGTCATGAAGGAAAATGGCAGCGGCGGATCGTCACCGGCCTGCAATTCCAAGGACCGCCAGTCAATGGTCCGGCCGTCCAGGCGCGGCGGCGTGCCGGTCTTCAATCGCCCGAGTGAAAATCCAAATGATTTCAATGTGTTGGATAGTCCGAGGGCAGGCGCCTCGCCGATTCGCCCGGCGGGAATGCGTTCCTCGCCGCGATGGATCAGGCCGTTGAGGAATGTGCCGGTGGTGAGCACCACGCATCCCGCCGACCAGCGCTTTCCGTCCGCCCCGACCACGCCCGTCACTCTTGTATGGTCGCCGTTCAGGAGCAGGTCTTCGACGGCGCTCTCAAAGATTTCCAGGTTGGCCTGTTCGGCCAACAGCTTTTGCACCGCGCGCTTGTAAAGTTTGCGGTCCGCCTGGGCGCGGGGCCCGCGCACCGCCGGACCTTTGGACTTGTTGAGCATACGGAACTGAATGCCGCCCATGTCGGTGGCCCGGCCCATGATGCCGTCGAGGGCGTCGATCTCGCGCACCAGATGACCCTTGGCCAATCCGCCGATGGCGGGATTGCAGCTCATCTGCCCAAGCGTGTCGGCGCGATGGGTGAGCAGCAACGTGCGCGCACCCGTGCGCGCCGCCGCCGCCGCCGCTTCACAGCCCGCGTGCCCGCCGCCGACAACAATGACGTCGTATGAGGAGTGGTCCGCCATAATGCGGCTTATATATCGTGGGAGGGCGAGAGGACCAAATGCGATTCGAGTGAGGCACAGCGTCGCCCTCCACTCCGCCGTCGTCCCAAGGCTTGTCCTTGGGACCCAGAGCGGCAATCACGGCTTATGCAGATAGATCAGCGGCCTTCGCAGCCTACCGCGCTTCGATGCTCTGGACCCTCGGGACAAGCCCGAGGGTGACGGTGGAGGGTGGTGCCGCTGGCGGAGATAATTCGCCATCGCGGATGACGCCGTGAGGCACGACTGCGCCTCACGCTCCATCGTCATGCCGGACTTGATCCGGCATCCATCTTTCATCCGCACGAGCCGAGCATGCTGAATTATGGATTCCGGATCGCGCCGCTACACGGCTTGTCCGGGGTAACAGGGGATGGCGCAAAAAATTCGTGGCGTTCTTCTTTCTCGCCACCGTTGCGGCTATCGGATTAGAATCCGCACATCTGGAGGATACCTAAGCGGCGGGGGCCGCATGAAACACATGACTTTGGGACGGCAGTTCTGGCTTTGGGTACTCGCCGGATTGATCTTCATCAGTGGGCTTGGAATTTGGATAAATCGCACTTGTGCTGTTAATCCATCCACGCTCAGCAAACAGTTTCCCAAATGGGTATGCATCGAATCCCAGGAACAAGCCAGTAAGGAACACCGCAGCGCCACAGGCCCCGATAAGATCCCCCCAGATTGTTCTGCGGTCCTCGGGTATAGGGTCTTGCCAGATTATGAACCCAACACCAGCGCACGCGACGATCATATCGGCAACGGCCGCATAGATAGCATTCCAGAAATCTCTGTCTGCAAGACTAAGATTCCTGACTTGTGGATGATCTATCTGACTTATTGCTTGGTAGTTGTTGGCTATTTTCAAATTCGTAGAAGTGAAAAGACCGTTCGCGAGCTTGAGAGGGCGCATATCGTATGTGGGCCGGTGAACGGCGGTGCTTTGGGACTTAAAATCATAGACGGCAAAACGCGTGTTTATATTTGTGTCAGTAACAACGGTAGAACAGCTGCGATTGTTAAGGAATGTGCGGTCTGTTTTGCTCTGGAAGAACCGGTCGGTACACCAAATTATACTGGGGCGAAGATTATCAAATACGACACCGGAGTAGGCCCGAACATTGCGAAAATCGTGCTCAGTAATGCCGCTTACTTTTCCGAAATAACCGTTCCTCACCATTGCTTCGGCTACCTGAAATATGTCGACATTTTCAAAGAAACGCACACCAATCGCTTCTGCGTGAAAATCGATACCGCAGCGCAAAATGTCGAAACTTCCGGGCCAGAGGCATGGAGTGATTTCGACTAGCCAAAAGGCTATTGCCCAATATCTTTTCCTCATTACCGCCCTTCAGCGGCATTAGGTGTACTTGCTATCTAATTCTCCTACTTCCCAATACAAAAATCCCTGAACACCACATCCAGGATTTCGTCCACTTCCACGCGGCCGGTGAGACGGCCCAGCGCCCGCGCGGCGACGCGTAAATCTTCCGAGGCCAGTTCCGGCAACGTCGCTTGTGCCGCACGCTCCAGCGCCGCAACGCATTCCTCCAGGCCGCGCCGATGGCGCGCGCGGGTGAGAGGTGCGGACGTGCCGCCGTCCATGCGCGCGCGGATCATGGTTTCCAGTTTCGCCATGAAGGCGTCCATGCCGGTGCCATCAACGACCGAGATGAATTGCGCGCCGCTCGCGGTTCTCGCTGCATCCATGCTGCGCAGCAAATCCCCCTCACCCTTCGACGCATTGCGTCGAACCTCTCCCCGGAGGGGAGAGGGAGGTTTGTCGGCGCCACTGCTTGCGTGAACACCTCTCCCCAGCGGGGAGAGGTCGCGAGGCGGAGCCGAGCGGGTGAGGGGGTCAGCTAGCAAATCCGCTTTGTTGACGGCCACCAGCGCGTTGTCGTCGATCAACGCCATCGTTTCAGAATCCCGCGCCGGATAAACCGCGCCGTCGAACAGCACGATCTTGATGTCCGCGTTGGCGGCTTGTTTTTGCGCGCGGCGCACGCCCTCGACTTCGATGTCGTCGGCGCTTGTGCGCAGACCGGCGGTGTCCACGACGGTGACGGCGAAGCCGCCCACATCCAGATGAACCTCGATCACATCGCGCGTGGTGCCGGGGCGATCCGACACAATGGCCGCGTCGCGGCGCGCCAGCCAGTTGAGCAGGCTGGATTTCCCCGCGTTGGGCGGACCGACGATAACAATGCGCACGCCGGCACGCACCCGCTCGCCGCGCCGGTCGTCGTCCAGATGGGCACGAATGGCCTGGGCCAGATCGCGCACTTCGGGCCAGACTTTGTTCGCGACATCAGGCGGCAGATCCTCGTCGGGAAAATCGATCACCGCTTCCAGATGCGCCAACGCTTGAACGAGCCGATGACGCCAGTCGTCGTAGAGTTCCTTGAGAGCGCCGCCCATCTGCCGCAGCGCCTGCTTGGCCTGGGCGCGGGTTTCCGCATCGATCACATCGGCCAGGGCTTCGGCTTGGGTGAGATCGAGTTTGTCATGGGCGAAGGCACGGCGGGTGAATTCTCCCGGCTCCGCCAGCCGCGTTCGATCCAAGTGGCTCAAGGCCTCCAGCACGGACGCGATCACGGCGCGGCCGCCGTGGAGGTGAAGCTCGGCCACATCCTCGCCGGTGAAACTGTGGGGGCCCGGAAACCACAGCACCAGGCCGTCGTCCAATAATTCTTTAGTAGTGGGATCGAACAGCTGCGCCCGGGTCGCCCGGCGCGGCGTGGGCAAGGCGCAGCCGAGACGTTGCAAGGTCTCGCCCGTGGCCGGACCGGAAATCCGCACCACGGCAATGCCCGCGCGGCCGGGGGCGGAGGCAAGAGCGAAAATGGTTTCGTCGCTCACGACCGCGTCCCTATGAACCGCGCCCTCATGATCGGCCGTCGGGAAAAATCCCGGACGTCAGGATTTGTGGTTGGAGAATTTGAACTGATTCCAAAAAGCCTTTTGCAGTTCGCCAAAGGCTTCGGACTGAAGCGGAAACAGGTTTTTCAGAAACGTCTCCGGGTCCATGGCCGAGGCGACCTTATCCATTTTCGCCTCCATCTGCTCGATCATCCGCTGCTGCAGGGGGCCGACGTCGGGCAGGCCGAAAAAGGCGCGCGCTTCTTCCGGCGTGCATTCGATGTTCATGGTTACTTTCATCGGGGGGCTTTCATCGGATGTTGGTTCCACCTGGAAAGGTTGCGGGATGACCGCGCTGGGAAATAGCGAAGCGAGGTCTTAAGTTAAGAGCCAAGATACTCCTCTGTCCACGGCGCCGCGAGGTCGTTCGGCCATGTCTCCTTCTCCCACCGCCGCGGACTTTCTCTTTCCCCCCGGACGTAATCGCCTGGGCGCGGAAACCAGCCCCTATTTGCTGCAGCATAAAGACAATCCGGTGCACTGGTGGGCCTGGGGTCCCGAGGCCCTGGCCGCCGCCCGCCATGCGGACCGGCCCATACT
Organism: Rhodospirillaceae bacterium; assembly: GCA_004297485.1. Taxonomy (GTDB): domain Bacteria; phylum Pseudomonadota; class Alphaproteobacteria; order Rhodospirillales; family Rhodospirillaceae; genus SCTM01. The sequence continues at coordinate 64,546 of SCTM01000314.1, forward strand.
TCTGTCCGTGGGCTACTCCGCCTGCCACTGGTGCCATGTCATGGCCCACGAAAGCTTCGAAGACCCGGCGGTGGCCGAGGTCATGAACCGCCTGTACGTGAACATCAAAGTGGACCGGGAAGAACGGCCCGACCTCGACGCCATCTATCAGAAAGCGCTCGCCCTCATGGGCGAGCACGGCGGCTGGCCCCTGACCATGTTCATCACCCCCGACGGCAAGCCGTTCTGGGGCGGGACCTATTTTCCGCCCCGGCCCGCCTACGGTCGCCCGAGCTTCACCGATGTCCTCACCCAGCTGGACCGGGCCTGGCGGGATATGCGCGACGAGATCACGCGGCAGACCGCTGCCCTCACCGCCGCCATCGCCAAGCGGCCCGACGAATATATCGAGCGGGGGCTAACGCCGGGTTTGCTGAACGACATCGCCAACCAGATCCTTCCCCATTTGGATAATGAGCGGGGAGGATTGCAGGGCGCGCCTAAGTTTCCCATGCCTTTCGCCTTTGAGTTCCTATGGCGGCAAGGGTGGCGGGATTCCTCCCCGGCCCTGCGCGATGCGGTGATGCTCACCCTGGAAGCCATATGCCAGGGCGGCATCTATGATCACGTCGGCGGCGGCTTCGCCCGCTATTCCACGGATGCTCGGTGGCTGGCGCCCCACTTCGAGAAGATGCTCTACGACAATGCTCAGCTGATCGATCTGCTTACGCTTGTCTGGCGCAAGACACGCGCGCCCCTGTTCGCCGCCCGGGTGGCCGAGACGGTCACCTGGCTGCTGCGGGAGATGGTCGCCGACAACGGCGCCTTCGCCGCCGCCCTGGACGCGGATTCCGACGGCGAGGAAGGCGCGTTTTATGTGTGGACCGAGGGCGAGATCGACGCCCTGCTGGGCGCCGACGCTCCGGCGTTCAAAGCCGCCTATGATGTGCGTCACAACGGCAATTGGGAGGACTACACCATCCTCAACCGCTCCGGCACGCCGTTTGGAACTGTCGACGAAGATCACATGACCGAGTGCCGCGAGGTTCTACTGGAAGCGCGGGAAGCGCGCGTGCGCCCCGGCCGCGACCATAAGGCGCTCACGGATTGGAACGGTCTCACCATCGCGGCTTTGGCTCATGCGGGCATGGTCTTCGACAAGCCCGATTGGATCGGCGCCGCACAGCGTGCCTTCGCCGCCGTGTGCGATACCATGGTCTGGAAAGATGCGGATGGCCGCGCGCGCCTCGGCCATGCCTGGTGCGGCGGACGGTTGCAGCAAACCGCCATGGTCGACGACTACGCCAATATGGCCAACGCCGCGCTGGTTCTCTACGGCGTCACCGGCGACGGAAAATATCTGGCGCGGGCGGAACAGTGGGTGAATGTTGCCGGCGAATTATATTGGGACGAGAACGACGGCGGATATTTTTTCACCGCTTGCGACGGCGAGGATCTCATCGTGCGCACAAAAACCGCCAACGACGCGGCAACGCCGTCAGGCAACGGCGCCATGGTGGCCGTGCTGGCAAAACTGTTTTATCTCACCGGCGACGAAAATTACCGCGAACGCGCCGAAGCCGCTATGGCACCGCTGGCGGTGGAAGCGGTAAAATCCTTTCCCCATGGCGCGACGCTGCTTTCCGGCGCCGATCTTCTTGAACAGGCGGTGCAGGTTGTGATTGCCGGTCATCGGGATTCACCGGAAGCGCGGGCCATGCTCCGCGCGGCCCATCGCGCCGCCGATCCCCATGTGATCGTCGCCCTGCTCGAGACCACCGATGAATTGCCGCGCCATCACCCCGCGCACGGCAAGGAACGCATCAATGGCCGCGCGACGGCCTACATCTGTCGCGGGCCGGTGTGTGATGCGCCGGTAACAGATGTCGCGGCTCTGGAAATTGCATTGGCGAGCTAATCATGCCTCAGCTTTCCCTGCACACGCCCGTGGGCGACCTCACCATCAGCGCCGAGGATGAACGCATCGTCGCGGTTGACTGGGGTTGGGGTCGGGATCAAGCCCCCACAAAGATTCTCCGTGAGGCCAAGAAGCAGTTGGAAGCGTATTTCGACGGCAAGCTGAAGCGTTTCGATTTGCCCCTGGCACCGGCGGGTACGCTGTTTCAACAACAGGTCTGGCGCGCCATGTGCGACATCCCCTACGGCGGGACAGCGACCTACGGCGCGCTCGCGGCGCGACTGCACTCAAGTGCCCGTTCGGTGGGTACGGCATGCGGTCGCAATCCTTTGCCTATCCTGATTCCCTGCCACCGGGTTGTGGCGGCGGGGAATCGCCTCGGTGGATATTCCGGCGACGGTGGCATGAAAACCAAGACTGCGCTTTTACGCCTTGAAGGCAGCGAAATTTTCACACCCTAGCATTTCGCATTTTATTCGCGCGTCATCCCTAGGCCCGGACCGGAAATCATCCGGCCCGGGTTCGTGTCAGCCAATCGCCGACAGGAATTTAGTTAGGGGTTGCCGGCGACGATGGAGATTGATTCTCCTGGGCTGGCGGCATGCCGGGACCCGACGGCGAAGCTACCGGTATGCTCTGTTCCGTCGTGGACTTGGTGTCGATCATATTCTGATAACGGGCCGCCACCTGCTTACGCATCGTGTCGGTACTGGCGGCCTTGATGTCTTGGCTACACTGGGTTTGTGTCGCGAACGAAAGCTGTGTGTTCCTGCACACGCTTTCAAACGACGAAGCAGATGCGTTCGCCAGACCGTGTGTCAGGCTTAGAATTGCCCCGCCCACCATGGCGACAGACAGGACCGCAGCAACAATATTCGATGCGCGCATAACAACCTCCTCATCGCAATGTCCGGCGGCTTATGGCCGGACGGTACAGGAAAGAAGATAGCGCGAGAGCATGGTGACTTTGCGGCCCGACTAAGACAAAGCCGTGATCATTTGATGACCCGTAACCATAATCTCACTTACAAGGTGAGAAGGATTTACTTGTTCATCCGATCGAAGAAATCATCGGCAGGGAATGAAGCCGGACCGGCGTCCATGAAGAACACCGGTCCGGTCGCGTGATTTAGAGTCTGATTGCTTCACGTTGAAGCACACTGTCCCCCTCACCCCAACCCTCTCCCCGCCGGGGAGAGGGTGCCGAGTGAAGCGAGGCGGTGAGGGGAAGATTCAACGTCATCAAATCTTGCTCTAACGGATAGCCCTTGTGGAATTGGTCTTTGCGATCGACGCAATCGTCGTGGCGCGCGGGACCTGATCTCCCAAGGCGAGCTTGGCTTCATATCGTGCGACGATTTGGTCATGGTCGATGGCGTTGGCCGCGGTGTTCAGCTCCTGCGCGCATCGGCCCTGGTCAGGGTAAGACAAACGCGAGTCAGCACAAACGTTATAGGTCGGCGCGGCGACGGTCAGACCACGGGTCAAACTTTCAACCCCAATCACCACCAGACCGATGGCGAAGGTGGCTGCAATGATTCGCGATGCACGCATAACATCCTCCACATCTCAATGTCCGACGAAATCCTGGCCGGACGGTACGATGGAAGAATTGCGCTTAGAGATGGTGGTTTTGCGGTCCGACTATGGGCAAGGCAAGGTCATTTGATGGCAGACCCGCCACAATCTCACGCATAAGTGAGGTCGGCTTACTTGTTCATCCGATCGAAGAAATCGTTGTTGTTCTTCGATTCGCGCAGCTTTTCCAACAGGAATTCCATGCCGTCCTGGACGCCCATGGGATCGAGGATTCGCCGCAGCACCCACATCTTGGACAGATTGGCCGGGCTGACCAGCAGTTCTTCCTTGCGGGTGCCCGATTTGGTGATGTCGATGGATGGGAACACGCGCTTGTCGGACAGCTTGCGGTCGAGAACGATTTCCGAGTTACCGGTGCCTTTGAACTCTTCGAAGATGACTTCGTCCATGCGGCTGCCGGTATCGATCAGGGCGGTGGCGATAATCGTCAGCGACCCGCCTTCCTCGATATTACGGGCCGCACCGAAGAACCGCTTCGGCCGCTGCAGCGCGTTGGCATCGACACCGCCGGTCAACACTTTGCCGGACGACGGCACGACGGTGTTATAGGCGCGAGCAAGACGCGTGATGGAGTCGAGCAGAATCACCACGTCGCGCTTGTGTTCCACAAGGCGCTTGGCTTTCTCGATCACCATTTCCGCGACCTGAACGTGGCGCGAGGCCGGCTCGTCGAAGGTCGAACTCACGACCTCGCCTTTCACGGTGCGGTCCATGTCCGTGACTTCTTCCGGCCGCTCGTCGATGAGAAGAACGATCAGGTAGACATCCGGGTGATTGGCCGCGATGGCCGCCGCGATATTCTGCAGCATGATCGTCTTACCGGTGCGGGGCGGAGCGACGATGATGGCGCGCTGGCCTTTGCCGAGGGGCGCGACCAGTTCGATCACGCGCTGTGTGATGTCCTTCGCCTTCGGATCGCCAAGCTCCATGGTGAGCTTTTCGTCCGGATAGAGTGGGGTCAGGTTGTCGAAATTGATGCGGTGGCGGACGTTGTCCGGGTCCTCGAAATTGACCCGGTCAACCTTCAAAAGGGCGAAATAACGCTCGCCGTCCTTGGGGGCGCGGATCTGGCCTTCCACCGTATCGCCGGTGCGTAGGCCGAAACGGCGAACCTGGCTGGGACTGACATAGATGTCATCGGGACCCGGCAGGTAATTGGACTCCGGCGACCGTAGGAAGCCGAACCCATCCTGCAATATCTCCAGAACGCCGTCCCCGTCGATGGCCGTATCCTTGTCGGCAAGGACCTTGAGGATCGCGAACATCAAATCCTGGCGGCGCAGGTTCGATCCGTTCTCGATGCCGAATTCCTCGGAAAAGGTCACGAGCTCGGCGGGGGTTTTCTTTTTCAGTTCTTGAAGGTGCATGGAGTGAGCCTGAACAGGAAGCTACGGATGGGAATCCGAAGGCGGGGGGGAAGATGACCGAGCGTGATAAGGCTACTGGTCCGAGGAGAAGGAGAATATTGCCGGAAATTAGACTTCGGCGTGACCGGGACGATGGCCCGAATGTGATAGTGATCCAGCGATACCTGAGCATTCCCAGCAAGTCAATGAAGAACCTGCGAAATAGGTAAGCTATGTCATCTGGAAAAGGGGGAAACTCCGTGCCTGTCTGTCCTACCAATATAAAGATTAGATCTTAGGCGGTAGTAGTAGATGGG
>SCTM01000315.1 GCA_004297485.1 Rhodospirillaceae bacterium
TAACGAAGGGACCGATAATACCTCGCCGACGACGTTCAACGCCGTATCGACCCCCTACGATCGTTTTACCAAGGCCGTGCGACGCCTCCATGGGCGCGACGCGGAACTTCTGAACGCCTACATCTACGATACGTTCACGCTGGCGGACATGCCGCTGGCGCTACGTGTCGGCCGCAGCAATCTGCTGTGGGGCGAAAGCCTCTTCTTCGCCGGCAACGGCATCGCCGCCGGTCAGGCGCCGGTGGACGAGATCAAAGCCTTGAGCGTGCCCGGCAGCGAGGCCAAGGAAGTCTACATGCCGGTCGCCCAGGCTTGGATCAGCCTTCAGCCCCGGCCTGGCCTCGCCATTGAGGCGTACTATCAGTTCGAGTGGCGCAAGGACCGCTTGCCCGGCGCCGGAAGTTATTTCAGTGCCGCCGATTTTCTCGATGCCGGTGGCGAACGGGTGATTGTCGGGCCCACCCAATTCTTTTCACGGAGTGCCGATCAAGAGGCACCCAACGGCGGACAATACGGGTTGGCCGTGCGTTTCACCGACGACAGCGGCGACTACGGACTCTATGCCCTGCGATTCCATGCCAAGGACCCCCAGGTCTACCTGCGGCTTGGGCCCTATAACGGCCGCGCTGTCACAGCCGCCGGGATTCCAGCACTCATGGCGGCGGGGACGGGCGTGGAGCACCAATCGCTTTATGGATACACACCCGGCAATATCATCGGCAGCCCGTCCAGCCCCCTGCCCGCGACTTACTATGGGCTCTATGGCAATGCCGCGACCGGAGAGGTCGGCACCTACAATCTCGTTTATCCGCGCGGCATCGAGCTCTATGGCGCGAGTTTCAGCGGCTATCTGGGCAACGCCACCGTTGCCGGCGAAATTTCCGGCCGCCGCCACATGCCTCTGGTCAGCAACCCGCTTGTCCTATTGCCCAACGTCGTTGCCGACGGCGACCACAATGCGCGTTATGCCGTCGGCGATACCCTGCACGCCCAGGTTTCGACGGTCGTTGTGCTGCCGCAAAGCACCCTATGGAAGGGCGCCACTTTCGCCGCGGAAATCGCCGTCAATCACCGCCTCGACGTCACCCTCAATCCCACCGCCCTCGATCCCACGCGGACCCGGACAGCGGTGTCCATGCGCGTGGCGTTCGAGCCGCAATATTTCGCGGTACTGCCCGGTCTCGACCTGACGGTTCCCCTCGGCTTCGGCTATGGATTGTCGGGCCGATCCAGCATCGATCAATCACAGAATGCCAAGACGGGCGATTGCGAAATCGGATTGAGCGCGACCTATCGCACGGTCTGGACCGGCCAGGTCACATTCACGCACTTCATCGGCGCAACCAAGATCCAACCCCTTGCCGACCGTGATTTTATTGCCATCAGCGTGCAACGCACGTTCTGACACGACGACGCGTTAACCGGCCGCGACGAAGTCCACGAAGTCTTGCGCGAACTTTGTCGCATCATAGCGACCGTCGGCCTCGCAGGCGCGCCGTTCGGCGTCCTTCAACTCGGCCGGGTCGTTGTGCAATCGGTCGAGAACATCCAACCACCTTTCCACGTACGCGGACGGCACGGCCGCCTCCCAATTTTTCTGGCACGACTCCGGTGGATCGAACAAGTAACCGGCGCCGTCCAGCATTTCGGGAATCCCGCCGATGTTGCTGGCCAGGACAGGAATACCGTTGGCATTGGCTTCCAGCGGAACGCGTCCCGCCGCCTCGTACCACACCGACGGATAGAGAACGATCGCCGTCCGCTCAAAGACCTGGCGGATGTCGGCGGTGTTGCGCGCGACGGAAAGCGTCGGCAACCTCTCGATCTCCGGGCAAACGCGGCGCATCGTCTCCCGCGTCCCGCGACCTTCCACAAACAAGAACTTGTATGGCCTGCCACGCTTTTGGCATTCGAGGACAAGAGCCGCAGCCAGCTTGAGGCCTTTCGCGGGCAACGGGTTTATAAAGGTAATGAATTCCGGCTTGCGCTCCCGGCAGACCACCGCCGCCTTGTCCACAACAGGGCGAATCGTCAGCTTCGGCAGCTGCGTCACTTTGTCCAATTGAGCGCACAGGGACTGAGACACGGTCAATATCATGTTGGCATGAATGAAGTGCTCCGGCCTCTGATAGGACCCTGAGCCGATGTAAAGCGCCGACTTCCGGCCCTGCGACATGGCATACACTCCGGCGAAATAGTTGGAGGTAAACCCGCCATATGAGAGCACGACATCCGGTTGGAACTCGGCGAAACAATCGAGAAAGAGTTTCTGCAAAGCCAGTTCTTCCACGGCCAGCACGTCGCCGACGCGCGTGCCGGAAAAATTCATGATGATATGCGCAACGCCCCGCAGCATCACTTTACGGATCGGCATGGTCGCGTTGGCGGCCGACACTTTGAACTCATGAGCGGGCGGCACCGCCAGAACCCTGTCGAACAGCGTGTTCGCCGCATCCAGAACAGAGCCGGTCACCGCCATGCACTGATGCCCAAGCCCGACCAGTTCGCCGAGGAGCGTGGAGACACTGCGCGCCGCGCCGCTGGAGGAATCGGCCAGGGCATGGGGCGAGAAGAAAAGAACCTTGAGGGCGCTTTTGCTTTTTCCCCGGCGTTGGGAATCCGAAGGACCGCTTTTCCGGGAAACGCGTTTGGTCACGTCTCCGCCCAATGCCGGAGCAGATTATGATAGACGCCCATGAGCCGAAGGATGGCAGGGCTCTGTATGGCGCGTAATTCCTGAATGCTCGTATCCAAATTATACAACATGGCCCGTTGGTGATCCTCGCGCACCATGCTTTGAATCCAAATGATAGACGCGAGACGAGCGCCGCGTGTCACCGCGCTCACGTGATGCACGCTGGAGGACGGATAAAGAACCATATGACCTGCGGGCAGTTTGATGGTGTGCGTGCCGTAGCTGTCCTCCAGCACCAGCTCGCCGCCGTCATAGTCCTCCGGCGCGCTGAGAAATAATGTAGCCGACAAATCCGTGCGGACACGATGCGCCGTACCGGCTACCGAACGGATCGCGCCGTCGATATGTCCGCCATAGGTCTGGCCCCCTGAGTAGCGGTTGAAGACCGGCGGCACCACTTTCAGCGGCAAGGCCGCGGAAATGAATCGCGGCGACTGTTCAAGGGCTTTCACGATCACGGCGCCCAGGCTCTTGGCGATGGGATCGCCCTCGGCCAGCTGCATGTTGTCTTTGACGGGCGCTGCTTGATAGCCGGCGGTGGCGCGACCGTCGACCCAGGCCGCGCTTTCCAACGCCTGGCGGCATTCGTTCACCTGCGCCGCAGTCAGAACATCTGGCACGGAAAGGAGCATGATTTTCGCGCTGTGAAAGCTGGAGTTCAGAAACGGCCGGTCGCGCCATTATCGCGGCTAGTGGAGCGGATTTGACATTCTCTACTTATCTAACCGCAGGACCGCGTAGCGAATGTCAAATCCAAAGCTCCACCAGATTCATAATCTTTGTAGTAGTCCTTTGATTCTAACATTCGCAAAGCAGCCCGTCGACCGGGATGCGAATGTTAGAATCGGACCACTAGGCCGTTTCGATCAAGCGGTTGCGCCGTGGTACAGATGAATATCGCTGGCGGCCACCACGGCGCCGGGTTCCACATGGGCGATAAGGGTGTAGCCCGGTCCCGCGCCATTGGAATCATAATACAGCGATTCATCATGGACGCTGAAGACCAGGGTCGGCTGGGCGGCGGTGAAATTCGCGTTCACACCCGCATCGGTGCCGTTGAACGCACCCTGGATGCTGGAGAAATTCTGTCCCGCGGTGACCGTCGACCCAAGCCCAAATGCCGACTGGAGAATGGAGAACACATCCCGGCCGGAGGTGAAGTTGGTGATGGTGGCGCCGCCCGCCGACGGTGCGTCGAATTGGAAGGTGGTGTTGCCGCCGCCACCGGTCAGGGTATCGGCCCCGTCACCGCCGTCGATGACGTTGTCATGGGCATTGCCGACGATGGTGTCGGCGAAGGGCGTGCCGGTGACGTTCTGAATACCGATCAAGGTATCGTGACCGCCGTTGCTGGTAAGGGCGGTACCTTGGCTAAGATCGACGGTGACCGCGCCGGGCTGGCTGCTGAAGTCCACCGTATTGGTGCCCGATCCGCCAACCATGTGGTCGTTGCCGGTGCCGGGTACGAAAGTGGTGTCGCCCTTGCCGCCGATAAGCAGGTCGTTGCCGGGTCCGGCGATGAGGATATCGTTACCGCTACCGCCCACCAGCACGTTGTCATGGCTGGTGCTGCCGGTCAGGGTGACATCGCCGTCGCCCGCCTGCTGCGTGATGGTGCGCGCCACCAGGGTCAGGCCGGTGTCGCTGAAGATCGGGTCCAGGGCTACAGGACCGAAACTTGCTAGTCCGGTCATGGCATCGAAGATGCCCGTGCTGGAGCCATAGTGGAAGACATCGAAGCTATCGCCGGCGTGAGCCGTGAAGCCGTGATAGTCGATCGCGGCCATCGTCCCGCCCATCTCGAAGTTACCGGTGAAGGTGCGGATATCATGCAACTGGGTGGGAACACCGGCGAGTTCCACACGCGTGAGGCTGCCCGTCATATACGTGGCATTGCCGTCAATCACTAAGTATCCGGGTGATGCCCCCGCGTCGTCTGTGCCGCCACTTTCGAGGGTATAGGTTCCACCGCCCATATTGAGATGGGCGTAACCGTTCAACGTGCCGAAGTTATCCAGATTTTGACCGTGCATGTTCAGCGTGCCGCTGATGGTCAGAAACGCGTTGGCGGCGTTCAGAAGCGTCGTACCCGACCCCAGGATGTCCACCGTTGCAGCGCTGGCGATATTGAAATGGCCGCCGCTCATATTATTGAACTGAGCCGCGCCTACATTGAAGGTGGCGTTATAATTGACCTGGACGGTGCCGCTGTTATTGACCGCGCCGGTGACGGTACGTGTGCCGGTGCCGCCGGTCGAATCGACCACAAGCGTCCCGCCGCTGTTGATGGTAAGTCCGGCTCCGGTGCTCAGGGTGGCGCTCTGCGATCCGCTACCGATAAGACGAATCGTTCCGGAATCGGTGATGTTGCCGGTGGTCGTCAGAACCGTGCTGGCGGTACTGCCGCTGGAATCGATGATATTGAGACTACCCGTTTGCAGGATAGAAATGTGCCCGCCGCTGTTTTGAGTGACAGTATCACCGATGACCTGGATCGTTCCCCCCGATGTGGCCGTGAGGACTACATCCTGAATCGTTCCCCTGTGAAGCGTCGTCGTGCCGAGCACCGTCATGGTAGACCCGGAGCCATCCCAGGTCGCGCCGGCGCCACCGGCCGTGCCAAGGGTTGTGGTGAGTCCGCTGCCGATGGTGAGGTTATGATTGATATCGAAGAATGAGCCGTCGGCGAAGGCCAGAGTTCCACCGCCGGTATAGGTGGCCTTCGATGCACCTTGGACGACGTGCGTGCCGCTCGCCATGGTCAGGGTCGCCCCGGTTGCGACGTTCATGATGTTGTCAGTGGTGATCGTTCCGCCCGAGTAGGTCGTGTCGTGATCTACCTGGATGGTGCCGCCGCTGTTGACCACGTTGCCCGAGATCGCCCCGCCGGCGAGGTCAAGGGTCGCGTTGGCAATGTGGAACGTGCCATTGATCGTCAACGTCGCTCCAATTTCGTTCTTGAACGCCGCCGTGCCCGTCGTTGCCAGGGTCATTGTCTGACTGGCATCGACGATGAACTGGCCACCACTCAGATTGTCGATCGTAAAATCATTGTATGGACTAGTGAACGTGGCGTTGGTTTCAACGTCCATGACGCCGGCGTTGGTGAACGCGCCGATGATGGTGCGCGCGCCGCCACCATTGCCAGTGAGTACGTTAAAGTGACCCGTCGATTGATTGGCGAATAAGAAAGCCGCGTCGTGCATATCAAGCGTCACGTCGCGCGAGGCCCCCCCAGAGAGATTGGTAACTTCCACAGTACCGGAGTTGGACACGCCGCCCGTAAGGTGGACATAAGCATCGGTGCCGTTGCCAGCGACGAAAAAGTTTCCGACCTGATCAACGGCGATACCCGCGGTATCGACAACGATGCCCTGTTCGCCCATGTCCAACTCGCCGCTTCCATTCACGTGAATGGGGGCGGTGACATCGTTGGACGCGTTCACGACGAGTGCGCCATCCACAAAAACGGTGCCAGGGCCGGAAAGCCTCGCGGAGCCGTCAGAAACACCCACGTCCACTTCCACGCCGCTGGAAATGAGACCGTTGGCGTTGAATGTGAACACGCCGCCATCCGCGATGGCAATGACCCCGTTTCCACCATCATAGGTGCCGCCGGTTTCCTGCGTGAGAAATGTGCCGTTCGACACTGTCAGGGTCGCCCCCGTCCCGATGCTGAGCTCGCCGGCATTGGTCAAGGTATTGTTCGACTCGCCGATCGGTAGGAGCGATGTGTCGGAATCAATCTCGATGTGGCCGCCGACGAGATTATCGATATTGACGGCTAGTTCCCGGAGGCCGACGCCTTCCACTTGAATCAGGCCGCCGTTGTGATTGGTGACGGTCGCTTCGTTGTCCGTCTGCAAAGCAACTGTCGGCGTTGCATCCGCGGTCACATTATCGGTGAGCCGGATGACACCCGAATTGTCGATATCGCCGTTGGCGGTTAGGGTGGCCGCGTGCGCGTCGTTGCCCACGATCTCCAGTCGGCCGCCATTTTCGCCGCCCACAATCGTGATCTGACCCGCTGTAGAGGCATTCGCTTCCGAATTCTCCACATGGAAAATTCCGCCGGAGGCTATGGTCAGGTCGTTGGCGATGCTGCCGCCGCTGAGGTCGATTTCGCCGCCGACGGTGACGGCTCCGGTACCGTTCATGACGCCGCCGGGCATTGACGACGGAACATCGCCCAGCGCCACAATAAAATTCTGCGGAAGGGTAACGTTCTGGTTGAACGTCACGGTCCCGAGGGGAGCCTGGATGTGACCACCGCTGGCCAAGGTCAGGGTGCTGCCGGTGTCCACCTGCAACGTGCCACCACTTTCGACGATGACGGTATGGTGCCCGATATCAAGCGTGCCGCCGGTGGCGACTTCCACGTCGCCGCCCTTGGAGATATCCAGGATGGCTGCGTCAGTACTCCCGTTGGTGTCCGTGAGGTGAAAGGCGCCGCCATTGGCAATCGTGAGCGCGCCGAGCACCTCAAGGGTGGCGCTGCTGCCGCCGACTGTCGCGTCGATGACATTCACCACGCCGCTGGCTTGGATCGTCGTGGTGCCCTCCAAGAGAACCTCATGGGGGGAATCCGTCACATTGACCACCCCTCCGGCGGCCACGATCAGGTTGTCGACGAAGTTGACATTGTTGAAATTGCCGGTGCCCGCGAGGGTGAGGGTGACTCCCGGCGGGCTGGCCACCATCGCAGGGGTACCATGCACGGAGCCAAGTTCCAGGGTCATGCCGGCAGGAATCGCGGCGTTGGCCAGAAGGTTGAAGTCGGCGCCGTTTGTAATGAAGAGCGTGCCGGTGCCGGTGAAAGTTCCGCCGTTCTCCGCGCCGAGCGTGCCGTTGCTTTCGCCGCTACCGATGGTCAGAAAAGCCCCGGCGGCGATATTGATCACGCCGAAATTTTCGATGTCGGGCTGCGAGAATTCACCGTTAAGAACGCTGGTGTTAGAGTTGACCGCGATGGTGCCGCCAGATTCGTTGACGACGGGACCGATGATCTGCCGTGAACCGCTGCCTTCGCCGGTGGTTGCGCCGAATTGAATTTTTCCGCCGGCATAGTTGGTGATGATGCCTTCGCCAGCGTCGAGGACAGCTGCTCCGCCGGTGGCGCTGGTGCCCACCGTTACGAGAATTGTGCCGGTATTGTTGAGCCCACCGTGGGTCGTGAAGGTGGTGGTGCCTTCGGCGGAGTTGATGGCAATTTTCAGTAGTCCGCCATTCAGGATACTGAGCGGGGCGTAGTCATAGAAGAAATCCCCGCCATCCACTTTCAACACGCCGCCATTGTCGACAACGACATTGGCGGCAATGGAGCCGTTAATGGCGTTGATGGTTCCCGTGTCGACGAATGTGCCGGTGCCGTTCAGAGATCCAGTGAGACTTGAGCTTCCAACGTTGATGGTGCCGGCGTCAGTGAATGTATGCTCGGTTTGGAGCGTTGCCTGGGTAATGGTGATCGTCGCACCGGAATCGACTTGGCCGCCCAAGACGGCATCGAGCGCGACGCTGGTGGACAGCGTGAGTGCGGCGGTTCCATGGAGAATGAGGGCACCGACAGTTTGGGGAGTCTCCGTGGCCAGGAGAACGGGGGCGCTGTTGATGATTGCCGCTTCCGTTATCCCGGGCACCGCATTCGCGTCCCAGTTGGCAGCCGTGAGCCAATCGGTGGTGGTGCCGGCCCAGTGAACCGACGTGCCGACGGCAGTGATGATATCCTTCGTCTGAGAAGAGAACGGTGACGTGCCGCCGCCTTCGACCGAATTGAGGGTAACGAGATTCTCGTTGCTGTCGCCAACCGAGAAGACGCCGGTGTAAGTGGAGTCGATGGCTTGCACGACCAGCGGGGGAACAAGTCCCGGTGTCGCATCGAAGGGAACGAAGCGCACATAGGTGGAGGCGGAAAGCACCAGGCCGTGACCACTACTTAAACTCGCGCTGCCGGGAATGTCGTGCCAGTGAGTGGGGGTGCCGGAGTCAGTGGAATATTGCCAAGTCCCGTTCGATGTGGGGAGCGCGATGTTCCCGACGACGACCACGCCCACAAAGGTGTCGCCTTGATTGGGGTCCAGCACGAGGCCGGCGAACAGGTCGGAGATGCGGGCAACATTCGGCGTGGTGATCGCGGTGACATCGGTCGGCGGCACCACCGCGTCCGCGAGAAGGAATGGCGATTGGTTGACTGTGTCGGCGGCGATGGTGGCCGTGCCTACGGAGGAGGTGCCCAGAGTGGCGCCCGTGGGATTGCTGAGCAGTTGGACGTGGAAGTTCTCACTCGGATGAGCGGAGTGGGGATTCACGAGCAGCACCGAGATGGTTTTGCTCGTATCGCCGGGATTGAACGTCAGTGTCCCGCTCTGGGACGTGTAGTTTGGGCCGCCGGTCGCCGTGCCATCCACGGTGGTATAGTTGACCGTCACCGTGCTGTTGCTGGCCGCCGACAGGGTTACATGAAACACTGCGGCCGTGTCCGACGTATCGT
>SCTM01000316.1 GCA_004297485.1 Rhodospirillaceae bacterium
CACGGAGAAAATCCGCGCCTCTCCGCAGAGCAGGCCCTGTCGCTGACCATTCACGGCGTAAATCAGAACGAAGACGGGACCTTTAGCTGGAAGTTCGACAACTATGTTCGCGCGGCCATTCAGAAAAATCTGGATGCCGACGAAATTACTTCGCTCTGGAGCCGCATCTCCTGTCCGACGCTGCTCATTTCCGGCGACGAGAGCTTTGTCGGCGATCCGAGGGCCAATGGGTCCTTGTCGTACTTTCGCAACGCGAGGACCGCAATGATCGCCGGCGCGGGCCATTGGGTTCATCACGACAAGCTGGACGCGTTTCTTGCCACTGTCCGGCCGTTTCTCAAAAGCTGAGGGGGAGATCATCATGCTGAGGTATCTGACAGCTTATGTCTGCACGACCACCATCCATTTCACGGTGGATATGATCTGGATCGGATACCTGGCGCGGGATATCTACCGCGCCGGCATGGGACCAATCATGCGCGACCCCATCAACATCCCTGTCGCCGTACTGTTCTACGTCATATACGCCATCGGCCTTGTGCTTTTTGCCGTCGGTCCGGCGCTCAACAGCGGCGCATGGCGCACGGCGTTGGTGTGGGGCGCTCTCTTCGGGTTCTTCACCTATGCGACCTATGACCTGACAAATCTGGCGACCTTGCAGCAATTCCCGGCAACAATGGCGATGATCGATTTGGCATGGGGCACGATTTTAAGCGCGTGCTCGGCAACGGGTGGCTTTTTTGTCGCCCGGCAAATCCTGAGCAAACTGGGCGAGGGTTAATCGTCGGCAACCGATGCGTTATGGCGCGGGCGAAAGACGTAACGCCGGTCGGCAAATGCAGACGCGGGTAAGGTTGGCCGCGAAGGTTGCGAGAACGTTCGCCAGGGCAACACCGCGCGCGCCCAGGATCGCTTGAAGGGGCACGAGCACGATTGCGTATAATGCCAAGCGCAAGATGGAAGCCTGGGGGTTCGCGTGGGGCCGGATACTCAGCAGTGCGAGTTCGCTGAGCCCCAGGACGCCGTTCACCCAAGCCCCGAGGGTAAGAATCATCAGCACACCCCAAGCCGCGGTGAAAGCCGGCCCGATAAGTGCGAGGAGGAAATGTCCGGCCGTGAAGAACACAGCAACAATCGGCATCTGCATCAACACAATCCGCCCGCCTACGGCAAAGAGCTGGCCGCGCGCGCGCTGCACGTCGGCGCTCCGCAACGCTTCCGTCAGAACCGAAATGAGCACCGGTATGAAGCTGAGGGTTATCTTCTCCATCACCGTCAGAAATTGCTGGGCCATCCCATAGAGGCCGACCGCCTCCGTATCGAAGAAATAGCCGACCGCCAGAATGTCGATCTTGCTGAACAAGAGCCCAATGACATCGTGCACGGACGTCGAAGCGGAAGAGCGCGCCAGCTCACGGAGATAAGAACCGCGCAGCCCCCCGCGCAGCAGGTCACGCCAGGAATAGAGCCGGGCGAAGGAGATTACGGCCGCGATGGCTGCGCCGCTGGAGGCAACCGCATAGGCGACCGGCAGGCCCATGTCCGGAAAACCGAAATGAAACAGGACGTAGGATAGAATGGTCAAGGTCGCCGGCTCGACAATGCTCCGGGCGACCACGTCGAAATGGACGACGCGCTTGGCCCAGGTGGCCGCGAGGAGCACGTCGGTCAAGACGGCCCCAGGAATGAACCAAACGAGAAACGCGATCTTGGGAGCAGCCGCCGGCGTATTGAAAAGCTGTGCCAACTCACCCGCCCCAAGCCACAAGGTAAAGGCAAGGACGAACGCCAACCCCAACGTCAACACCAGAACATGACGGAGGACATCTTCCGGCGGGCGTTCATCGGCATCATGGAGGAAACGGAACAGGGTTAACTTGAACCCGAAGGTTCCGATGACACCGGCGGAACCTTCGG
>SCTM01000317.1 GCA_004297485.1 Rhodospirillaceae bacterium
TCCGCCCATCCATACATCCTTCTCAACTATCTCGGCAGTCCGCGTGACGTCATGACCCTTGCGCACGAGCTGGGCCACGGCATCCATCAGGTGCTGGCGGCACCGCAGGGCCAGCTGATTTCCGGAACACCCCTGACGCTGGCCGAAACTGCATCGGTGTTCGGTGAAATGCTCACCTTCCGGGCGATCCTGGCCGCGGAAACCCGCGCACCCGAGCGACGTGCGTTGCTGGCCGGCAAGGTCGAGGACATGCTCAACACCGTCGTGCGCCAAATCGCCTTTCACGATTTCGAGCGTCAGGTGCACGATGCCCGCAAGACCGGCGAACTCTCGTTCGAACAACTGCGCGACATCTGGCTGTCGGTCCAGCGCGAAAGCCTTGGCCCCGCGTTCCGCTTTGACGACAGCTATGGCGCCTACTGGTGCTACATCAGCCACTTCCTGCATGTGCCGTTCTACGTCTACGCTTATGCTTTCGGCGATTGCTTGGTGAACGCGCTTTACAATGTCTACGCCACCAAGGCGGTTCCCGACTTCGTGTCCAAGTACCAGGATATGCTTTCGGCCGGCGGCCGCTTGCGTCACAAGGAATTACTGGCGCCGTTCCGGCTCGATGCCACCGATCCGGACTTCTGGCGCCGAGGCATGAAGACCGTGTCCGGATTCATCGACGAACTGGAACGCGTCGCGTAGCATTCAGCTACCCAGTGTGCCGTTTGATCAAGCGCCCCCTCACCCTAACCCTCTCCCCATGGGGGAGAGGGTGCCGAGTGGAGCGAGGCGGTGAGGGGGATTTTTTAGTTTACGTTTTGGGCTTCGTTTAATGGCCAAGAAACGCGCCTCCGACGACAGCGAAAACACACTCGGCGGCCGGGTCCGCCGGTATGCCAATGTGGGGACCGCTATCGGCGGGATCGCCACGCGCATGGCAAGCGAGCGGGTCTTTAATCTCAAGTCCGACCGGGACCGCAACGCCGAGGCGCTCAAGTTGGCGCTTGGTGGACTGAAGGGCCCATTGATGAAGGTGGCGCAAATTCTCGCCACCATTCCTGATGCGCTGCCCAAGGAGTACGCGAGGGAATTGGCGCAGCTCCAATCCAATGCGCCACGCATGGGCTGGCCCTTCGTCAATCGCCGCATGACCGCGGAGCTGGGTGCGGATTGGCAAAGCCGCTTCGCCGACTTCGAGCGGGAAGCCGCGCGCGCGGCTTCCCTCGGGCAGGTCCACCGCGCCACCGGTCATGATCATCGGCATCTGGCGTGCAAACTGCAGTATCCGGACATGGACTCGGCGGTTGAGGCGGACCTGAAACAGCTCAAGGTTCTGTTCGCGGCCTATCGACGTTTTGATTCGTCCATCGATCCAAGCGAAGTCCATGCGGAGATCAGCGCCCGCTTGCGTGAGGAACTCGACTACACCAACGAGGCCAAGAACCTCGCGCTTTACCGGCTCATCCTCGCCCACGAGCGCGGTGTGCATGTGCCGGAGGTCTTGCCGGAATTATCCACGCGCCGACTGTTGACGATGACGTGGCTCGAGGGCCGGCCGTTGACGGACGTGGCGGCGGAGGCCGACCAAGCGACGCGGGACGCCATCGCCGTCAACATGTTCCGCGCCTGGTATGTGCCGCTTTACCGTTACGGCGTGATCCACGGCGATCCGCATCTCGGTAACTATTCCGTACGGCCTGATGCGTCGGTCAACCTCATGGACTTCGGTGCCATCCGTGTGTTCGGCGCAAGCTTCGTGAAAGGGGTCATCGATCTTTATCGCGCGGTCGAGACTGGCGATCACGAGCTGGCGGTCGCGGCCTATGAGACCTGGGGCTTCACCGGCCTCAGCCGCGAAATGATCGAGACTTTGAATCTCTGGGCGGCGTTCATCTACGCGCCGCTCCTGGAGGATCGCCCGCGTCTCATCGAAGAGACCAACGCCATCGACTATGGCCGCGACACGGCTGCGAAAGTCCACACTGAACTCCGCCGGCTCGGCGGTATAAAACCGCCCCGTGAGTTCGTGCTGATGGACCGGGCGGCCATCGGCCTCGGCTCCGTATTCATGCACTTGCGTGCTCATGTGAACTGGTATCGTCTTTTTCACGACACGATCGCCGGTTTTGATGCCGCCAAGCTCGCGAAAACCCAAGCGGCGGCGCTCAAAAAGGTCAAGCTCGACCGGCTGCTGGGCGGCGACGAAAAGGCGTAGCCGGCGTCGTCATCATTCAGGAATCCCCGTATGGAGAAAGTTCTGGACGGGGCGCCAATTCCTTGGCATGTGGGGGAAAATCTTAGGGCTGGAACACCGGTAACGCATCGGTGATAGTCCGTCTATCGGCAAGGCTGCCACAGCACCCACGGTCAGAACGTCTACCGCGTATCGTCGTGCGGTGTGTAAGGAATATTCGGGTATGCGGATTGCGGTTTTAAAGGAGCGGCGGCCTGGGGAAACGCGGGTCGCGGCTTCCCCGGATACGGTGAAGAAGTTCGTTGGTCTCGGATGCCGGGTCGTGGTCGAGCGTGGGGCCGGCAATGCCGCCAACTTTAGCGATGAGGATTTCACCGCTGCGGGTGCCACGGTGGTGATCGATGCCGTCACTGCCTGTGCAGATGCCAATATGGTCTTCAAAGTCCTCAGGCCCATGTCGGCCGCCGAGGGTGGTTTTGACGAGATCTCCATCTTGCGGCCGGGCTCGGTACTGGTTGCTCACCTCTCGGCGTTCGCATCCAAAGACACCGTCCAGGCGTTGGCAGCCAGGGGTGTCACGGCTTTCGCCCTGGAGTTGATGCCGCGCATCAGCCGGGCGCAGGCGATGGATGTGCTGTCGTCTCAATCTAATCTCGCCGGCTACAAAGCGGTGATCGATGCTGCCGCGACGTTCGGTCGCGCCATGCCCATGATGATGACGGCGGCCGGGACGATCGCGCCGGCCCGCGTCCTGGTGTTCGGCGCCGGTGTCGCGGGACTTCAGGCGATTGCCACGGCGAAGCGGATGGGCGCGGTGGTCTTCGCGACCGACGTGCGTTACGCCGCCAAGGAACAGGTGGAATCCCTCGGCGGCAAGTTCATTGTCGTCGACGAGGAGAAGATGAAGGCCGCCGAGACCTCCGGGGGCTATGCCAAGGAAATGGACGAGGACTTCAAGCGCAAGCAGGCCGAGGCCGTGCGGGCGGAAGTTCTCAAGGCGGATATTGTTGTCACGACGGCGCTGATTCCGGGGCGGCCCGCGCCGCGTCTGGTCACGGCGGATATGGTCGCGAACATGAAGGTCGGATCGGTGATCGTGGATCTGGCCGCCGAGGCCGGCGGCAACGTGGAAGGCGTGCATCGGGACGAGGTGATCACGACCGCCAACGGAGTGACCATTATCGGTTATTCCAATATGCCGGCACGGCTGCCGCGGGATGCCAGCGCGCTCTTTGCCAAGAACATCCTCAATTTCGTCACGCCGATGATCGACAAGGCCTCGGCCACTTTCAATATCAACTGGGATGACGAAATCGTGAAGGGCACGCTTGTCGCCAAGGATGGCCAGATCGTCCATCCCGGGCTGCGAGGTTAGGAGCAATCATGAATCCGAATGGCGTCGCCGGCCAGCCGCAGAACTTCGCCGATAGCGTCAATGCGCTGTCGGCCCTCGCTGCTCATGCCCACGGCGGCGGCGACTTCTGGTATCTGCTGACGATCTTCGTGCTGGCCGTGTTCGTGGGCTTCTATGTGGTCTGGAGCGTGACACCGGCGCTGCACTCGCCACTGATGGCGGTCACGAATGCCGTATCGAGCGTGATCATTGTCGGTGCGATCCTGGCCGCCGGACCACGGACCTTCGGGCCTTCGACCATATTGGGATTCTGCGCGGTCGTGTTGGCCTCGGTGAATATCTTCGGCGGCTTCATCGTTACTCAGCGCATGCTGCAGATGTTCCGCAAGAAGGGCAAGTAGGGCGCAATGATGATTGGATTGACGTTCGCCGCCTACATTGTCGCCGGGATTTTCTTCATCCTGACACTGCGTGGCCTGTCGAACCCTGAAACCGCGCGGCGCGGCAATCTGCTCGGCATGGCCGGCATGGTCATCGCCATCGTCACGACGGTGTTCTCGCCGGTGGTTCAGAACTATGTCTGGATCGTGGGTGGAATCGCCATCGGCGGTTCGATCGGCGCCGTGCTGGCGCGTCGCATCCAGATGACGGCGTTACCGCAGCTGGTGGCGGCGTTTCACAGTCTTGTCGGCATGGCCGCGGCATTGGTGGCGACCGCAGCGCTCCTGGCGCCTGAGTCTTACGGCATCGGCTCGCCCGGCCATATCGAAACCGGGAGCCTGGTGGAAATGTCCCTCGGCCTGGCCATTGGCGCGATCACGTTTTCCGGATCGGTGGTGGCGTTCGCAAAACTGCAGGGGCTGGTGTCCGGAAACCCGCTGGTATTCCGCGGACAGCATTTCATCAACGCGGCGCTCGGCATCGTGATCGTGGCGCTGATCGTGATGTTCTGCCTGAGCGAGAATCATTGCTGGTTCTTCGCGGTCATGGGTTTGAGCTTCCTGATCGGTTTTCTCCTGATCCTGCCCATCGGCGGAGCCGACATGCCGGTCGTCGTGTCCATGCTCAACAGCTACTCGGGCTGGGCGGCGGCCGGCATCGGTTTCACCTTGCAGAACAGCCTGCTGATCATTGTCGGCGCGCTGGTGGGGTCGTCGGGTGCGATCCTGTCCTACATCATGTGCAAGGGCATGAACCGCTCGATCATCAACGTCATTCTCGGTGGATTCGGCGGCGATGCGGCTGTAGCGACCGGCGGCAAGAAGGAAGCCCGCGCCCATAAGTCGGGATCGGCCGAGGACGCGGCCTTCATCATGAAAAACGCCTCCAAGGTCATCATCGTGCCCGGTTACGGCATGGCGGTGGCCCAGGCGCAGCATGCCCTGCGCGAGATGGCCGACAAGCTGAAGGCCGAGGGTGTCACCGTGAAGTACGCCATTCACCCGGTGGCGGGGCGTATGCCCGGCCACATGAACGTGCTGCTCGCCGAAGCCAACGTGCCCTATGACGAGGTCTTTGAGCTTGAGGAAATCAACCACGAGTTCGCCACCGCCGACGCGGCCTACGTCATCGGCGCCAACGACGTGACGAATCCGGTCGCCAAGACCGATCCGCAAAGTCCCATTTACGGCATGCCGATCCTGGACGTGGAACGGGCGAAAACCGTGCTGTTCGTCAAACGCAGCATGGCGGCCGGGTACGCGGGCGTCGACAACGAATTGTTCTATCGCGACAACACCATGATGCTGTTCGGCGACGCCAAGAAAATGACCGAGGAAATCGTCGGCGCGCTGTAAAAGGTGCCGTCGTCCGCATGGTTTTCCTCACGGTAAGTCCCGTCGGGGTTTACACTCAACGCCATCTTCACCGGCGACGGGCGTATGGTTCACATCTTTCTGCCCAGCGGCCAACGTTTGCGGCTCCGGCTCTTTCCGCGGCCAAAGGCGTCGCGCAAAAGCCGCGTCGCTCCGGAGCCACCGCCGGGACTGCTTCCAGCTGTTGACGCCGATACGGCGGTAGAGGCCGCCGGCGAAGTCCTGGCGGGCCGGATCGCGGATTGCTGTCTCGTCAATCCCATCAATGCCGCCATCCTCGAACGTTTCCCACGTATGGGACTACGCGACTGGTGGCTGACATCGGGCTGCATCGTGCAGACGGTTTGGAACCTGCGCTGCGGCCGTCCGGCGGGGGAAGGCATCAACGACTACGACGTCGTTTATTTCGCCGACGATCCGTCGTGGGAAGCCGAGGATCAAGTCATCGGTGATGCCAAAGCGCTATTCGCCGACTTGCCGGCGAAGGTGGAAGTCCGCAATCAGGCGCGGGTACACCTGTGGTATCCGGAGAAATTCGGCATTTCTTATTCTGCTCTCACCACAGCGAGCGAAGGTATTCTCCGCTTTCCGTCGACGACAACTGCCGTCGGCCTCAAGCGGACCGGCGATGACTTTCTCGATGTCTATGCGCCCTTCGGGCTTGGCAATGTGTGGGACATGATTGTGAAACCCAATCGCGCTCTGCCCATGGCCGAGGTCTACAAGGAGAAATCCATGCGCTGGCAACGGCAGTGGCCCCGGCTGGTGGTGCGGCCGTGGGTGGTGGAACCGGAGTTGGAGTAGATGCGTTCTCTACGCTAACGCCAACCCCATGCGCACGGCGGTGAAGCGGAAGCCCGGAATGTGCTCGGTCCGGCGGCCTTCCGGAACCCAGCCGCGGGAGCGATAGAACGCCACCGCGTTTTCGTTGGCGGCAAGGACTTCGAGAACCGCCTTGCGCTGACCGGCGCTTTTCAACGTGCCAATGGCATAGTCGTAAAGGGCCGATCCAACGCCGCATCCCTGATAGCCGGGCAGAACGTAGAGCATCCAGATCACGCCGTTGGCACCGAGACCGACAACACCGACGATTTCGGTCACATGGGAGGCCGTGACCTCCGCGACCCATATGTTGCGCCATTGATCGGCGGCGAAGCGGCTCATGGTGTCGCTGTGTTCCAAACGCCGGACGGTATCGGCAGGCAGGAGATCGCGGTTGGAGGCGAGCCAGGACTCCCGCACCACATGGGCGACAGAGTCCGAGTCTTCGGCGCTGGCGGGCCGAATGGCGATGGTGGTCATGGATTTCCCCCAAACTCGTGGTCCGATTCTAACATTCGCATCCCGGATCGGCAGGCTGTCTTGCGAATGTTAGAATCCAAAGCTCCACTAGACGTGAATCCTCAGAGAGTAATGACCGTCCGTTTCGGAGCCGTTAATGACCGCCGTAAGATTTGAGGGATCACACCGGGCGCAAAAAAGCGGAGCACGTTAGTACTCCGCTTGGTCGTCGTATCTGTCCGCAAACCAGGGACGGGAGAGCCCGCATCCCCTGGGGAAACTAGAAGCCTTCGCGCTCCAGCCGCTTGCGCTCCAGCTTGCGCGCCCGGCGCACCGCCTCGGCCTTCTCCCGCGCCTTGCGCTCGGAGGGCTTCTCGTAGGACTTACGGAGCTTCATTTCACGGAAGATGCCTTCGCGTTGCATCTTTTTCTTCAGGGCCTTGAGCGCCTGATCGACGTTGTTGTCGCGAACGATAACTTGAACCAGGGTCGTTCTCCTTAAATCGGCCAGCACCATAATTCGGTCGGTGTCCCGCACCGCCGGGGGCTGGTCCCCGCATGAGGGGCGAGCCTATAACACAGGGGATTCGCCTTGGAAAGGGTCAGGCCAAGCCTAAAACGTGCCCCTGCCTGGATAAATGACGGATTTCGGTCATCGGCCGGGGCTCGGGGAAGCCCATTTCCTGTCCCAGGCACGGCTTAAGGCCTTGTCCGGAAGCACCCTTTCTAAGGTATGGCATTCCCGCCTATAAAACGACGGATTACCGCAACTTGTGGCAGGAAAACCCCAGTTTATGACCGTAATGCCGATTTCTCGTATGGGCGCCGAGGTTCTCAAGAGCCGGGCCGCGGAGGTTAGGGATGCCACCGATCCGGCCGTTCACGCCTTGGTTGACGATATGCTCCAGACCATGATCGCCTCTCACGGTGTCGGGCTGGCGGCGCCCCAGGTCGGTGCGCCCGTGCGGATCGTGATGTTTTTCGTGCCCGCCATGCGCAACAACGGCGTGGAAATTCCCCTGACGATCATGGTCAATCCGGTGATTGAACCCACAGGGCCCGACCAGGCCGAAGACTGGGAGGCCTGTCTCTCTGTCCCCGGGCTCACCGGCCGGGTGCCCCGCTGGACCTCAATCCGCTACAGCTTTACCGACCTCCAAGGCGACAAGCAGGTGCGTGACGCGCGGGACTTCCACGCCCGTGTCGTGCAGCACGAATGCGACCACCTGGACGGGGTACTCTATCCCATGCGCATGACCGACATGGGCTCGCTCAGCTTCTCCGACGTTCTTCGCGCGGAAGCACAAGCCGCGGGAGAGGATATCGACATCGACGAAGAGGGCGTGCCGCTCGAATGAATGAGGCGCAGACCCTTCGGCGCGACCAGCGCGATGCCATGGTCATGGCGGCACTCCCGCACGTGCCCTTCGACGGTTGGAGCGATGCCTGCCTGAGGCGCGCGGCGACCGACGCCGGACTAGGTGCCGACGCGGTGGTTCGTCTGTTTCCCGATGGGGCACGGGGCGCTGTGGTGCATTTCATGGATATGGCCGACCGCCTGATGGCGGCCGACTTGGCGACGCGGGATTTGACCGTGCTCAAGATACGGGAACGTATCGCGACGGCGGTGCGGGTGCGGCTGGAAAGATGGAATCCGCATCGCGAGGCCATACGTCGCGCGCTCGCATTGGTTCCTCTACCGTCCATGACCGGACCAGCCCTGCGCGGCTGGTATCATACGGTCGATGTCATCTGGCGCGAGATTGGTGACCGCGCGACGGATTTTTCTTTCTACACCAAACGCATGTTGCTCGCGGGAGTCTACGGCGCGACGTTGCTCTATTGGCTCGATGACCGGAGCGAAGGCGCCGCCGCCACGTGGGCTTTTCTCGACCTGCGCATCGCCGACGTCATGCGGATTCCCAAAGTCCGCGCACGCCTTGCGGCGCAATTGAAGCACGTGCCGAGGCCCTCGGACCTGTTGCGGCGACTGGCGACCGGCCCGTCACGCGGATGGAGCGCGCGCACACCGCGGCGGTGACCGAATGGTCGTTGGCGGGCGTCTAACTCTTTTTCAGCCGCACAATATTCACATGCCCCATTTTTCGCCCCGCGCGGGCGTGGGCCTTGCCGTAGAGATGCACCCGCGCCGTGGGGTCGGTGTAGTAACGCTCCAGGTCTTCGATCCCGTCGCCCACCAGATTGATCATGGTGACGTCGACCGTGCGCATGGGAGTCACCAGCGGCAGCCCCGCGGCGGCGCGCACCAGCATCTCGAACTGATCACAGCCGCCACCATCCATGGTCCAATGACCTGAGTTGTGGGGACGCGGCGCCATTTCGTTGCAGAGCAGCGTTCCGTCCGGTGCCACGAACATTTCAACCGCCAGCAGTCCAACGAGATCAAGCGCCACGGCGGCACGGACGGCGATGTCACATGCCGTGGCCGCGATCGCGGAAGATATGGCGGCGGGAACAGTCGATGTGGCGAGCATGTGATTGGTATGCACATTCTCGGTCGGCTCGAAGCACACGGTGGCACCGTCGCGGCTGCGTGCGGCGATCACTGAAATCTCGCGCGTGAAATCGACGAAGCCTTCGAGGATGGCATAGGGGCGGGTCGAAGACACCGCTTCACCGCCGATGGTTTTCCATGCGCTGTCCGCATCGGACGCATTGGTTATCTTCGCCTGTCCCTTGCCGTCATAGCCGAGGCGCGCGGTTTTGAGAATCGCGGGCGGCTTGATTGTATTCAGTGCGGTCTTGAGATCGTCGAGGCTGTCGATGGGCCGCCATGGCGGTGTCGCCGCGCCGATCTCGGCGAAGAACGTTTTCTCCTTGGTCCGGTCCTGGGCCACTTCCAAGGCACGCCAGGACGGCCTCACATCGGTATGGGCCGCGAGGAAGGCGGCGGCCTGGGCGGGCACGTTCTCGAACTCGAAGGTGATCACGTCGACGGCATCTGCGAAGGCGGCGAGGGCGGCCTCGTCGTCGTAAGCGGCGACCGTGGCAACGGTTGCGACCTGTTCGGCTGGGCTGTCCCGGTCGGGGCCGTACACATGGGTGCGGTAGCCAAGACGCGCGGCGGCGAGGCACAACATCCGGCCCAGTTGGCCGTTGCCGAGAATCCCGATCGTCGCGCCAGGGGAGAGGGGCGTAGAGGCAGCCATGGACATGATCGATTTAGGCCGTCGGATTTTTGTTCACGGCCGCGGTCTGGCGCTGCCGCCAACGGGCGAGCCGCGTGGCGACTTTGGCATCGGACAAGGCGACCACGGCGGCGGCGAGAAGGCCGGCGTTCTTGGCACCGGCTTTACCAATCGCCAGGGTGCCCACCGGGATGCCGCCCGGCATCTGCACGATCGATAGAAGGCTGTCCAAGCCCTTCAGGGATTTGGTTTCCACCGGTACGCCGAAGACCGGCAAGGCGGTCATGGAGGCGGTCATGCCGGGCAAATGCGCCGCGCCGCCGGCGCCAGCGATAATGACTTGCAGGCCGCGCTCCTGGGCGTTGGTGGCATAGGTATAAAGCCGGTGCGGCGTGCGGTGGGCGGAAACGACCTGGGCCTCGTAGGCCACGCCCAACTCTTCCAGAACCTCGGCGGCGTGGCGCATGGTTTCCCAGTCGGACTTGGACCCCATGATCAGGCCGACAACCGGGCCCCGGGGAGCTTGCCCCGATGCCCGGGCACTGGAACGGCGTTTTGGCGCCTTGGCTGCGGCTTTCGCTATCTTGGCCATGGGTTACCCGGTTCCCCCGCGAAAGCGCTGGACTGTATACGACCGCCCCGCGAACCGGCAAGCTCGCGGAGCGGATTTGACATTCGCTGCCCAGCCCAGGTAACCGCGGGACGGCGAAGCGAATGTCGGAATCGGACCACGCGCCCGGCCGGAACCGGGGTATCTGATCCCGGTAACCATTCGCAAATATATCGGAGGTAAAGTCCTAACTTGAGGCGACTCCGTGTGCCCCGTATTGGGGGTCGCCGGCCCGCGTTGGCCGGCAATGCGCCAGAGCTTTGAGGCCAAACCGATGCCCGACATTCCGCAGCCCGTCGGCTTGCAGATCGTGCAACCTCGCGAGGATGGACGCAGCCAAGGCGGCGGCTATCCCGGGGCCGGAGGCCATCCGGCGCGCAAGGTCGCCGAGACTTATCAAGAGACCGGGCGCGTCCAGCCGCCGGACGACCGGATCACGATCATCGGCATCCCGATTGAACAGATCACGCCCTCGACCCAGGCCGCGTTGGCCGGGCTGGTGGCTGAAAATGCCACCCTGCGTTCGCAAGTCAGGCGCCTGGAAGGCACGAGTGTCATCACGAAAAAAGCCGCTCCGATTCTTGAGCGGGACGCCTTCATAGGCCAGCTCAACAAATTGCTGAGTGTTTCGCCCGGAGCGAACGGTATTTGGATTCTCATGCTGGTCCACGTTCAGACCTATGAGGACATCCGCCGCAGCTCCGGCGTGTTGGCCGCGAACACGGCATTGGATGATGTCGCGCATCGCATCCGTCAATTGGATTTCGAGAAGCCGGCTGCGGCCAATGATGATGCGCCATCCGTTGTTGCGCCACCGCCGTTGTCGTCAACGAGCTTGATGCTCATGGGCTATGTCGGCGGTTTGACGCTCGGTGTCTTGTTTGCCGCGCCGGCTGCCGTCGATCCGCTCGCGCTAGCGCGCGACGTCCACATAAGCCTGACCAAGGATGGCTATGAGGTTGCCGGCCTCAGCATGGCGCTGGCGATCAGAACGGCGGCGGCCGCAGCGGGCGTCGGTGAAAGCGCGCTGCTTACCATCGCCCGCGTCGATCACCTTTCGCGCAGTTCACGGTGAATCGCCGCAACGGCTTCGCCGTTGGGGACCGTCAGGCGATGATGTCGGGGATAAGGCTGTTGCGAAGCGCCGAGATTTGATCCTTTAGCGCGAGTTTGCGCTTTTTGAGGCGCGATAGTTTGAGCTGATCGAATTCACCCTGTTCGGTGACGCTGAGGATGACGTCGTCGAGATCCCGATGCTCGATCTCGAGTTCAGCAAGCTTGGCCATCAATTGTTCTCGATCCCACGGCGTCATCGCGTAGCGTTATCCACTTATTCCGAAACTGGTCTATGGGCTCCCGTCGAACGGCCATCGACGAGGATCGTGGGCCGATGTCCGGGTGTGACGGTGCCGGGCGGCAGGGGGCGAATATGCTCCCGGACTCTCGATCGACGCAATCCAACTCAAACATACGCCGCCGCCAAGCAGCTTTATCCGAGCGGCGATGACGTAACGTCCCGTGCCAGGCCCCGCGACTCCGGCGAAAACCGCTATACCGCAGCGGGATTCCTGCCGGAATCAACGCAAATCCGGGTTCGTTAATATCATGAAATCAACATGTTATGGAAGGCCTGGAAGTCTGCGGGGAAACGGCGTTACCATTTCAGCGTTCCAGACCGCCATCCGGAGGTTAAGTGTATGGGTCAAGACGCCAGGACTAATGCGCTGAAAGCCAAGCATGCGGAAATCGAAACCATCCTGACCGAAGAAGAACGACGACCATTCCCGGATTTCGCCATGGTTCAAGAACTCAAAAAGCGAAAGCTGATGGTCAAGGATGAGTTACAGCGCGCTTTTGTCCAGAACTGACCCAGACGAATTCAAATAATAGATAATAGACCCAGCCACCGGGAGATAGCGGAGACTCGGCCGTCCCGGAAAGGAGCGGGGTAGGATCCCCAAATTAATTGAGGCCCGCCATGCCCGTTGGTGGGCCTATTTTTTTGCCGCTTTGTGTATCGCGCGCAGCGTCGTTAGGAGAGCGGCGAAGCCTCATGAGCATCGGCGTCTGCATCGGCTGGGACCGGAGGTGCCGATTCCTCGGACGGTGTCGCGGCCGCGGCTTGCTCTCTGGCGGCGGCACGTTCCGCACGTTCCTTGGCTTTCTCGCGCGCCTTCTGCCGGCGCATGGAGGTCACAACGGCCTTTTCGAGATCAGCTTCCGTGCATAGGCCCAGGGTCACTGGATTCTGAGGCTTGATATTAGCCGCGTTCCAATGGCTCCGATCGCGTACGCTCAAGATCGTCGGCTTGGTCGTGCCGATCAGGCGAGCGATCTGCGCGTCGGTCAGGTCGGGATGGTGCTTGAGCAACCAGGAGATCGCGTCGGGCCGGTCCTGACGTTTAGAGACCGGCGTGTACCGGGCTCCTTTGGACCGCGCCTTCGGCAGCGGAATGTCCGTGCGATTGATCTTGAGAAAGGACTTTGGATCGCCTTGGCAGCGGTCAAGCTCTTCCTGGGTCAGCTGTCCCCCGGCGATGGGGTTGACGCCGACAATACCCACGGCCACTTCGCCGTCGGCGATGGCCTGGACTTCAAGCTCGTGCATGCCGGTGAACGCCGCGATCTGTTCAAACGACAGCGAAGTGTTTTCCACCAGCCAAACGGCCGTTGCCTTCGGCATGAGCGGCAGCGACATGAGATATCCCTTTCGGAGGCGAGCGCTGTCCGCAAGAAACGGCGGCACCGGTGCCTGATCCCCGGGCCTCGCCCCAAGAGATCGACACGGCTCGGATAGCCGGGACGGACAACGCGAATTGTGAGGCTATATATCGGGTTTGCCGCGAGCCGGTCAAACACTCCCCAAAAAAATATTTAAGTATTTGATATAATTATATATTTTGTTAAATTGTGAGGATGATTTTGCCGATATGCAGGCTCGCTTCCATGCGTTGATGGGCGGCGGCGGCTTCCGCCAGGGGAAAGGTCCGGTCCAGGATCGGGGCGACCACCCCTTTTGCCAGCATCGGCCAGACCTTGGATCTCAAGGCTTCGGCCAGGGCGCCTTTGAACGCGACGTCCCGTGGCCGGAGGGTTGATCCGGTCAGATGAAGCCGCTTGAGCATGACCGGCATGAGGTCGACGGTCACTTTGGATCCTTGCAGGAAGGCTATGCTCACCAACCGCCCGTCTGGCTTGAGGCAGGCGATGTTCCTGGCGATGTAATCGCCGCCGACCATGTCGAGGATGACGTCCACGCCTTTGCCCGGCAGCGTATTTCGGATCTCGGCGGCGAAATCGGTTGTGCGGTAGTTGATTGCAACGTTGGCACCGAGTTTCCGGCACGCGTCGCATTTCTCCTCGCTGCCGGCTGTGGTGATGACCGTGGCGCCAAAGGCTCTTGCCAATTGAATGGCGACAGTGCCGATGCCGCTGGTGCCACCGTGCACCAGGAATGATTCACCGGCCTTGAGCGCGCCGCGCTCGAATACGTTGTGCCATACGGTGAAGAACGTTTCGGGCAATCCAGCGGCGCCGACAAAGTCTATGCCTTCCGGAATCGGCAGGCATGTAACCGCGGCAGCCACGGCATATTCGGCATAGCCGCCGCCGGGCAACAGGGCGCATACGCCGGAGCCGATTGCGGGGCCGGTCACGCCCTCGCCGTGGGCAACGACGATACCTGCGACTTCGAGACCGGGTAGATCGGAAGCCCCTGGCGGCGGCGCGTATTGGCCCATGCGCTGGACGACGTCGGGCCGGTTTACCCCGGCGGCGCGCACCGCGATCAGGACTTCTCCGGCTTGCGGGACCGGGACCGAACGCTTTGCAGCCACAAGCATCTCGGGGCCGCCCGGCGCTTTGATTTCGATGCAACGCATCTGTGAAGGGATTTTAGGTGGAACTGTCATTGGCGCGGCGAGACCTGCTGAGGAAAACGGACGGCAAACGCTTCAGTGCGGTGCTTCAACTGGTGTATAGAATATTTTGCAGGCACGGAAGTACGCCGATGCTTTCGATGGGGCCGGAAACGGGAGACGCCTATGGATACAGATGACCTGGAGCCGATCAAAAAAAAGCCGGTCAAGAAAGACCTCAGCCGCATGTCCATCGGCGACCTGCGGGAATATATCGCGGAACTTAAAGCCGAGATTGTCCGCGCGGAGCAGGCCATCGCGCATAAGGATCGTGCGCGTCAGGGCGCTGAGGGATTCTTCAAGTCTTGATGCGGTGATTCTGGATCGCGCGGGGGACAGGAACGCGATGCAGGACTTTCTGAGGATTGCCGTTCAGAGATTCGCCAACTCGTTCTTGTGTGCCTCGGTATAGGCGACTTCATACAGCGGCCGCGCCTGCTGGATGCCCTTCATCTGGAACGCGCCACGCGGAATGAACCCGATGCGCTGGCCACGACAAGCATCGACGATGGCCTTTGAAACCCAGACGTTACGTTCGGTCGCGGCGGCGCAAATACGCGCGGTCATCTGCACGGCCGCGCCGAAGAAATCGTTTTCCTCTTGTACAGCCTCACCGACGTTCAGTCCCATGCGCACCGAGAAATTGAGGGCGGGGTTGGCCGTCGCGACGGACACGAGTTCGCGTTGCATGCGGATCGCGGCCTGAACTCCAGCGATGGGCGTGGGGAACGTCGCCATAATCCCGTCGCCGGTATGCTTCACTTCACGTCCGCCATGGGCCTGGATCGCGGCGCGCACGGCGGTGTTGTGAGCGCGCACGACCCGCTGCGCCCCGGCGTTGCCCAGTTGGCTGGTCATGGCCGTAGAGCCGACGAGGTCGGTGAACAAGAATGTTATTTCCGTCGGCACCGCCGATCGCTTTTCAGGACGGCCCCACTCGTTCAAAAGACCGGAAAGATCCGACGCGAGATCGCCTTGCCCGGACAGTTGCCGGGTCATGGCTTGCCCGCCGGCC
>SCTM01000034.1 GCA_004297485.1 Rhodospirillaceae bacterium
CTTGCCGACGCGGTCGGAATCCAGCAGGGCTCACTCTACAACCACATCAGCTCCAAGCAGGAGCTTCTGTATCTGCTCATGAAGGAGCACATGGAGACGATCCTCCGGGGGCTCGGAGAGAAGTTGCAGGGACTCGACGATCCGCTCGCGCAGATCAAGGCTTTCATCGCCTTTCATGTGGACTATCACATGTCCCGGCGCCAGGAGGTTTACATTAACAACTCGGAACTTCGCAGCCTCGAGCTTGGAAATTTGCGCAAGATTAAGTTGCTACGAGATACATATGATCGGCGCGTTATCGGCGTTCTCGATGCCGGGGTCAAAAAAGGCTACTTCAAAATCGGCGATACGAAAGTCGCGGCCTTCGCCCTCATCGCCATGCTGACGGGCATATGCAATTGGTATAAGCCGAGCGGCCGCATGAAAAAGAGCGAGTTGATCGCGGCGCATACGACCCTGGCGCTCGCCGGGATCATGGGGGAAGTTCGGGGGACCTGAAAATACGCCCCGAACATCCTCGCCAATCCGCCGACAACAGCTCTTGCCGCCGCCACATGGTGGCCTTATTGAGTCCTGACCCTCATCAGGCGAAGTTCTCGGCCACCCTCTGCCAGCGGTTGTATCTCCGATGTTCCGATCCTGATTGTAGCTTTGCTGAAGTAAAGTATTGAGAAGATTAGCATTGAGCAGCCAAATGCCTGCGGGCGTTCGTTTCAGCCGCCTGATATTGGTCGTCCAGATGCGGGAGATATAGGAAATGGCGACGGCGCGAAGGATCGGTGCGGAGAGTTCAAAGACCCGAACCAACTTGCTCGATGCGACCGAACAGCTCATGCGTGACGAGGGTTACGCCGCCGTGAGTTCTCGACAAGTCGCCGCCAAAGCGGGCTTAAAACCACAACTCGTGCATTACTATTTCCGGACGATGGACGACCTGTTCCTCGCGGTCTTTCAGCGCCTCGCCGATCAGCTCATGAAACGCCAGACGCAGGTCTTAATATCGGACCAGCCGCTGCGAGGATTGTGGGAGCTCAGCAATGACGCCTCAATCGCGGTGCTTTCAACGGAGTTCATGGCCCTGGCGAACCATCGCAAGGTCATTCGCGCGGAAATCGCCCGGTTCGGCGAGCTGTTCCGGGACATGCGTGTTGAAGTTTTGACGCGCATCCTGAAGAAACACCGCGTGGGCACGGGTGTATGCCCCCCGATCAGCCTGGCGGTGGTCCTGGAGAGTCTCGCACGAGTCCTCGTGCTGGAGGGAACGCTTGGTATGTCGAAAGGTCATGCCGAAACCCGCGCGCTTGTCGAGCGCTACATCAAACGATTTGAGGTCCGCCAACCCACTAAGAAGCGTGTATCCGCTCAGCGACGGCGATAGAGACCTTCATACCGACGCGTGACGAGAGGCGAGAATCGTCGGTTTTTGACGAGGCACGGCCATTGATCAGGCCGGCACCGGGTTCCCTTTATGCGGGCGCATACTCACTTCTTGAACCGCGTTTGCGATCAACTGGCCGCTACGGTCATAGATGAGACCACGCACCAAGCCCCTGCCCTCGCCCGACCATGGGCTCTCGGTTCGAAAGAGCAGCCATTCATCGGCGCGAACCGGAGCGTGGAACCAAAGGCTGTGGTTAAGCGTGGCGACAAAAACGCGCCCCGTTATGATGGACTGCGAGCGACGCACCGCCCCGACCGTGCTGGCCAGCCAGTAGTCGGACATGAACGCCAGGAGGCATTGATGATCGCGCATGCCCTCAACCGCCGCAGCCGACGGCATGCGAAACCAGTAACTGTGCTGTGAGTCCCGCAAGGCTCCGAAAAAGTAGTTTTCCGGATCAAGCAGACGCACCTCAATCGGGAAGTTTCTCGCATGACGTTCCTGGATATGCTTCGGCAGGCGATCTCCATGGAGCGTCACAAAATCCTTTATGTCCAGCAAGCCGTCAGGCGATGGCACGCCCGTAACGTCGCCGACCTGATGCCGGAACCCCTCCTCCGGATCGTGGAATGAGCACAGCAAGTCGAAAATAGGATACCCGCCCTGGCTGGCGAGAACCCTGCGCGCGGCGAACCGGCGACCGTCCCGCACGACCTCGACATCATAGTCAACGGGTTGATCAACGGCACCGCCCCTATGGTAATAGCCGGTGCAACTGTGGACGGGCCAACCCGGTGCGGTGCGGTGCGCGGCCGCCAGGGCCTGGCCGAGCGCCTGACCACCGAAGAGCGTACCGCCATAATTTTCTTGGTTATACTGACTGCGGAACCGGCGTTCCGCGACCTGCTCCAACTGCAGCAGTGCCCGTGCCGTTTCCATATCGATAGCTGATTCCGCCGACATCTATCCCTCTATCCAATCTTACCTGCGTCAGCCGTTTAATGGTTCAACCTGGATATCAAGCGGCAAAGGCACGGGCCAGCGCGTCTCGACGGAAACGCAGCAGCGCCTGTACCTGGGGTGCATTCCCACCGGCGGCGCCAAAGCCGTGAAACGCGCCGGGGATGACATGCAACTCGGTCGGCACACCAGCGCGGATGAGACGGCGAGCATATTCGATATCCTCTTCGAGAAAGAGATCGAGAGCGCCCACCACAATAAACGTCGGCGGCAAGCCGGCGAGATTGGCGGCACGGGCCGGCACAGACGCCAACGGCACATCGGCCCCCCCTGGTTCCATGCCGAGCAGCGATCGCCAGCCGAAGCGGTTATGCGCCGACGTCCAGATGAATTCGCCGCAATAGGGGTGTGGGCCGGAACTGCTGCCGGTACGATCGTCGAGCATGGGTGAATCGAGTAATTGCAGACAGATCGGCACCTCGCCTCGATCGCGCGCGAGAAGGGCGAGCGCGGCCGCATGCCCCCCGCCGGCACTTTCTCCACCAATTGCAATACGAGAACGATCGACTCCCAGTTGTTTAGCCTGCGCATGGAGCCAGCGCAGTGCCGCATAGCAGTCTTCGAGCGCACCGGGAAAACGCGTCTCGGGCGCCAGCCTGTAACCGACGGCCACGACAACACAGCCATGCTCGATGGCAAGCGTGCGGTTCGATATATCGCCGAGTTCCGGCGTGCCAAGCACGTAGCCGCCGCCGTGCATGTGGAGAAAGGCCGGGCGCGCGGCCACCTTGCCGGGTGGCGTATAGACCAGAACCCTGACGTCGGGCGCTCCTTGCGATCCTGGCACGAGCCGTTCCTCGCAGCGCACCTCCTGCTGCTCCCGAGAGAGTGGAGGCCGGTTCAGCCCGCTCCCCACAGTGGAGCGGATTAGCGCTATGCCCTCATCGGTGGGCGTGATGGACGGAAAGACATCCAGCACGGGACGCAGTTCCGGTGCCACAAGCGCACGCGTGCCGCTGGGCGTAAAGGATGAATCGTTCGGAGGCTGACCCGACATCTGCTTTCTTCTCCTTTTCCTCGGCGTGCCCGTGTGCCGCCAAGGGAATGCTCACTCCCGCCATCGCTCATGCGATGGTGCTGACTTATCCCACCTATGCAAGGTGTCGCCATCTTTCTGTCATAGCCGCCGCGACTTTGCCAGATGTCCGTCAACAGCAAAATCCGCCTGCCCACGGTTCGGATCCGATGCATCCAGAACGCTATTTTTCTTCACGTTAAATTGCGTGTGAGCGGACCGAGGGTCCATTCTCGCCAACTCGGCGAGGCCCGGAGTCCACAGCCGACACCGGCCGTCACCCTCTCGTGCGCACCGCGTAGCGCGCAGGTCCACTAAGTCCAGGTTAGGTCATGTTTGCGGAACGGCGTCGTCCGCATGCGCTTGCCGGTGGCCTGGAAGATCGCATTGCCAACCGCAGGGCCAATCGGCCCGATAGGTGCCTCACCGACAATACCGAACCGATCGTGGTCAGAGAGCGCATCGAAGTGGATGGTGATCCTCGGCGGGATATCGCCCATCCGCAACATGGGATACTGATCGAAATTTCCTTCAACCACAGCCCCATTGCGAACCGTGATTTCTTCGTTGAGAGACATATTAAGACTATGGATCGCTCCGCCCTCAAGTTGCGCCGCGACCGCATCGCGATTGGCTACACGTCCGCAATCGAACGCGACGTCGATCGACTTTACCTTCAGCACGCCGTCAGGACTGACCTCGACCGTCGCGACCGCGCAAATGATGGTACCGGTCTGACGTAACCCGGCCGTCGGCCAGGCGGCGACGGCGATGCCCTGCCCCTGCCCTCTCGGCAACGGCTTGCCCCAACCAGCTTTGTCCGCGGCAACCTGTAAGCATTTGCTCCATGCCGGGTCCCAGTTGGCGAGAAGCTTCAGCCGGTATGCAAGGGGATCGGCCTTGGCCGTTAGGGCACATTCGTCGATGAAGGTCTCCACCATGAAGACAAATGAGTTGTACCACGGCCCGCGATAAGCGCCGGTTAGGATATGCATGGGCAGGTCGCTGGTCCCGATCTGCACATTCGGAATTGCTCCGCCGACCACATAAGGTGAGTCCGCGAAGCTCGCCGCCACCATGATTGGGCCGGTCAGACAGGCTTGCGCCTTCCACACCTGGGGCATGCCCTGGCCATCGAGGTGCGCCTGGAAACGCGTTGCGATCAAGGTACGGTAGCGACCCTGGCGCGTCATCTCCTCGCGCGACCAGATCACATGCACAGGCACGCCGGGATATTCCTTGGCGACGGCGACAACCATGCGTACGTCATTGGCGAGGACACGGCGACCGAATGCGCCACCGACATAGGTCTGGTGAAAATAGACTTTATCCGGCGCCAGACCGGTTTCATCGACCGCGACCCACCAGGCCTGCTGCGGATCCTGCGCCGGATGCCAGACCTCCACTTTGTCCGGCGTCACCACGGCCGTGCCATTGAGGGGCTCCAAGGGCGCGGAATCGCAATAAGGGGTGAGGTAGCGGAGATCAAGGGTCGGTGGGTCGGTGACGGCATTCACGTCGCCGGCCGTGTGCAAGACCTTCGTGGCTGGCTTATCGAGCACCGCCATCGCGGCGTCGTAAATCTGCTCCGATGATTTCCAATCGGCTCCGGGACCGGGTTCCCATACGACAGGCAAGGCATCAAGCGCCTTTTTGGCCTGCCAGTAGTGATCGGCAATGACCGCCACCGCGCTTTGCACGGCGGTTTCGGCAAGGCCATAATACAATTTGTAATTCGCCTTATCGCTGGCTGGAATACCTTTGGTCTTCGACGGGTCCACCACCACCACCGCACGCACCCCCGGCATTTTGAGGACTGCGCCTGGATCGTGGCTCTTCAACCGTCCGCCTTGAACGGGCGACTGCAGCAATGCCGCATAGACCATGCCGGGTAGCCGAACATCGAGGCCGTATACGGCCGAGCCTCTCACGATTTCGGGGAGATTGAGTTTCGCAGGCGACGCCTTGCCAAGGAATGTCCACTCACTCTGCGGTTTGAGCGTCGGCTCGGCCTTCAATTGAATGGTCGCAGCCTTGGCCGCCACCTCGCCATAGCGCAGCT
This sequence comes from Rhodospirillaceae bacterium, assembly GCA_004297485.1. Taxonomy (GTDB): domain Bacteria; phylum Pseudomonadota; class Alphaproteobacteria; order Rhodospirillales; family Rhodospirillaceae; genus SCTM01. The sequence goes on from SCTM01000034.1 coordinate 5,479, forward strand.
TGCGACCCGTCGGCACGTGCGTGAGTACGCTATTGCGCGCCTCGATGTCCGCAACCTGCACGTTCCACTGATGCGCGGCCGCGGCTTTTAGGCGTTCGCGCGCGCTGGCACCGATCTGTAGCGCAATCTTCATGCGGTCAGAGTCCGTGGCATGCCCCGCGAAGAACGGCATCCAACCGGCCTTCGAATAGACTTGATTTTCAAGATAGTCGCGACGGGGAGACGCAAACTCCACGCGGACCTTTGACCAGTCGCAAGCCAATTCCTCGGTCACGTTCATCGGCGTTTGCGTAACGGTGCCATTGCCGATTTCCGGCGTGGCCACGCGAATGATGACCGTGTCGTCGGGAGCGATCGCGATCCAAGGCGAGAATTCCACGCCGCCGGCGTTCGACAGCCACGGCTCCCCACTGATCGATGCCGCGCGAGCAGCCGGCGCGGCGAGTGACAGCGACATGCCGCCGGCAAACGCCGTTGCCGTCACGAGAAAGGTGCGGCGATTGATTTTGACCTGTTCCATGACGTTACCTCACGTTCCAGGCGTATCGGTGGCGCGGTGAATCGCCGCACGCACGCGGGGATAGGTTCCGCAACGGCAAATGTTCGTGATGTAGGTATCGATATCCTTGTCCGTCGGCTTCTTCACATGCGCAAGCATTGCGGCCGTGGCCATCAGGATGCCGGTTTGACAATATCCGCACTGCGGCACGTTCATCTCGACCCACAGTTTCTGCAGCACGTGGTCGCCATTCTCCGACAATCCCTCGATCGTCACGACTTCGGCACCCGCCACATACTCGATCGGCAATTGGCACGAGCGCACGGCCTCCCCGTTCACATGAACCGTGCATGCCCCACACTCGGCTATTCCGCAGCCATATTTAGTGCCGGTCATTCCGAGATGATCGCGCAGGACCCAAAGCAATGGCGTCGATGGGTCAACATCCAGGGCGATGGGCTTACCATTCACGCGCAGGGTTATGGCCGACATCCGATCCTCCCCAATTCGCAGCGCCCAGGTCGAGACGCACGTGCGACGCGCCGACGGTAGGCTCGAGGTCAGTATGGGTGGTTTTGTCCAAGGCCCATCAGATCATCGAAGCCTGGAAGGTCAGCGACAACAGCACTCAACCATATACGAGCCTCAGAGGCTCATACTAATCGCGTTTGCAACCAGCCCGACGAAAGACAAAGCACAGACGGCGAACTTACAGGGACAAAGTCGGGCGGCGCGGCACTGCCAAGATCATTCTAAATAATTGATTTACAACGATAGTTTATTATAAAAATTAATAATCGGCGCCGTCCGCAGCATCCAACCGTCTCAAGACCCGACTGTCACAGGAATAACGAATCAACATCAAAATCTTGCAGCTTGGCGTCCTCTCCGGCACGCCGCTGGATGGCGGACCCCGACAAATAGGAAAATCCCGCAGCCAGGGCACCGACGGTCTGACTTGACGAGTCAAGCCCATCAACGGTGCTTCGCAACCTCGCTCTTTCGCATCGCTCGGCAAAACTATTGAGATGCTTCAGAATCTCCGTCTCCCGCCCGCCGAACCCTGACACGGTCGCACGGGCACCGTGAAAGCCGAATTCCTTGAAGCAAGGGTGGATTTCATCCGTATTGAGGGGAAGGTCCACAAGCAGACCGCGCGCGCGCGGCTTGAGGTAGCCCGCCGCATCCCGGACTTTTATTCTTGAAATCGGCATGGCGAATTCTTTGACGAGAAAAATCAAATAATTCTGCACCTCCGGTGGCATGCCGCTTCCCGTCGCGATAAATGCACCGACGTAACGCGGATGGGCCAGCGTTGAAGCGTGAACCGGGCATATGACCAATCCTCGCGTCTTCTGAAACTGATTTTTCTTCAAAATGGTAATGACGCGCTCGTAAGTGATCGTATCGATGGTTGCCCGGATCTCGACCGGATCGGCACTCGTCTCGCGAAGGCGATTCCCGACGGTCCGCAACGATGCCCCATCGAGCATGGGAATGCAGTCGTGACCAATGATAATTCTCTGAGACGCATACCACATAGGTGACTGTTCGATCGTCATCTCCGCAACAAGCCGCTGGCCAAGCGGGGAACCAAGCAATTCCTCGCGCGACAAGGCACCGGGACCTGTCATGGCCGCCATCGCCGCGGACGACTGCTTCATCATTTCGGCGTCGCGACCGGCATCCTGGTTAACCGCCTTAGGTCGCGGCGCAGGTGCCGCAACAGGAGTATCTTTGTGTAACGGCTTCTCCGCGCCAGGCGCGAGCGGTTTATCCACCTCATTGTCTAACTGCTGGGCAGCGGGGTTAAGGTCCCGGATTGCGCGATAAAGCTGTGCCGTGATCACGGAACAACGCAACTCGCCGGCATCCGGCCTGAGATTTGGAAAGTGGAGATGATATCGGCCGGGCCGCACAATGCGTAGGTATTCCCCCTCGCGCAATTCACCATTGATGATCTGCCGCGCGACCTTGTCAGCCTTGTTCAGAAGGACCGAATGATCGGAGTATTTGTGAACAATCAGGTTTTCGATGGTGATCAGGTGCGCCTGCCCTAAACCCTTTACCTGAGCTTCCCGCGCCGACGATGCCGCCGCAGGTGAAGTCCCCTGATTCGACTTTTCTGAATCTGGCTTCCTGTTCATTCAGGAATACTCCCCTCTCAACGCTACTCGATCGGTGTACATTTTCGTCACCGGAGTTATATTATCGTCTGCCAATCTGCCGTTCCAACGTCTCCTGCAGCGCTGCAGCCAGATCGGCATTGGAATAAGGTTTGGACAGCAATCGTACGCCTTCCGGTATCTGCGCCTTAGAGCCGATGCTGGACTCGGTGTACCCCGAACTCAGCAGCACCCCGATATGGGACCAGCGCTTAAGTACCTCACGCGCCAAATCAGCCCCGGTCATGGTACCGGGCATCATGACGTCCGAAAGCATCACCTTAAAATCGGAACGGCTTTCTAACATTGTGATCGCCTCCGCCGCCGACGCAACCGAAGTAACGATGTAACCTAAACGCTGCAATTTCGCGGTGACGCTCTTCCGAACAAGGTCGTCGTCCTCCACCAGCAGCAGATTTCCAGCCCCGGCGGCGGGTGCGGTCGCCACCGCTTTCGGCAGTGGTTTTACATCTGCGGCAACCTTTTCGGTGGACGCCGGCAGATACAGTTTAATCGTCGTACCGGAGCCAAGCACACTATAGATTTTGGCGTGGCCGCCGCTTTGTTTAATCAGCCCATAAACCATACTGAGGCCGAGGCCGGTTCCCTTTCCGACGCCTTTGGTCGTGAAAAACGGCTCGAACGCATGGTCGATCACATCCTGCGGCATTCCCGTGCCAGTGTCGGACAAAGCTATAAGCACGTAGAATCCGGGCCGCACGCCAGAATTCTCGCGGGCGTACTGCTCATCCAGATCAACCCCACTCGTCTCGATGACGATTTCACCACCGTCCGGCATGGCGTCCCGTGCATTTACGGCGAGGTTCAGAAGCGCGTTCTCCAGACGTCCCGGGTCAACGCTGACGAGTGGGAGATTCTTCGCTTTCTCCAACTTTATCCCGATATTCGTCGGCAATGTTCGGCGTATCAACTTGACGACCGTATCAACCAGGGCATTTACATCGAGCAATGTTGGGGCGAGTTCTTGCTTTCGCGCGAACGCCATCAGATGCCGCACCAGTTCGGCGCCCCGGTCCGCGGCCTCGAGCACCATCTCGGCCGCCTGCCGCAATGGTGAGTTACCCAGCTCATCACGCAATTCCTCGGCCGTGGCTTTGACGACCGTCAGCAGATTATTGAAGTCATGTGCGACACCACCGGTGATGCTTCCGACCGCTTCGAGGCGTTCGTTGTGCCTCACCTGGGCTTCGATTTTTAGGCGTTCGGTAATGTTGTTCGCAACGACGAGGACGGCCGGACGGCCCTCAAACTCCAGTTGTGTGCCGGTCAGTTCGACATCGATGATTTCGCCATTCTTCTTCCGTTGGCGCATGTGGAAATTTGGCGTCGTCACCTGCGTCATTGCAGAAATTTCTTGCGGCGACGGAAACCTGCTATCCGGCGACGACAAGTCTTGGACCGTCATTGCGAGAAACTCGCTTTGACTATAGCCATATTCTCGGATGGCAGCATCATTCACATGGAGAAACCTGAATGTCTCGCGATCACGCACCCACATGGGTTGCGCCAGATTCGAGACCAAACTGCGAAAGCGCGCCTCGGACTTATTCGACGCCTCAAGGGCCAGATTGAGCTGTTCGGCTTTTTTTTCTAATTCCTCGGTTCGTTCCCGAACGCGCTTCTCGAGTTCACGCGCATAATTCTCGAGTTCCTCCTTGGCCGTGGCAAGGTCAGCCTGTGTCTTCTGGAGGCCGAGATTGGTCCGGACTGTATCCTCGAATGTCGAGATGAGGAGATCGAGGATCTGCTCTTTCTCGGAGGTAATAAGAAATTTCTTGCCGAGAAAGACCAGTTCGACGCCAAACTTGACGCCGCTGTCAACACGGGCTCGTTTGTTCTCAAGAAGAGTGCGGATTCTGGCAAGCAGCCGATCGGCCTGGTAAGGCTTGGTGATGAAGCTGTCCGCCTCACATTCCAAACCGCGGATGATGTCCATGGGATCGCTGAGCGAGGAAAGCAGAATGACGGGCGTATTTCGTCCGTTAGGACTGCTTTTGATCCGCTGACAAAGTTCATAACCGGAAATCCCGGGCATGACGATGTCGGACACGACAAGGTCAAACGAGGTGCGGTCAAGGGCACGCAATGCCATCTCGGCATCGGTGGCAACGTCAGCCGCGAAGCCCGAACCATCGAGCACAACCCGAAGAATCTCGGCTTGGGTCGGGCTATCTTCGACGACAAGAACGCGAGTCACTTGCCCCCCCTCTGCTCCGGCTCCCCATTCCCGAATATGGGCCAATCAGCACACATCCAACGCCTGAGGTTGAACCCGTTAACCATATCTCATCCTAGACGTTTACGGCCAACGCCAACATTTAACTCGTTTCGATCCGAAACTCTATGGATTTATTGGCGAATTCGAAGAATTGGTCGCTGCGGGAATAACCCAACTGGCGGTAGCTTATGGAGAGAGGCCTCGGGCATGGCATCGTAAAGGCTCACGCGGAGTTCGGGTTCAAAAGAGGCCATTTTGCCTCCCACTCGGTGATCCATGACCTAAGCGCCGCCAGACCCATGGGCTTGGCGACAAAATACCCTTGCACGGTATCGGTGCCTAAGCGGCGCACCAGTTCCCATTCATTCGATGTCTCCACCCCTTCGCAGACACACTTGAGGTTCAGGCTATGGCCCAATTGTAAACTTGCCTCGAGAATATGACGCGTTCGCGGATTGTCCGGCGCACCCGCCACAAATGCGCGATCAATCTTGAGCTCGCTGACCGGTAACCGGCTGACCTGTTCCATCGTGGAAAAGCCGGTTCCAAAATCGTCGATCGACAGCTTGAAGCCCATGAGACGCAGCCGGGTCGCAGTCTCGAGGAAGGCTGTCATGTTGTCGGCAAGCTGGCTTTCCGTCACCTCGAAGACAAATCCCTCCGGAGATGCTTCGCCATCAATCACCGAAGCCCGCAGCCGGTCAGCCATATCGAGGCGAGTCATGGACCGGGTCGAGAGGTTGACCGCGATTGGGATATCAAGATGCCCCTCGCGGAGATCATGATATCCCGCAACCGCGAGCCGCATTACGGCATCGGTCAAAGGATCAATGAGCGCCGATTCCTCGGCCAGGGAAATAAACTCCACAGGCGGGATTGGTCCGTAGCGTTCGTGCATCCAACGCACAAGCGCTTCGACCCCCTCCACCACACCAGTCGCCGGGTTTACTTTCGGCTGGAAAGCCAAGATGAATTCGTTTGCCGCCAGTCCCCGGCGAAGATCCGCAGCGGTCAACGGTTCCCGATTGGAGGTCATCTGTGGAATGCGCCGTGGACGGCTTGCCGCTTCGAGAAGCACATTTATCTTGGCGCGATCGAATGGCTTATAAAGGTGTCCGAGAACATTCAAGGCATGATGACGAGCGGTATTCTCCGCTGATGCGACAATATCCCTGGTGTGCCCGCTCAGAAGAATCAGACCGGACGTCACACGCCGATCAGCCAAATCACGCAAAGTCTGGATACCGTCGCGCCCCGGCATCTGCAGGTCGCAAAATATCACATCGAAGGGAGTGGGACTGGTCTCGATCTGATCGATAGCGGCAAAGCCATCCGCAGCCTGCGTCACCTCCACCTGCATGGACGTCAGAATGCCGGCCAGGGTTCGGCGGACAAGGTCATCATCGTCTATGACAAGCGCGCGCATCTATCCACCCGCAACACGCCATTCGGATCCGGCTCTAAAAGCCGTAAAGCATATCGATCTCAAATGGCCGATGTGATTTTGATCTGCAATCGGCGGGGACATGATTGCCCCAACGACGTAGGCAAATCCGGCGCAGGGAGCCGCCGCTCGTTCGGCGTCCTTACGAATCAGAAATGTCCCAAGCTCGATGGAATGAATTCGACCGCGCCGGTCGTCATTGCCATTCACGGCTGGCTGTTGCTCGCCACCGCCACTCGCAGTTCGCATACCGTGTCCGTCACTCATCAGCCGACCACCCTTGTTATCGGAGGCGGATAGAGATCTGCGACTTATGCCCAGCGCCCAAAACTCAAGGGTGTTGCGTTTCCCCCTGATATTGCTCAAAATTGTATTCGCCTCGCGACTTGATTGCAATTACTCTCGGTAGATTGTCATTGGAATTGGCTCACCCATTGCGCTGCAGGGTAAAATCCCGCTAGGTATCGTTGACGGTTGCGGTGTGCCGATAGGTCAAATCTCATCAAGAACACGGTGAAATTCGCGGCCGTGAGTAAAGTGGGATAGACGCCCAGGTTCACCTCGAGGCGTTCGGCTGCATAATACGGCCTGTTCTGTGATAAGGTTTGCCATGGCCAAGATACTTGTCATCGACGATGAAGCCCTGCTGGCGAAAAGCCTGAGCATTATCCTGGCCAAAGCCGGCCACACGGTCGTAACGGCCGAAAACGGGAAGTTGGGCTTGGAGGCTTTCGCCCGCGAGCAACCCGACTTGGTCATTACCGACATCATCATGCCGGTCATGGAAGGAATCGAAGCGATTCAAGCACTTCGTAGCCAAGCCCCGCATTTACCGATCATCGCCGTTTCGGGCGGCGGCCGAACCAAGAATCTCGAATTTCTTCGCATCGCCGAGAAGTTGGGGGCCAATGCGGCTCTCCCCAAACCCTTCACCAAGGAACAATTGCTCACGATAGTCGGCAACTGCCTTGCCGGGAAGGTCGGCGGCTAAAGTCCAATTTTATTCAAAAAAGCAAACCGCTTTGGAATGCAATGGACGGAAGCATGATTCCAAAAAACTCATGCTTTTGGAGTGGGACTCAAACTCAAGTCGTCCTGTTTTAACGGCGTAAGGTCATGGTCACAAAGACCCGGCGTTGTACCGGCGCGCCTGCCGTTTCGAATATCTGCGTACGTCCCAATTGTTCGCCGGTAACAGCCAAGGTCACCTGCTCAGTCAGGCTATAACCGACACGGGCGTTCACAGTGGTGTAATTGTTGATCCGCACCGGGTTCGCACCACCAAAGGCGTTCGCACTGAAGTCAGTGAAATGTGACTGCCATTTACCCTGCAGATCCATCTCGAACCGGCCTGCGCTGTAACCGATCCCGAACCTGACAACGCTGGTAGGGGTGCCCCCTTGGCTGTAACTATATGCGCTCGAATATCCGGTCAGCGCACCCAGCGTTCCATGATCCTTAATCGAGATAAGCGCATAGCTGGCGTTCCAGCGCAGGCCTGACGGATCTGTTCCCTTGAGGCCGATCTCGCCGCCGTACGCTTCGCTCCCGCCAACGTTCTGTGAGTAGGCCGCCAAACCGCCGACTGCGGGCATTAAAGGTATGCCGACAGCATCTATAATCACGTCGCCGGTTTTCTGGTAATAGGCGGCAAGTCGCAGGGTGGACCGGAGCGGACGAATTGCCCGGTCATAATCGACCTCATAGTTCATCAGGCTCGTGGGCTCCAGGTGCGGATTGCCGATATAAAGGACTGAGAACCCCGGAGCGATTGGACTTATATCCTGCAACCCGAGATCAATCAGGCTTGGCGCCCGAATACCGCGCGCCACGCTCAAGCGAATGGTGTCGTCGGCGGTAGGTTTATAAACGAGCCCCGAATTGAAACTGGGCACGGTCAAGGTCGTATTATTGTAGTCCGCCAGCGTATAGCGGCTGCCCGGCACCAAGGTGCCCGTGTAGTTCAAGGTCATGTAGTCCAAGCGGACTGCATTCGTGAGCGATACCTTCGGCGACACATTCCAATTCCACATACCGCTCGCCGCGTAGATGTTGTATCCGACCGTGCCCTGCAAAAGGACGCCGGAGAACTCGGCATTGTCCCGGTACTCGACGCCGAGGCGGATCGTATGGTCGGAGCCTATCTTAAAGAGATCGTTCGCCTGAACCACATAGACTGTGTTGTTTTCGTGAGTATCAATGCCGGAAATATTCGGCTGGGTAATTTGCAAGTTATTGCGATAGGCGAGCACTTCAAGCAATCCGTACCTCGTGTCCGCGTTTATTCCGAATTTCAACGAGTTCGTCCGATAACTGATGTCTCCGCTGGGCGCGACAACAGGTAACGCTTCGAAATCTCGCATCTTCGATGCGGTCGCCTCCGTCGTTATTTCCACGCCCGGCGCGGCTTTGAAGCGTCCGTCGGCGCTGAAGGCATAGTGATAAGGCGTGACATAATATGGAACCCCGGCGTTCGACGGTGGTAGTCCGGCGGTGGGAAATTCGTGGCTGCGGGAACCGCCGGCCGACAGGCGCACGCCGCCCCTGTCGCCAAAATGCAGCGTGCCGACGGCTGAAGCGCCGGCAAGACCCTGTGTGCCGCCGCGAACGGTTGCCACGTCGGTCGAATCCGCGAGCGGATCATAAGTAATGATGTTGATAACCCCACCGAGCGCGTTGAAGCCGAACAGGGCTGAGTTCGGCCCCTTCACCACCTCGATCTGACGAATTTCATCCAGCTGAACGGGCAGTGTCTCCCACGCCGTATAACCGAATGTATCATTATACACTTGCCGGCCGTTGATGAGCACCAGCAGGCTGGGGCTATAGGGTTGATCGTAGCCGCGCACCGAAACATCCGCTTGGGAGGCGCCATATCGGCGCACATCGATGCCAGCGACAAACTGGAGGATATCGGGAATATTGTCGGCACCCGACCTCCGAATATCGTCCTGGGTGATGATTTCCATATTCGCGGGCACGTCGCTTTGCCGCTGCGGCGAGCCCGTGGCGCTGGTGGTGACCGGCTCGCCGAATAACTGCTCGAACGCACCGTAGTCCATGGATTGGGCATGTGCGTCCGTGCCGCTCGTAATGAGGGCAATGGCCGAGGCGATATGGAACCATGTTGATTTCGTAACTGTCCTGCCGAACAGTCTGATATGCCGCGCACGAGATGACATGGGGGTCATGGATCTAAAACTCCGTGATCATCATGCGAAACACTGCGGCGAACGTCATACCGCTGTCAGCCGCTGCCGCACGGTTGACCAGAATCTCGACCTTGGGCTGTGACTGTACGCCCATGACACAGGCACCGTTTCGCACCTGTGGAAGATCAACCGTCACGCATGGAATATGTTTTGTCTTTTCGACCACGGCGACTTTCATGCCGTCGCCGCCCACCCCTTCCGTCAGAAAGAACAAACCAACCTTGGCCGCGGCAATCTCGTCGGTTTTCACCATGACCGGCTTCAGAGTGAGATTGCCAACCTTCAATCCCTCGCTGAGAATCTTCTGCACGCCGTCGGCGTCTTGGACTGATTGATTGCTGGTGGGGTCGTAGACGATGCCTACCGTCACATCCCCCTTCGGCCCATTTTCCATGAACCCCAAGGCCCGCGCAGCGATCACCAAATCGCTCTGTGTGGCGGCAGCCCACGCCGGAAGTGATCCCAGCACAAAGCCGAGCGGCAGAAGTAGACCGAAAACTCGCGTGTTCCGTCGCAACTTGACTTTTCCCATCTTCTTCATGGCACGCTCACCGTCAACGTACCAAGGACTCGCCGCTCGACAGCAGGCCCCGACGTCTGTTGCTGACTACTCGCCGTCAAATTCTGTCCAGAAATCGCAAGCGTAACATGCTCAGTGATCTTGTAACCGATGCGGCCGTCAGTCGAAGTATAAGCCGGAATCTGGACAAGTCTCGTACTTCCTAATGACCCTAGCAATGTCTCCAAGCCGCGACTGCGGGATTGAAAACGAACGAATCCGTCGATCTCCCATTTCCCATGGGCCCAGCCCAGATTGGCATTTGCCAGAACACGCGGTGTCGTATGCTGAAAATCAACGAACTGGGTACCGCCCACCGCCGCTGGTAACAGGCGATCATCGACGGCTTCGTATCGGATGTTCGCACCCCATCGCCAATTCTCGAGGAAGTGACCGGTTACCCCAAATTCTCCGCCGGTAGCCCTGGAGTTGCCGACGTATGCCGGAGTGGCAAGCCCACTACTCGCTGTGGGGATAAATCCACCCACAATGGAAAGAAGGTTATTGATGGTTTGATGAAAGATGTTGGCATGGGCGCGCGCGTTGATCGCCGGCAGAGCATGATCCCAGCCGATCTCGTAATTCATCGTAACCGATGGGCCGAGCGCTGGCGTACCGCCGACGGAAAAGAATGGTGTTATGGCCACAAAGCCACCGGTGGCAATCAGGTTAGGGATTTGCACACCGCGGCTAGCGGTGAGGCGTATTGTGTCGACAGTACCGGGCTTCCAGACCAGGCCGCTGTTGAAGCTCATCTGGGTCGTGGAGCGATTCCAGTCGGCATTGGTGAAGGGATATCCGGGAGGAATTGATCCGGTGCGCCCGAACATCAGGGTGTCCGCCCGCACGGCATTGGTAAGAGAAACCGGCGGGGCCACCTTCCATTCCCACATGGCGCCGACGGAATAGATATCATAGAAGACATCGGCGCCGGTCACCGGCGTGGTGTTCATGGTCGTATGGCGATATTCCGCCGAGGCACGAAAGGTATGATCGGCCCCGAGCTTGAAAACATCTTCGACCTGGACGACCGTGAGCTGATTGTTGAAGTGGTAGGCACCGAACGGCGGGCCGGCGAGTTCGTCCGCGGTAAGCCAATTGCGGTAGGCCGTAGCCTTGAGAAGACCGACGCCTGTATCCGCGGTCAGCTGCCCTTTGACGGATTGCATACGCTTTTTCACCGACGCGAGCGTATAGGCGGGATCGACTTCATTCTGGTCGGTGCTGCTATGACTGGCTTCGATGCCCAATTCCATTTTATCGTTAAGGCGTATGACACCGTTGAGATCGACCGCACCGCGGTTATCGGCCATCCGCCGGGTGTTGCCGAAAGGCGGCGGCACGGGGGTCGTGAAGTCCTTGTTGACACGACCGCCGCCTGAAAGACGAAAGGCCGCATCGCCCAGCTTGACCGTGGCCACGGCCGACCCTTGTGCCAAGTCTTGCGTGCCGCCCGTCACCGCGACCGTGTTCACATCGTCAAACTGCGGGTTATGCGTGACAATATTTATGACGCCATCGACAGCATTAAAGCCGAACAGGGCGCTACTCGGACCTTTGACCACTTCAATCTGGCGAATGGCCCCCATCTCGACCGGCACGTTGCTCCACGGTGTGTAACCATAGTAATCGGCATAAACCTGCCGGCCATCGACCAGCACAAGCAGGCGCGGCGAATAGGCCTGATTGTAACCATTCAAGCCGACGTCGGCCTGATCGTTGGTCCATTGCAATACATCCACGCCGGCGACGTGGCGCAGCACCCCTGGGATGTCGTAGGCCCCGGAACGGCGGATATCGTCCTGGGTGACGATTTCCATGTTCGCGGGCACGTCGCTTGCGCGTTGCGGCGATCCCGTGGCGCTAGTGGTGACCGGCTCGCCGAATAACTGCTCGAGCGCGCCGTAGTCCATGGACTGCGCATGGGCGTCCGTGCTGCCCGTGACGAGGGCAATAGCCGAGGCGATATGGAACCATGTTGATTTCGTAACTGCCCTGCCGGACAGGCCGACAAGCCGCGCACGAGATGACATGGGGATCATGGATCTAAAACTCCGTGATCATCATGCGGAAAACCGAAGCAAACGCCATGCCGCTGTCAACCGCTGCCGCACGGTTGACCAGAATCTCGACCTTCGGCAGCGACTGTACGCCCATGACACAGGCACCGTTCCGTACCTGTGCGAGGTCAATTGTCACGCATGGAATATGTTTTGTCTTTTCGACCACGGCGACTTTCATGCTGTCGCCGCCCACCCCTTCCGTCAGAAAGAACAAACCGACCTTGGCCGTGGCAATCTCGTCGGTTTTCACCATAACCGGCTTCAGGATGAGATTCCCCACCTTCAATCCATCGCCGAGAATCTTCTGCACGCCGTCGGCGTCTTGGACTGATTGACTGCTGGTGGGGTCGTAGACGATGCCTACCGTCACGTCCCCCTTCGGCCCATTTTCCATGAACCCCAAGGCCCGCGCGGCGATCACCAAATCACTAACCGCTGCAGCGGCCTTCGCCGACGGTATGATCGCTGTCATCAAAAGAGCGACGCAGCAAACCAGGGCGACCGATCTGGCGATCCCCGCACGGCTTGCTTTCCCGGGCATTGACGATGGCACTAGCATGCGCCCCCCATCGACCAACCGACGTCACATCACGCCGGGAAACGCGCCCCAACCCAAATCCAGCGCGCGTCTCTTAAAG
>SCTM01000318.1 GCA_004297485.1 Rhodospirillaceae bacterium
GTCCAATCCCAGTTGATGGCGCAAACGCGGGATTTCCGTCACGACGATATCGCGGCCCGGCTTTCCCATGATGTCGCCGCAGTAAAGAAGACGCATAGACGAACTTCAGCCTCTAATCGGGTTGGGGTGAAAACGACAGCGTCCGCCGCTCGGTGATAACCATATCCAGCGGCTGGTCGTCTGGCTCAGTCGGGACTTCCGGCACCTCTTGGAAGTCGAAAGCCAGCCCGATGGCCAGCACTGGCCGTTTGGCACGGAGCGCGGCCAGTGTCCGGTCATAGTAGCCGCCGCCACGGCCAAGACGATTGCCGTGCCGATCGAAGGCCACCAACGGAACCAAAAGAATGTCCGGGTCGACGACAGGCGCAGCCGGCGGCGGGTGAGCGGTGCCAAGCGGGCCCGCGACTAAACTTTCCCCCGCCTGCCATCGCCGGAATTTCAACCGTTTGCCGCGCGGCCCAACCACAGGCAAGCAGATCTGCGCCCCCGGTGGAACAGCAATGGCAAGCGCCAGCCGGCAGTCCAATTCGTCGCCCATTGGCACATAGCCGGCTATTGTTTTGTTTCCGCAATCGGGAATGTGAGCGAGGGCCGTCCACAGGTTGGTGGCAACCGCGGTCGCGGCGGCCGATCGCTCGCTCACCTGACTCCGCGCGGCAAGCAGAGTACGGCGCAATTTGATCTTAAGGTCATTAGGACTAACCGGCGCACCGGGAGATGAGTCGGTCTGGTGCGGTTTGATCACGGGTTAGAGGACGTCCTTGACGTAACAGATAAAGTGGAGCCGCCATGGCCGTCGGCCGGTTGTGACCTCCCAATGGGCCACAGGTAAAAGTGGGAGCCATGTCACCGGACCAAGATCCGGTGAGGGACAGCCCCCGAGCGTAGATTATCGCCCCTGGGGGTTCAGAGGCCTAACGAGCCGGGCAGCTCCGCATACAACCTAGGTGGCTTCGAGCCGCGCGGCAACCTCTTCGACGCGGGCGGTCACCGTATCGATCGCCGAGGCAAGACCGGCATCGGAGGCCCCTTGGCGTGTCTCTGCAGTCAGCGCCTCGATTTCAGCGGCCGCGTCGGCCAGTTCATCGGCAACAACCAATCCAACCATGACCAGCAAGAGCGGCTCGCTGATGCTGCCGGTCGCGGCGATCAAATCCGCGGCGCGTTCATCGAGATAGCGACCGAGGCGGGCCAAGTGCGCCTCCTGCCCGTCGTCGCAGGCAATCTGGTACTGACGACCGCGAATAGTGATGGCGACCTGTGCCATGGTGCTACCCTTCCGTGTCCATTAAAGCCGCAAGGCGAGCGATGGTTTCATCAAGACGAACGGCAACCTGTCCGGCGGATTTCCGAAGCGCGGCGTGACGTCGCTCGAATGCCGCCGCTTCGTCGCGGAGCGCCGCGACATCCGGTGTCGCTGCCGCTGCTCTGTTGGCGGCGGCGCGCTCTAAGCGCAGCAACGCCGCTTGCAGTCTCGCCAACGCGGCGGCCGATTGCGTCACAGACTTATTTTCAATATCTTTCAATCGCCTGCCGCCCAATCCTCGAATCTAACCTGAAGCATAGGAAGGCTGAGGACGGCCGTCAACGCCGACGAAGGAAGCGCGCGTAAAGGCGCGGGATGCTGGGCACCACACCCGGAGTTGTCCATGGGCGCCATAGAACCCCAAAATGTCGTCCCCGGACTCGTAGCCTTGCCTCGGGCGCGCGCTTCGCGCGGCCCGTGGAGGGACCCAGAGCTTGTGACTCGGAGCGCTGCGGAAAACGTCAGTTTCTCGGCGCCTATCCAGCTTCGGAACCCTGGATTCCCGCAACAAGTGCGGGAATGACGACCGGGGGTGTAGCGATCTTCCACGCTCCACACCGACCGTCTATTCAACCGCGGCGCAGGGCTTTATATGTGCATGCGCGAACCATTCAGGCCGCGTCGTCATTTTCCGCGGTGCACATTCTATCCCAACCTAGCGCAAGGAACCGTCCGTCTATGAAGCTCACACCCCGGGTCAAGAAAATCCTCGCCGCCTACGAAAGCGACAATCCCGGCACGAAGGCCAATTTGTCCCGTATCCTTATGCACGGCCGCCTGGGCGGCACAGGCAAGCTGGTGATCCTGCCCGTGGACCAAGGCTTTGAGCACGGTCCGGCGCGCAGCTTCGCCCCAAACCCGGCGGGCTATGAGCCCCACTATCACTGGCAGCTGGCGATCGACGCGGGACTTTCGGCCTTTGCCGCGCCGCTTGGCATGATCGAAGACGGGGCCGCGACTTTCGCCGGTTCGATTCCCACCATCCTCAAGGTCAACAGCGCCAATTCCCTGAATGGCGAGAAAGACGCCCCCACCCAGGCCATCACCGCCGACGTGAGCGACGCGCTCCGCCTCGGCTGCTCGGCCATCGGCTACACCATGTATCCGGGCTCGGAAGAAGCCTACGGCATGATGAACGATCTGCGTGAACTCACCGCCGAGGCCAAGGCCGCCGGCCTTGCGGTCGTGGTGTGGTCCTATCCGCGCGGCAAGTACGTGACGAAGGACGGTGAACTGGGACTGGACGTTATCGCCTATGGCGCACACATGGCGGCGCTCATGGGGGCACATATCATCAAAGTGAAGCTGCCAAGCGACCATCTCGATCAGGCTGAGGCCAAGAAGGTTTACGAGGCCCATAACATCCCGCGCGCTACTTTGACCGAACGGGTCGCCCATATCGTGCAGAGTTGCTTCGGCGGCCGGCGCATCGTCGTCTTTTCCGGCGGCGGCAAGAAAGGCGAGGACAGCCTGTTCGACGACGCCAAGGCGATCCGCGACGGTGGCGGCAACGGGTCCATCATCGGCCGCAATTCGTTCCAGCGTCCCTATGGCGATGCCATGACCCTGCTCGGCAAGCTGATCGACATCTACAAGGGCCGGGATGAATAGCGCATGATCCGGAAAAGTGGATGCCGGTTTTCCGAAAAGATCATGCGCAAACAAAAATCTAGAGCGTGATTGTCATTCAATGAATGAATCACGCTCTGGGACGGACGAACGAACGCGCTGTCGCCTTTATCTCATCACCCCGGAAAAACTGCCGGACCTGCAGGCTTTTGCTAAACGGCTGGACGAGACGCTCGGCGCGGGCGACGTGGCATGCCTACAACTGCGCTTGAAGGGCGCGGACAACACGGCCATCGCCATGGCCGTGAACACGCTTATGCCGATAGCGCACAAGCATGACGTGGCGTTCCTGCTCAACGATCGGCCCGATCTGGCGGCGACATTGGGCTGCGACGGCGTGCATATCGGCCCCGACGATATGCCCTACGAGGAAGCCCGCAGCCTCATGGGTGCCGACGCCACCGTCGGCGTGACCTGCAAGAACTCCCGCCATCTCGCCATGGACATGGCCGAAGCCGGCGCCGACTACGTGGCCTTCGGCGCTTTCTTCCCCTCGCCGACCAAGGCCGATACGACGCCCTGCGACCTGGAGGAACTGGCGATCTGGAGCGAGACCACCAACGTGCCGTGCGTGGCCATCGGCGGCATCACGGTGGAGAACTGCAGACCGTTAGTCGAAGCCGGCGCGGACTTCATCGCCACGTCCAGCGGCGTGTGGGATTACCCGCAAGGCCCGGCAGCGGCGGTGAAGGCGTTTAATGAGGTGTTTGCCGAATCGCATCGCGTATAATTCGACCCACGACACCTTCGAGGTTGATGGGAGGAAAAGGGATCGGCCATGACAAATCAATCCACCACACCCGCCCAAGCATCATCATCGCCCAAGGGTTGGACACCGCCGCCGCCGGACGTCTGGGAGCGCATGCTCCGTCGGGAACGGTTTATGATTCGCTGGTTCAACTTCTCCATGCTGTCCTACAGGAACGGCAAAGCACGGAACATGCCGATGGTGGCCACGTGTATTCTGACGACCAAGGGCCGAAAGTCGGGCAAGTGGATCGAACAGCCGATCTATTATTTTCGCGACGGCGAGAACTACGCGGTGATCGCCTCCAAGGGGGGCATGCCGAAACACCCGGTGTGGTTCCTCAATCTGGAGGCCGATCCCAACTGCAAGATTTATGTGAACTGGAGAACGCACAACGTGCGGGCCCGTGTCGCCACCGGCGAAGAGCGCGCCCGGATCTGGGCAAACGCCGCCAAGTTATATCCCGACTATAACGACTATCAGGTCACCGCGAACCCGCGCGTGATTCCGGTCGTCGTTCTGGAAAAGCGCACGCCGTAACTACTCCACCTGTGCCCACAGCACCTGGGTGATATCGTCGGCGCCCGCCGCCAGCATGACGAGGCGGTCGAACCCCAGCGCCGCACCCGCGCAGGGCGGCACCTGCGCCAGCGCGGCGAGGAAGTCTTCGTCGACGGGCGGCGCGTCGCCATAAAGCGATTCATAGATCGCCCGGTCATGGGCAAAACGCGCGCGCTGTTCGTCCACATCCGTGAGCTCGGAATACGCGTTCGCCAGTTCCACGCCGCAGGCATAGAGCTCGAACCGCTCGGCCACGCGTGAGTCACCGGGCTTGCGCCGCGCAAGCGCGCCCAAACACACCGGGTATTCGTACAAGATAGTCGGCGCGCCGATCCCAAGCTGGGGCTCGATCCGTTCCAGCATCACGCGGAAGAAAGTATCCTCCCATGAATCGTTCATGCTGACGGCAACCCCCGCCGCCTGAGCCGCCGCCTTGAGCTTGTCGGCCGGCGGCATGAAGACGCTTGAATCATCGATGGTGGCCAGAAGGTCGATCCCTGCATAGCGGGCAAACGCCTCCTGCACCGCCAGGCGCACAGCGGGTAAAGCCGGATCGCAGACCTGGCCATGCCAGTGCAGAAAGCCGTCGCTTTCGATGGCACGGTGGGCCGCCTTTGCCACGGCACGCAACACCGCCTGGGCATCGTCCATGATCGCCCCGTAGTCGGCGCCCGTCCGATACCATTCCAGCATGGTAAAGGCAGGATGATGGAGGGGGGTGCGTTCGCCGTCCCGATAGACCGGGCAGAGTTGGACGATCTTTTCCAGGCCGCCCGCCAGAAGTTTCTTCATGGCCAGCTCAGGAGAGGTATGGAGAAATCGCGGTACGGAGGTGTCCGAATGGGGCTCCTGGAGCGTGGTGGCAAAGGACTGGATATGGCGCTCAATCCCCGGGGAAACCTGAAGCGCCGGGGTCTCCACCTCGAGAAACCCCTCCACTTGAAAATAGGCGCGCACGGCCTTGATGGCCGCCCGGCGCACCTCCAGGGCGAACCGCCGGGCCTCCAGACTGTCACGATCCCACCAGGGTTGACGCGCCACCAATGTCTCCACGTGGTCCGATCCCAACGCCTGGATATCAAGCGTTGGGTGAATCGGCCCACTTCTATATAAGGTCCGTGGTCCGGATCAGGCGGATATATCCACCTGATCCGGACCACGAGTTAGCCCGCAGACATTGCCGAGCCGCGGGAACCCTGTTACTAAGCGCGCGATTTTTGGCACGGCCCCCGTGTTTTCCCCAGTGTTTTTGGACGTCACGTCATGAAGATTCAAGCGAACACCATCCGCGGCGGAATGGTCATAGAGTACGAAGGCAAGCAGTGGTCGGTCATCAAGCAGGCCATCGAACGCCCAGGCAAAGGCGGCGCCTTCATCCAGGTGGAAATGCGCGACATCGCCACCGGCACCAAGAGCCAGGCCCGCTGGCGCACCCAGGACTCCGTCGAACGTCTTGAAGTTCGCGAGAACGATTGCACTTTCCTGTTCAAGGACGGGGATGCCTACGCGTTCATGGATTCAGAAAATTTCGACCAATTCACCTTGCCCGCGGAACTTCTCGGCCAGCGCGCCGCGTTCCTGCAGGACAATATGCCGGTGACCGTGGAGTTCATCGAAGGCAAGCCCGTGGGCATCAGCCTGCCGCAGACCGTTGTTCTGACCGTGGTCGAAGCCGACCCGGTCGTGAAAGGCCAGACGGCGGCTTCGTCCTATAAGCCGGGACTTCTGGAAAACGGCCTGAAGGTCCTGATTCCGCCGTTCATCGAATCCGGCACCAAGATCGTCGTGAATACAGAGGACGTCTCCTACGTCGAACGGGCGAAGTAAGTCCGCGCCTCCCCTTCCCTCAAAACCCCCGGGTCTCATGACGCTGCGCTCTCCCCTCATGACCGTCATGACGGGCGCGGCCCAGAAGGCCGCCCGCGCGCTCAAGCGTGA
The DNA here is from genome assembly GCA_004297485.1 of Rhodospirillaceae bacterium. Taxonomy (GTDB): domain Bacteria; phylum Pseudomonadota; class Alphaproteobacteria; order Rhodospirillales; family Rhodospirillaceae; genus SCTM01. The sequence continues at coordinate 6,183 of SCTM01000318.1, forward strand.
TTTCGGCGAAGTCGAACAACTCCAGGTCAGCCGCAAGGGACCGTCGGACTTCGTCTCCGCCGCCGATCTGCGCGCCGAGCGCACCCTGCGTCAGGAACTCACCAAGGCGCGGCCCAAGTTCGGGTTCCTGCTGGAGGAAGGCGGCGAGATCAAGGGCGAAGACCCACGCCATCGCTGGATCATCGATCCCATCGACGGGACCACGAATTTTCTCCACGGCATCCCCCATTTCGCCATCTCCATCGGCCTTGAGATGGATGGCGAAATCATCGCCGGCCTGGTGTTCAACCCCGTCACCGACGAGATGTTCGTGGCGGAAAAAGGCAAAGGTGCCTTCCTGAACGACCACCGGCTTCGGGTATCGGCACGGACGGACCTGACGGACGCGGTGATCGCCACCGGCATTCCCCACCACGGCCGGGGTGAACACGGCCCCTATCTCAAGGTTCTCGGCCGCGTGATGGCGGCCGTCGCCGGCATCCGCCGCATGGGAACCGCCTCCCTGGACTTGGCCTATGTGGCGGCTGGACGCTGCGATGGCTACTGGGAGACCGGCTTGCAACCCTGGGATATGGCCGCCGGCCTGATTTTGGTTCGGGAGGCCGGTGGCTTCGTCACGGAAGTGGATGGCGGCAAGACCCCCCTGGCCTCCGGCAGCGTCCTGGCAACCAACGCCAAGCTCCACAAAGGCTTACAGGGCATCCTGAACCAGGACTAAGCCTATTCCCGTCGCAGAACCGGTTGTGCGTTGCGAACCCCTTGAGGTAGGTTGGGGCGTCTTGACCAAGAAGACCTGATGCGCGCAAAACAGTAAGAATTCAGGGGTTTGGCGCATGGCCGGGGTTATCGCGAACAACTTAGATTGGTGCGCCGAGTCACCTTTCGCCAGGACTCCGGGCGTTGCGTCGGTCCACGGGCGTGGAGGAAGGTTGTGATAACGATATTCTCGTGCGTGGCCGATGCCGCCAGCGGAAGTTCGACCCGCTTCAAGGGCACGCGCGTTCGTTGCATGAGGCGCGTTGCCGTTGGCATGTTGTTGGCGGTCGGCCTCATGATCAGCCCGACGTTCGGTTTTGCACACACGCCGCAAAACACCGCAAGCGTGTCCG
>SCTM01000319.1 GCA_004297485.1 Rhodospirillaceae bacterium
CTTGATACTATGCCTTAATTGTAACGCATCTTATAAAGTGTTGTGCATTTGGTCATAGGCGTCTAGTTTGGGGGTGTCGACCTCGCTATGGGTTGACCTTGTTTTGCTCCGCTTTGAGCGTTGTCTCGGTCCCGCCCGTTTTTGATGTTAGACCCGTTGCGTGTTCACGCGACGGTCATCTTTCTATGGAGAAATACAATGTCAGTGGGCACCGTAAAGTGGTTTAACGCGCAAAAGGGCTTCGGCTTCATTCAACCTGACGACGGCTCGAAGGACGTCTTCGTGCACATCTCGGCGATCGAGCGCGCCGGTTTGCCAGGATTGAACGAAGGCCAGAAGGTCAGCTTCGAAATTCAGCAGGAACGCGGCAAGTCCTCGGCTGGCAATCTCAAAGCGATCTAGGATCGAAAACGGGGCGGCAAATTGCCGCCCCGCTGTTTTTGAGAGGGCAGTTCGGCCATACGATGTGGCCTGCCTCCCTCTCCGTTCGACGGGAATCGCACCATGCCAAAAGAAGAACTCCTCGAGTTCGAGGGCGTCGTTACCGATGTTTTGCCGGAGGGCAGGTATCGCGTGCGTCTGTCCAATGACCACGAACTTATCGCCTATACGGCCGGCCGGATGAAAAAAAACCGGATCCGCACGCTCGTCGGCGATCGCGTGACCGTCGAGGTTTCTCAGTATGACCTGGATAAGGGCCGTCTGACATTTCGTCATAAAGAGCAGACCGAAAGCAGTGGCCGGCGCCCCGCGCAACGCAAGTTTATTAAACGCAGATGATTCCCAATCGGTACCGGCGTTATGCCCGAAGCGAATCCGCCGCCGGAAGCGACGGACGCGCCGCGGCCAATCGGAACGCACAGGCGCGACGGCACAAATACGAGGTCGGGCAACAGGTGCGTTATTTTCTTGGGGCCACTGGCCGTCTGTCGCGCGAGGTGGAGAAATCCCTTTCCGGCAGTTCCTTCGAAATCAGCCGCCTGCTGCCGTCGTCGGGAGCAGAATTTCAATACCGCGTCAAGAATACCACGACCGGGCAAGAGCGTGTCGTCAGCGAAGGTGACATTTCCCCGGTTGAACAATTTGAGTGACAGCCTCCCCAGGCTGTCAAACTGAAGCAGAACCTACAATCGTCTTCTCTCGCGACCGGGCACAAGGCTCGGCGTCGACTTCCTTGTCCACTACGGACTCCCTCCCGGGTACCACAACTCCCGACGAGCAAGTTCAGCTAGCCTGCGACGGCACCACCGTCGAGATTCCCTGCGAACGCGCCGTTGGATTAGTCACTCGGATTGCGAGCAAGTCCGGCTGTAGTTGGAAGAGGTATTGACGCGTGAAATCACACCGCATCTTAATTCTCGACTTGGTTGCCGAAGGCTCAGCGCCAAGCCTTTTCGGCCGCATGATGAATGCCAATCAAGCAAGTGTGATGCCGCAAGTCGTCGCGACATGGTGTGAGCAGCTTGGACACCAGGTTCGTTACGAGTGCTATACGGGCGTCGAAGATCTCAACGACATCATTCTTCACCACAATGCCGACGTTGTTTTCATATCGGCTTATACGCTCTCTGCCTTGACCGCCTATGCCATCAGCGCGCTCGCGCGCGCGAAAGGGGCGATAACGGTACTCGGCGGGCCGCACGCCCGCTGCTATCCCGAAGATGCCGGCCGCTATTTTGATTATGTACTCGGCTTCACGGACAAGACCGTGATCGACGACCTGCTCCACGACCTGTCGCCACACCGCCCCATGGGGCGGATCATGAGCGCGGCCCGGCAACCGCTTGAACTTCCGTCCCTTGAGGAACGTTGGAAGTTTGTCGACGCAACCTTACGCAAGGCGCCGTGGTTTAAAATGGTCCCGATGATCGGTAGTATGGGCTGCCCCTATACGTGCAGCTTTTGCATCGACGCGACCGTCGACTACCAACCGCTTCCGTTTGCGCAGATCGAAAGCGACCTACGCTTTGCCGCCACGAAGATTCGCAACCCAATGGTCGGCTGGCACGATCCCAACTTCGGCATCCGGTTTGACGACTACATGGCGGTGATCGAGCGCGCCGTACCGAACGGGCGCATGCGCCACGTGGCCGAAACAAGTCTCGCCCTCCTCACCCCTTCGCACGTCCAACGCATGGAAAAGGCGGGGTTTGTCGGCATTCTGCCGGGCATCGAATCCTGGTACGACTACGGGAACAAGTCGAAATCAAAATCCGTTAGCGGCATGGACAAGGTGGAACAGGTTGCGGATCATATAAACCTCATCCTTCGCCATATTCCCTTTGTGCAAACGAACTTTGTTCTCGGCCTCGATAGCGACATGGGTCCGGAGCCATTTGCGCTATCGAAACGGTTCATCGATCTCGTGCCGGGAGCCTATCCGGCCTTTTCGTTGTTCACCGCCTATGGCCGCGCCGCTTCGCTCAATCTGGGACTGCAACGGAGCGGCCGCGTCTTGCCGGTTCCCTTTCCATTCCTGGACAGCAATAAGGCAATGAACGTGCGTCCGCTCAATTATACCTGGCCGGAATTCTATCAGCTGAGCTTAAGCTTGCTGCAGCATGCTTGGTCGGGAAAAGCTGTGTGGCGCCGATTACTGGCGAACCGTGGCACCACGGCTCGTGGACTCAATTTCGTTCGCGCCGTTACGACACGCCGCGTCAGCTATCACGCCGACGTGCTAAATCTTTTGCGGACGGATCGTAAATTTCGCGGTTACTTCGAGGCCGATCATCGAACGCTTCCGGAATTCTATGAGTCACAAATTCCGCAGCGCCTTGGCCCCCTGCATTCCTGGCTACCGACAGATGCCGCGACACATGATGCCCATGCCTACATGAATAGCGAGAAGGTGCCGGAACGGGCACCTGCCCTCGTTACGGCTTAATCGCGTCACCCGGCATTAGCTCTCACTTGTCGGATCGGCTGGGGCGACTTCCACAGAGGTGATACCTCTCGCATTGCCCGTCGCGACCCGGGATCCGCGCGACGCACGGGTCTTGCGGGGACGAGCAGCCTCTTCGGCCGCCGCTTTTTCTTTGGCCTCGCGATCGACAGCTTCCTTCGCCAGACGCAGGGCTTTCAAGCGCGCGGTCTTCTCGGCGTTAACGGCTTCGATACGCTTACGCTCTTTGAAGAAGGCTTTATCTTGAAGTTGGCTTTGGGCAAGCTTGGCCTCCGACTTTCGCCGAGCATCCATCGCCTGCATCTTGTTGTCGCCGCTCATGATGTCCCTCGATTCCCGTGCCAAGCACAACTGCCTTAAACGAATTTCGACATATCCAATTCTCGCCAGAGTTCAATGTCTTGAACCATGGCCGCGCACAAGAACGGCCGCCTCGTAAATCCCGCTGAATAGGGTCGGCGACAATTTGGGCAGAAGACAAGAATGGATTTAAGTCACACTGCCGCAGGCGCCCGCTCAGGGTTCTCGCTCGGAGGCAGCTTCGAAGCGCGGATCGCGCCGAATGGCAACCGGTGTTGATCCTATACCGGATTAGCGCCCCGGTCGAGGAAAAGGTTCCTCGGCCATGTCCGTGCACACCGGCGCTCCGGTCACCGATCGGATGTGCGTGGAGGTCGCCTAAATATGGGTTCAGTTACGTGAATGCAAGTCAAGCCGGCGCACCTTTTATCGCCACGCGGCCATTGGCGAACCCAACGGTCTTGGCGCTTGCGCCACGGCAGAAACGAGAGCACTGTCCGGCACCAATGCGTAAGAATAGCGCTTCCAACCTCTTCGGTCGCCAGCGCGTGATCCAAGCCCCACTGCAGACCGTGAGGTTGCAGATGACCGGGTGGCTGAACACCTAACTAATCGCCGATCTGCGCAATGCATGTCTCCGCGTTGCGTGATCCTGCCACGAGCCCGGCCGGCGTTGGCTGCTCGACCCGCCGTACAATTTGCTTATCCAATTCAAAGGACGCCTCATGAAATCGTGGTTTGTGTCTCCGATCGTCGTTTCAATCTTCCTGGTGCCGCCGATCATCGCGTGGGCGGCCTGCAAATGATTTTACCCGTAGTAACCACCATGAACGCGTGTGATTCACCATGATCGAACCACATCGCCGCCCTATCCGTATGGTCGCGGCCCAGGAACACCAAGCTGAAGCGCGCGTGGTTCCTGCCACGAAGGTTCGCGGATGTCTGAGTTGCGAGGAAAGCTTTACGAGCCAATGGGCAGGCGAACGGGTCTGCCCTCGGTGCAAGCAGACCTCAGCGTGGCGGGCTGGCCTTGCTTACAAAGCAACCCGGGACCGCTAGCATCAGCGGCGATGTTCGAAACTTCGTACAGGCTGCAGGACGCATTCCGAGCGTTCCTTCTAACGAGGCTTCATTGCCACTGTCTGCTGATTAGAGGTCGAGGCACCGATGAGGCTGGCCACGATGTCGAGAGCCGCAAAGGCTGCCAGCAGCGGCAGGTTCCTCACATCGAAGAGTTTGGCGAGACGGCCTTTCCAGCCAAGGCGTTCCTGAACGATCCCTTGGAGGGAATAGCACCAGATCACCGGCGCGGGCAGATTGCGTTGGCGCTCGATGGCAAGCCCGGCATGAGCCAGGAGCCTTGCTATCCGTTCGAAATTATAGAGATTAAGGTGTCTCGGGAAATAGTACCCTCCCCATGTGCCGTCGGCGAAGAATCGCCGATCCCAGCCGTCCGTGTTTGGCGTCTCGATCAACAGGCGCCCCCCTTGAGCTAGCGCCCCTGCAATCCGCTGCACGCCGGATTCAGGCTGCCAAAGATGTTCAATGATCTGGAGCATCAGGACGAGGTCGAAGGTGCAGACCGGCAGTTCGGCCGTCTCAAGCGGCGCCTCGATGATGTGAATGCCCTGGGCTTCGAGGATCTCGCGTGTTTTCGCGGGGAAGAACCAGTCGAGACCGAACACTTCAATGTCGGGCCGCGCCCGCCGAAGTGCCACGAGAAGCTCACCGTTACCGCACCCGACGTCGAGCACCTTGGCACCGGCAGGAAGCGCCGCCACGACGTCCTTAATGCGCCGTAAATTCACTGCCCTTTTTATCCGCGCAAGCAGGTTCGCGCCGCCACGAAACCGATCCGAGAACGTGCCGTAATCAGACGGATACATGAGCGGCAGCGCGGCGATTGTCGGTCGCGGATTTAGATAGAAGTGACCGCAGTCGTCGCAACGGACCTGACTGAAGTAACCACCCGTTCCGTGATAGATATAATCGCGGCCCGTCGCCACGATGGCAAACGCGGCACTTCCACACACGGAACATCGCGCCGATTCCATTTCGATGTTGCCGTCAACGCCCGAATGCGCAAGCGCGTCTGTATCGCGCTCAACTCTC
>SCTM01000320.1 GCA_004297485.1 Rhodospirillaceae bacterium
AACGAACATATAGCGGGCATTCGGGAAGGTCGGCACAAAGCGGCCGTCCCGGAGCACCGTGTTCCAGCCGGAATGATCGTGATGCAAATGCGTACAGAAGACGTAGTCGACGTCCTCCGGCTTGACCCCACTGGCCGCGAAACGCTCGATATAAGGCGTCTCCAGCATGTTGAACATCGGATACATGTGCGGCCGGCCGTTGCCGTTGCACGGATCGATCACGCAGACTTTGCCGTCGACGAACAGAATCCAACTTTGGAATATGAAATCCCAATGCCCGTCCGGCCCCAGAAAGCGGGGCACAAGCCAGTGCCTGTTCGCGGCGACAAAGGCCTCGTCCTGCGTTATGGCCGCCATCGGCGAGCTGATCCGCATTTCTTCGACTCGCCGGATCTCGGCGTCGCCGACCGTAATCACGGTCATGGCATGCCTCCTTCGTCCAATACATCAATGTTCGTCGTTGCGCATAACCACGTATAACACAGCACCATGATGAATCGCCCGGCCCAGGACGCCGAGTGCTTCAATATCATCCGAGGGTCCGCGTTAACCGCCAGGGGTCGTGAAAACATCGGCGCCAAATGGCCTAAGGCCCTCTTGACCAGCATAACCAAGGTGCGTGAGGCCGAAGGTGTCCTCAAGGCTGCGCAACAAACTGTAATGATTGTAGGGCTTCTTGCTCACCGTACCCGGCGCGATAAAGCGCGAAAGCATCACCGCGCCGATGCGTCCGCCGCCGGGTCCGAGAATACCTGGACCCTGACTGACGGTGCCGAAAATCAATGTATTCGGGTCCATATTGGGGCCCGGCAATTCGCCGCAGCACGCCGTAGCGTCGCCACCAGTGAATTTGAAGGTATGGGCGACGGGATCATAATCGCCGTCCAGATCGGCCTCATCGAATGTGATGATCAGCAGACCATCCTGCTTGAAGGCCGGCGCGGCGAGAATCTGCGGCACGATTTCGGCGAGATAACGATCCGCTGATGTCAAGCCGCCCGGTGCGCCGTCCACGCATGGCCCGCGTGTTCCACCGTCATGGCCGTCGTTACACAGATTCGGCGAGATGAATGCGAAATTGGGCGTGGTATCTGTGTTTCGAAGGTCTGAGACAAGATCACGGGCGTTCACAACATGAGCGCAAGCGGCTCCATCGATAATCCCGTGAAAGTAGACGAACGGATTGTGCCGCGCGGCGTATTGATCGCCCTTCTCCGCGGATTGGGTGCGATCACGTTCGCCGATGACAGGGTGCCCACATGTCGCGCTTTCGCGATTCGGGTTGTTGCCCATATCCTCCATATAGGCTTTCCAGGAAAGACCTTTGGCTTCGAGCTGGTTGGCAATCGTCGCCACGTTCGGCGGATAGACGCAACCGGTCCCGATCTCCTGACCGCCTGAGGCTGTTCCTTTGCTCACAAAGTCGGAATATGTCCGGCAATCGGCCTGCGTTGCCGGGTTCGGCGCCTGGCCGCTGATCATCGCGACGTAGTTGTCGAGGCTCGCGTGACCGATCCCATAGTAATTGGTAAGCGTTGCGCCCTTTTGAGCGAGTGTCTGCAAGTACTTCGCCGGGGAGTCGGAGCCAAAGGACGCCTCGTAGTCCTCGTTCTCGAGAACGATAATGAAGACATGCCCCACCTTTGGGAGCGAGGCATCAGGCGACGCGCATGCCGACAGCAAGGCCGAGAGACCAAAAAACAGCAATAGCGTGAGCGCGCGCGTCATTGGTGCCATATGAACCGTACCCCCCTTACCTTCTAATCCGCATCCGCCCGATCGATCGACCAGGCGATCAAGACTCTTTTGAGAAAGAATCTCCGGTGCAGTTGATCCCCCCGCAACTTTTCCGGCCGGTTGCTGTGTTTAAGGCCTTTGTTATGCGCGAAAGTTGTCCTTGCGGGTTCTCATCTCGGCGAACACATCGGCATCGCCGCGATCTTCCAGGTGGAGCCTTGCCCGGATCGCGGGCACGCTTGGCCGTAGGAAAGGATTTGTCCGCCGCTCCAATCCGATGGTCGACGGAACTGTCGGCTGGCCCGCCGCGCGCAACTCCTTGACCCGCTCGATGCGAGCCATCAGTTCCTTATTGTCGGGCTCGATGGTTGCGGCAAAAGCCGCGTTGCCCGCCGTGTATTCATGGGCGCAGTAGACAAGCGTTTCGTCCGGAAGCGCCAGAAGCTTCGACAGGGAGTTCCACATTTGCGGGAAGGTGCCTTCGAACACCCGGCCGCAGCCGAGGGCAAACAACGTGTCGCCGACGAACGCCACATTCTCGGTGTCGAACCAGTAGGCGATGTGACCCAGGGTATGTCCCGGCACGTCCAACACTTTAACCGGCACGCTTCCGAGGCTGAGGCTCTCGCCTTCGCCGATCGCGCGATCAATACCTGGGATTTTTTCAGCTTCGCCGCGCGGCCCGATGACCGTCACACCGTATTTCTGCTTCAGGGCGGCATTGCCCCCGGCATGGTCAGGATGCCAATGGGTGTTCAGGATATGGGTAAGCGTCCAGCCGTGGGCCGCCCGCAAGCTCGAAGCCC
>SCTM01000321.1 GCA_004297485.1 Rhodospirillaceae bacterium
TATTCCACCACCTCATAGCCCTGGTTCATGGCCTGTTTGATGAGCGGGTAGCCGCCCAGCGCGCCGATGATATAGAGCCCGGGAACATTGGATTCGTATTTATTGCTGACTTCGGGCAGAGCCGAGGGATCTTCGCTGGGAAAGACGACGCCGCAGGATTCGACGAACTTGCGCGGCGCCGATGCCCCCAGCCGGGCGATAATCCGATCACAGGCGACCCGCGCCTGACCTTCCGCCGTCTCCAGGATGAGCGCGTCGGGTTCGATCTTGAGCGGCGCGGAATTATAGTAGCAGTGGATTTCGTCCTTCTCGATGGCGCCGGTGATTGCCGTGAGGTTGCCTTGCTTGGCACGGGCAAATTCGTCGCGGCGATTGACGATCACCACCGTATTCCGGCGCGCCAGGGCGACCGCGTTTTCAATCGCGGCGTCGCCGGCACCGATCACGACAATGGTTTCCGCCTCGAAGGCATCGGGGTCGTCGAGCTGATATTGAACCAGAGGCAACTCGGCGCCCTCGCAACGCATTTTGTTGAGGTTACCCTGGAGGCCGATGGCCAGAATGACGTTAAGGGCCTCGACAACCTCACCGCCAGCCAGCTTGATCAGAAATCGTTCGCCATCCTTTTTGATCGCCGTCACTTCCGCGTTGGTGCGGAGGTTGACACCCAGGGCGGCGATCTCTTTGTTCCAGGCGGCAAGGATGGTTTCCCGCTTGCCGGCGGAAAAGGGAATTTCGGCGCGCAAGGGCAGAATGTCAGGCGTCGCCATGACGAACTTGCCCTTCTGATACTTATATATGGTGTCGGAGACATGGTCGGTGCGCTCAAGCAGGACGTGGCTTAGCCCGCTGCGCGCCGCCCGCGCCGCCGCGCTCAGGCCCCCGGGACCGGAGCCGATAATGGCGATTTTGAAGGGCTCTCCCACGTTACGTCCTCATGGTTTAGTCAAGTCGCGGGGTAAGGCACCAACAGTGGTACCCCATACGCCTAATACGACATCGTCGGCCGGTTTATAAGTCTGCATCGCGATCAACCGGCCAATACGGATTTTAGTCGAAACGACTTGGCCTAACCGCCGATTGTGTCGTCACGAAGACATACGCTCCGCTCGAATTTCGGATGCTTAGTCTGTCCACCGGGCGAGGGTAACGTTGGGTTCGGGTGGTCTGAGGCCGTATCCGCCTGCACAAGAAGAAGATCAATCTCTCGCTCGTATTCGCAGGCCAGAGGGTCGGAATCAAAGAAGTCGACGGCGGCATTTGGCTCGTCATCTTCATGCACCATGATCTCGGCTGTATCGACCTGGAGCAAAGGACCTTGCAGCCCATCGACACCCCCTTCGGTTAAGGGTGTCACCTATGTCTCCGGTACGTTCCGTTACCCATGTCTCCGGGCCGGAGAACATGGCGGAGAGGGTGGGATTCGAACCCACGGTACCCTTGCGGGCACACCGGTTTTCGAGACCGGCACGATCGACCACTCTGTCACCTCTCCGGTCGGCCTCATGAAGGCGGCGGAACCTAACCGAACCGCCCCCCTGGACGCAACATCGGAGCCACAATCGGCACGGCAAGGGAATTTGGGGGCCGGGCCGGATAGCTTCCCTACACCCGGCGGGCACTGCCCTCTAATCTAATATGTGGCGCGCCTTAAATGTGATCAGCCGCCCCAACCGGGCACTTACTATATGTACCCGGACAAAGGCGCCCGCCCGCCCCAGACGACGCCCGCCCGGAACATAGGCCCCGGCCCCGCGCGCAGCGAATCAGCTCCACCAGCCCGGCCATAAAAGCCGAGTCTGTTCGCGCCGTGGGCAGGCGCTCGAACCGGGGCACGCCCGACTCCCGCGCCAGATCGCGCATGGTGACATCCAGCTCGAACAGGGTCTCCACATGTTCCGAAACGAACGCGATAGGCACCACCACCACCGGCTTGCGATCACGGCCGGCGCGCTGAATTTCCGCCTCGACCGACGGCCCCAACCATTCCAGCGGACCGACCCGGCTTTGGTAGGACAGCACCCAGTCCGGGCCAGGAATCGCAGCACGCGCCACAACTGCCGCCACGGTGCTTTCCACCTGCCATTGATATGGGTCGCCCGCGGCAATTGTTTTGAGCGGCAAGCCATGGGCACAGAACACAATGCGCGGCGTATCGTTTCGATTGACGCAGGCGGCGCGCAATTTGTCGACGACAGTGCCGACAAAACCATCGTCGGTTGGATAGCAGCAGATGGTGTCCACAGACGCATCGAGTCCTTGCCGCCGCGCTTCTCGCGCGAACACGGCGAGCGACGTGGCCGTGGTGGAGGTCGAGAATTGAGGATAAAGCGGCAGCATCACCACACGCGTGGGCTGAAATGCCTTCACTTCGGCCACGGTTTCGCGGGCAAAGGGATGCCAATAGCGCATGAAGGTAAAGACCTTCACGGTGTCGGCAAGCGACGCAGCGGCGGCTTCCAACGCGACGGCCTGCGCGCGCGTCTCGGCCAATAAAGGCGAGCCGCCGCCCAGCGCCGCGTAATAGCGCCGTGACTTGGGCGCGCGGGTCATGGAAATCGCCTGTGCCAGAAGCCAGCGCAGCGGTGCCGGAAGATCGATGATGTAAGGATCGTTGAAAAGATTGAACAGGAACGGGCGTACGGCCGCCGGGCCATCAGGCCCGCCGAGGTTGAAAATCACGATCGCGAGCCGGTCGGTAGCCATTGGCTTCCTTGAATGTAGCCATCCGCTTTGGGCGCCAGAATATGACCCATGCCCCAGTTTCGCGCGCCTAAAAATTGGCGCCCCATGACACGGCTGTGACACGCATTCGACGATTCTTATGGTAACCAACGGCCATGGAACGTCTGGTCATCATCGGCGCGTCCTATCGCCATGCCACGGTCGCCGCCCTGGGCGAATACGCCTTGCCCAAGGACGAGGTGGAAACGCGCCTGCCGCAGATCGCGGCGACCATCGGCACGCCTGAGCTTGCATACATCGGCACATGCAATCGGATCGAGTTCATCCTCGCAGGGGACGAGGCAACCTCGGCCGAAACCTATCGCTCGCGCCTCGCCAAGGTTTTGCAGGACACCGGCCACACCGCGGCGGAAAGCCGCATGCTGCGGGCCTGGCAGGGCGACGGCGCCGCCGAGCATCTGCTGCTGGTGGCGTCGGGCCTTGATTCCGCCCGGCGTGGCGAGCCGGAAATCCGCACCCAAGTCCGCGCGGCATGGCTGTCGGCGCGGCGCGCGGGTACCAGCGGCCCGATCCTCGACCGGCTGTTCGCCGACGCCCTCAAGACCGCGAGCGAGGTTCAAACCTTCATCAGCCGGCAGATCGGCGTCATGTCCCTCAGCGACGGAGCCTTGGCGCAAGTCGCTGCACATCTGGATGGTCGACATGGCACCGTTGTTCTGCTCGGCGTTTCGCCCATGACCCGCCGCTGCGCCCATGTGCTGCGCGACGCCGGTCATCGGCTCGTGGTCACCAGCCGCACCATGGCGACGGCTACGACCTTAGCCGACGAAGTGGGTGCCGCGGCCATGACCTTCGACGCCCTGAAGCGTCACCCAGGGCCGTTCGATGCGATTCTGGCGGCGACCGGTGGACAAGACGTGGTGCTCACCGCCACTGATGTGGCGTCGTGGGCCGTCGCGCAGAGGAACTTGCTCGTCATCGACTTCGGCGTACCGGCCAACGTCGATCCGGCGGCAGCGGATGTGCCCGGCGTGCGTCTCATGGGGATGGATCACCTGATCGACGAGGCGCGGGCCAATACCGACGTAGAGCAGCCGGAAATGGCCACGGCGCGGGAAATCGTCGACCGGCATTTGGATCGGCTGCGCGGTGAGATGGCTCTGCGCCAGGCCGGGCCGGCGATCCGCGATGTCATCGCCCACTATCAGTCCGTCGCCAAGGCCAGCATTGAAAAAGAACTCGGCGGCGCCGTGACCGATGCCATGGACCAACAGCGCCTGCAGCAGTGGGCCGATCTCATGGCGCGGCGGTTTTTGCATACGACCTTGGCGGGTGTGCGCGCCCTTGCGACCCATGGCGAACCGGCCGCCGTCAATGTATTCCTGCGCGGCCTGACGGAGAGTCTGCCCGCCGCCGATTCCGCAACCGGCGCGGACGCAGATTCCACCGCGCAATCACCGTCCCCTTCGGAGCCGAGACCATGATCAACCACGCCAAAAGCCGCGCGCTTTATGAACGCGCCTGCCGTTCCATCCCCGGCGGCGTGAATTCACCTGTGCGCGCCTTTGGCGCCGTGGGTGGCGAGCCGCTGTTCATCGCCCGTGGTCAAGGCGCGACCATCTGGGATGAAGACGACAACAGCTATGTGGATTTCGTCGGCTCGTGGGGTCCGTTGATTCTGGGCCATGCCCATCCGGAAGTGGTCGAGGCCGTCAGGGAAGCAAGCGCGGGTGGACTCACCTTCGGCGCGCCATGCAAACGCGAGATCGCCCTGGCCGAAGCCGTGATCGGCGCCTATCCCGGTCTCGAACAGGTGCGCTTCGTCTCCTCGGGCACGGAAGCCACCATGAGCGCCATACGACTGGCCCGGGGCGTGACCGGGCGCGATCTCATCGTCAAGTTCGCCGGATGCTATCACGGCCACGCCGACCATCTGTTGGTGAGCGCGGGCTCGGGGCTCGCGACCTTGGGCAATCCGTCCTCCGCCGGCGTGCCCAAGGCTTTCGCCGAACTCACGCGCGTACTGCCCTTGGACGACGAAGCAAGCCTTGCCGCCTTGTTCGCCGCCGAGGGCACGCGCATCGCCGCGGTGATCATCGAACCGATTCCCGCCAACCACGGCCTGCTGATTCAGCGCAAGGAATTCCTGGCCGCGTTGCGTGCCCACACCAAGGCGGCCGGCGCGCTGTTGATCTTCGACGAAGTGATCTCGGGATTTCGCGTGGGCGCGGGCGGCGCCGCGGCCCTGTACGGTATTACCCCGGATCTCGCCACCTTCGGCAAGATCATCGGCGGCGGCCTGCCCGTGGGCGCCTTTGGCGGCGCGCGGTCGATCATGGCCAACATCGCACCCCAAGGCACCGTTTATCAGGCCGGCACATTGTCCGGGAATCCGGTGGCCATGGCGGCGGGCGCGGCAACCCTGGCCGTCCTGAGCCGCGAGTCGGCTTGGGCCCGGCTCGAGGACCTGGGCGCCCTGCTGGAGCGGAAGATGGCGCCGATCCTGGCCAATGCCCCTCTGCCCGTGGGCCAGATCCGCCTCGGCTCCCTGCTGTGGTTCTTTTTCCAGAAAGGGCCGGCGCCCCGTTCCGCCGCCGCGGTGGACTCCGCCTGCGGCACGCGGTTCGCGCCGGTTTTTCGCGGCCTGCTTGATCGCGGGATGTATGTCGCGCCGTCGGCATACGAAGTATTCTTCCTGTCGTTGGCCCACACGCCGCAACATATCGAGAGCTTTACCGAGGCTTTTCGCGCGGCGCTTGATGACGCGGCAACCGGGGAGAAGTCGTGATGGTGACGCGTGTTTTTCCCGGCTCCGGCCGGCTGCTGCGCCCAACGATCATTGCCCTGCTCGTCATTTCCGTGGTGCAGGTGTGCTGGTGGATGTGGGACCAGGCCAATTACGCACGGCAGAATATGGAACGCGTCCATGCGCTCTACGTGGATGACGCGGTTGCCGCGCGGCGGCTCGCCGCCACGGGCATGAGCACCGAGGCAATTCATGTCCTGTTTCCCCATATCGAGGCGGACGGCGACGGCAATCTTATCATCGCGCCGGAAGCCGTCACTGCTCTGGAAGATGGCCGCCAGAAACACATCACGCAGTACATATGGGAAAGCGGTTTCTTTCTATGCGTGCTGGCGGCCTGCATCGCGATTCTCTGGCGCGGCCTACACGAGGAGCGCGAGGTGCGTCGCCAGCAGGACAATTTCCTCGCCCACGTCTCCCATCAGTTCAAGACGCCGCTCGCCAGTCTACGTCTGTCGGTCGAGACTTTGGTCAAGCGCCAGCCGCCGCCGGAATACGCCCAGCAACTCGCACAGCGGATGCTCGACGATCTGTCCCGGCTCGAAGGCATGGTCACCAAGATCCTGGACAGCGCCCGCCTCAATCGCGGCCGCGTGATTTTTCACAACACCCGGATCGAACTTGCCGCCGCCGTCGATAACGTCGTTTCACGCGTCATGGACATGGCGCAAAAACACAATGTCACATTACAGGCGGAAGTTCCCGCCGGCCTGGCGATCCATGCCGACCCCCTGGCGGTGGAGAACGTTTTACGTAATCTTCTGGAGAATGCCATCGCCGCGACCGCTCGGACCGGCGGCAAGGTCGTCGTCAGCGCCAAATCCGATCGCGACGGGATCGACGTCCTGGTGAAGGATAATGGCACCGGCTTTACTGCGGAAGACGGCCGGCGGCTGTTCGAGAAATTCCAGCGCATCGAGACCGGCGATCAGGTGTCCAGTACCGGTACCGGGCTTGGTCTTTTCATCGTGCGCCGGATCATGCACTTCGAACACGGCCGGGTGAGCGCCTCCAGCGCGGGGCCCGGACGGGGCGCCACATTCACCGTCACGTGGCCGCAAGCTATAGGTGATGCCGTCGGGGATGAGGGAGCATCCGCGTGAGCCTTCCGGCGCCAAACCGCATTCTGCTGGTCGAAGACGACCTGCCCCTGGCGCGGGGGATGGTGGAGAACCTGCGCGCCGAAGGTTACGAGATCGAGCTTGTTCAAGACGGCCTCACGGGCCTCGCGCGCGCGCGCAACGCCGATCACGACTTGCTCATTCTCGACGTGATGCTGCCGCGCATGAGCGGACTTGAACTGTGCGCGACCTTGCGCGGCGAGGGCAAGAAAACACCGGTGCTGTTCCTGACCGCGCGCGGCGAGCCCGACGACCGGGTGCGGGGACTCGAAGCCGGCGGCGACGACTATCTCACCAAGCCGTTTCATCTGGAGGAATTCCTGCTCCGGATCAAAGCCATTCTTCGGCGTTGGGAGTGGTATCGGAGTTCGGTGGCCACCGCCGCTGGTCCGGTGCTGAAGTTCGGCGGCAACGAAGTGGATTTCCGTAGCTTCAACGCCAAGTCCTGGGACGGCAGCACCCACGATCTCACGGAAAAGGAAGCCATGATCCTCAAGGTGCTTGCCGAACGTCCCGGCGAGGTAATCGCCCGGGAAGACCTCATCGAACGCGTGTGGGGCATGGATGTTTATCCGTCCACGCGCACCGTGGACAATTTCATCCTGCGTCTGCGCAAGGTGTTTGAACGGGAGCAGCAGACGCCCCGTCACTTCATCACCGTGCGTGGCGTTGGCTATCGCTTTCTGCCGGAAGGCTCGGAGCCATGACCGACGCCCCCTTGCGCCTGGGCACGCGAGCGTCCGCGCTCGCCTTATGGCAGGCGCGCCATGTGGCCGCCGCCATCGCGCGCATCCCCGGAGCGCCGCCCGTGGAAATCGTGGAGATCAAAACCACCGGCGACGCGGTAACCGATATTCCTTTGTGGGCGACCGCGGGCAAAGGTTTCTTCACCGCTGAGTTGGACCGCGCCCTGATCGACCAACGGATCGACCTCGCGGTTCACAGCTTGAAGGACTTGCCCACCGCGCCCGGCGACAACCTTGTCATTACCGCCGTTTTGGAACGGGAAGACCCCCGCGATGCCTTGGTGGTAGGCAAGGGTCTTGATCCCAACGCGTTGCCCCGTGGCGCGAGCATCGGCACCAGCAGCCTGCGCCGCCGGGCGTTTGTCGCCCGCTGGCGACCGGATCTGGTTCATCGTGATCTGCGCGGCAACGTGCCGACGCGCCTTAGCAAACTAGACGATGGCGCTTACGACGCCATCGTCCTCGCCGCCGCCGGTCTGAAACGCCTCGGCCTCGCCGCGCGTATTGCGTCTTATCTTCCCATGGAGACTTTTCCGCCGGCAGTGGCGCAAGGCGCCATCGCCGTAATGACGCGTAGCAACGATAGCCGCACCATCCGTTGGATAAGTGCGCTCGATCATCCCGTCACGCGGATCGCTGTACGTGCGGAACGCGCCCTGCTGCGCCATGTGGAAGGCGGATGCCAGGTTCCTCTTGGCGCCCACGGCCATATCACTGGCGACACCCTGAAATTAAGCGCGGAAGTCTGTTCGTTGGACGGCACGTTCACCGTGGCCGCCGAGAACCAGGGCCCAATCTCCGAGCCGGAAAAGCTGGGCATCGCCGTCGCCGAGGCGTTGTTGCGTGGCGATGCGCGGCGCGCATTGGCGACCATGCCGGTACTGACGATCAAAAGCGCGCCATGACCACGACACGCGCACCCTCCACCATTGTCGTTACGCGACCCGAGGGCGAGGATGGTCCGTTGACGCGCGCGCTGCGCAAGGCCGGACAGAACGTGTTGCATTGGCAGGTGGCCTCCGTCGTCGCCGCCAGCGACCCCGCGCCGTTGCGCGTGGCCCTGCGGAATCTGGACGACTACGACTGGATTGTGTTCTCCAGCGCCGCGGCGGTGGATGCGGTTTTGCGTGAGCGCACCACGCCGCCGTCCCACGCCCGGGTGGCGGCGGTAGGCACGGCAACGGCGGGGCGGTTGCGCCGGGCGGAATGGCCGGTGGATTTGGTTCCCGCTCAGGCCGGGGCCGAACATCTGGCCACCGCGCTGCTCGCGCAAAGACACAGCGCCCAGCGCGTGCTGTTTCCCGCCAGCGCCGATGCCCTGCCCACATTGTCGCGCCAATTGCGCCAGGCCGGCCTGGAAGTGGATCAAGTGGAAGCCTACCGCCTCACGGATGTCACCGGACCGGTGGAAACATGGCGCGGACTTCTCGCCAAGGGCGCCGTGGACGCGGTGACTTTCGCCAGCCCGTCCGCCGTCGATCGTCTCCATGATGCTTTGAAAAATGAGTCCTTCACCAAGATCAACGGTCTGGTTGTCGCCGCCATCGGCGCGACCACGGCCGAGGCCTTGGAGCGCAACGGTCTGACGGTCACGACCGTGGCCCGGCCGAGCTCTCTCGACGCCCTTGCGGCTGTCACCGTCGCGGCGCTTGCCGCCCGCAACTCAACTCCCCCCGCTTCGCGAAAGGCCTGATGCAATGAGTGCCCTGACAAAGGCCAAGGTTCAGACGCCGCCCTTGATCGCCGCCGCCCGTGGCGAGGCGACACCCCATACGCCGGTGTGGATCATGCGCCAGGCCGGACGCTATCTGCCGGAATATCGCCGCGTGCGGTCCAAGACGGAGTTCGGCGCCCTCACCCGCACGCCCGACCTGGCGGCGGAGGTGACACTGCAGCCCGTGCGACGCTTCAATCTGGATGCGGCGATTCTGTTCAGCGACATCATGGTGCCCGTGGAAGGCATGGGCGTCGATCTGACATATGCGCCGGGCCCGGTGATCGCCCATCCCATCCGCACCCTGAAGGATGTGGCCAAACTCCGTCCCCTGGTACCGGAACGGGACGTGCCCTACGTGCTCGAAACCGTGCGCATGGTGCGGGCGGAATTGCCGCCGCATGTGGCGCTCATCGGCTTCGCCGGATCGCCCTTCACGGTGCTGAGCTATCTGGTATCCGGCAAGCCGTCCAAGGAGTTCGCCACCGCCCGTGCTTTCGTGCAGTCCGAGCCGGAAGTCACTGCGGCGTTGCTTGATCACCTCGCCGACTCCACCGCCGCCTATCTGCGCGCCCAAGCGGAAGCAGGTGCCCAGGCCCTCATGCTGTTCGAATCCTGGGGAGGATTGCTTGGGCGCGGCGATTTCGCCCGCATCGCCCTGCCGTCCGTGCAACGCCTGGTGTCCAAGCTCAAAGACCTGGATGTGCCGTTGATCTACTTCGCCAACAACTGCTGGACCGTGCTCGATCTCATCGCTGGTCTCGACGTGCAGGTGGTGGGCTTGGACTGGCGCGGCTCCCTGGCGCAGGCCCGCACCGTGCTGGGCAAAGGTAAAACCGTTCAGGGCAATCTGGACCCCGCCTCCCTGTTCGCTCCGCCGGAAGTCCTGAAGCGGCGCATCGATGATGTATTGGCTGACGCCGGTCCCGGTGGCGGGCATATCTTCAATCTCGGTCACGGCATATGGCCGGAAACCGACCCCGATGCCGTCGCCCGCCTCGTCGATCACGTTCATTCCCGAACCGAGGGCAGGCCATGACCGCTCAAACTGTCGACACCCTTGCCGCAAAGCCGGGAACGGGCGCGTTCGCCCAGACCGTCGCCGCCGCCCATTTCCGAGACCTTCAGGCGCGAATCACGGCGGCGTTCGAGACGTTGGACCCCGGCCATACATTCACCTGTACACCGTGGACACGTCCCGACACCGACCGTCTCAAAGGCGATGGTGAAATGCGCGTCATGCGTGGCGGCGTGTTCGAGAAGGTGGGCGTCAACTTCAGCAATGTGTGGGGCACCTTGTCCGACGCGGGCATGAGCCAGATGCCCGGCGCCAAGGAATCCGAGGGCCGTTTCACGGCCTGCGGCATCTCGCTGGTGGCCCATATGACCAATCCGTTTGTGCCCATCGTGCACATGAATTTGCGCTGCATGACAACGAGCAAAGGATGGTTCGGCGGCGGTGCCGACCTCACGCCCACCTTTCCTTTCGCCGAGGACACGGCGGATTTTCACGCCGCCTTGAAAGGCGCCTGCGAGGCCTACCGGCCCGACGCCTACGACGAATACAAAGCCTGGTGCGACAAATACTTCTACCTGCCTCACCGCAAGGAACCACGCGGGGTTGGCGGCATCTTCTTCGACGACCTCAACAGCGGCGACGGCGACCGCGACTGGGCCTTCGTCCGGGCCGTGGGCGAAGCCTTTCTCGCCATCTATCCTAAAATCGTGGCGCGACGCATGAACCTGCCCTACACCGACGCGGACCGGGACAAGCTGTTGCTGAAACGGGGACGATACGTGGAATTCAATCTTGTGTACGATCGCGGCACGCGCTTCGGCTTCGTGACCGAGGCCAACCCGGAGGCCTACCTGATGAGTATGCCGCCGATCGTCAAGTGGTGAGACCCCATGTTTCTCTGGATCAAAGCCCTGCACGTCGTCGCTGTCATCTCGTGGATGGCGGGGTTGCTCTATCTGCCGCGCCTGTTCGTCTACCATGCGGGTGTTGCCGCCGGATCGGAAACCGCGACCCTGCTCGCGACCATGGAGCGACGGTTGTTGACATTCATCATGCGGCCCGCATCCGTGGTCGTTCTGCTTACAGGCGGCGCGTTGATTTCTGCGCCGGGCGTGGTGGATTGGTCAATGGCGTGGATGCCGGTGAAACTCGTCTGTGTCCTTGGCCTGTTCGGCGCCCACGGCGCCATGGAGAGCTGGACGCGCAAGTTCGCCACCGGCGCCAACACCAAGTCGCCGCGTTTCTACCGGATCGTAAACGAAGTGCCGACGTTGCTGATGATCGTTATCGTCGCCATGGTGATCGCGAAACCGTTCTAGCGCACGTCCCGGAAAAGTGATCTTCCGGAAATGGCGGTTGAGAATTTGAGGGAGTGGAGATTGGCGACGTTATGGATTTCTTAGGTGCACGGCGTCGCCGGGGCGAGTCCACGGCTTCTTCGTCAACACAAAAGCAAAATCGCGGCCGCCGACGTGGCGTGAATTTGGCGGAAGGCTCCATCGGGCGGCATCTTGTCAGCCTTGGCTCCTTCCTTGCACTCAGCGTGATTGCAGTCATGGCGATCGGGCTGGTGGATATCTATTTTGTCGCCCGCCTGGGCGCCAAGCCACTTGCCGCCCTGAGCTTCACGTTCCCGATTGTGCTGACCTTGAGTGCCATTTCCCTGGGCTTGAGCAACGGGGTCGTGGCGGTGATTGCCCGCGCGGTGGGCGAAGACGACCATGAGGGCATACGGGCCCTGGGAACCGACAGTATTTTGCTGGGCCTGAGCTTTGTGCTCGTGCTCTCGGTGACGGGCTACGCGACCATTGATCCGCTATTCACATTGCTTGGCGCCGACGGCGAGGTCATGCCGTTGATCAAGCAGTACATGCACATATGGTATATCGGCATTTTGCTGCAGATCATTCCCCAGTTGGGACAGAGCATCCTCCGTGCTCACGGCGACACCCGCACGCCGAGCCTTATTACATTGGTCATGTCCGTGACAAACGTGCTCTTGGACCCGATTCTTATTTTCGGATGGGGCGTGATTCCGGCTCTCGGTATTCGCGGAGCCGTCGTCTCGAACATTCTTGCGCGCGCGCTTTCCCTGGTCGGCGTGCTGTCGGCGTTGCACTTCCGCTTTCATGCCCTGGCACCAATCTCATTCAGCCCGGCGCGCCTGCGCAACTCATGGAAAAAGCTTTTGCATATCGGGCTACCGTCGACGGCGACACAACTGGTCATGCCCATCTCCGCGGCCGTCGTCACCAAGATCATCGCTCTCTCGGGCACCTTGGCGGTGGCGGCTTACGGCGTTGGGTCGCGCATCGAGTCGTTGACGTCCATTTATCTCTGGGCCGTAGCCGGCGCGTTGCCCGCCTTTGTCGGCCAGAATGCCGGCGCCGGCCGCATGGACCGCGTGCGCGAAGCGGTCGGCATCGCCATAAAATTCTGCGTTACGGTTGGTCTATGCATGATCGTGATCACGATGTTGGCCGCCCCGGAAATCGTGGGGCATTTCACCAAGGACGCCAACGTGAGTGCTCTGGCGAGCTACTATCTGCGGGTTGTATCCCTGAGCTACGCCCTTTCCGGCCTGGTCATCATCGCCTCACAGACCATGAACGCGCTCCACCGCCCGCTTCCGGCCGCGGCCATTGGTCTTACGCGAACTGTGGGTGTGCTGGTGCCGTTCGCATTGCTCGGCCAATGGCTTGGGCAGATTCATGGCGTGTTTATCGGCATTGCCATGGCCGGCGCGACATGCGGCGCCATTGCGTGGTTGGTTCTGACGAAAGTTTTGGCGCAGGAGTCGCGTCATCAACCCACACCGCCGGACGAACATACGACCGAACTCGAGGCCGTCCTCGGTGGGCCGGTGGCGATGGACTACAACACGCTTTCGGTGACGAAAACCTGAGAGTAGCGCCTGGGATCGACGGCAAAGTGCTTGCTGCGTCCCTTGACGATGGCCGTGCGTACCTTTTCCGTTGAGAGCGGCTTGATCAGGTAACCGCTCACGTCCAGACCCGCCGCGGTTCTGACGGGCTCGGGGGAAGCGAGGGACGACACCAGAATAAAGCAGGTATCGAGCCTCTGCGTCTTGACCTGCCCGGTTCTGATCGCCTTCAAAAGTTGAAGGCCGTTGCCATAGGGCATATTCAAATCGCACATAATGACGTCGACCGGTCGCGGCGCGTTGACCAGCGCCATGAGCGCATCGGAACCCGTCTGTCCGCGCGTGACCTTGCCAACCCCAACCGCGCGAAGCATGGCCTCG
Organism: Rhodospirillaceae bacterium; assembly: GCA_004297485.1. Lineage (GTDB taxonomy): Bacteria > Pseudomonadota > Alphaproteobacteria > Rhodospirillales > Rhodospirillaceae > SCTM01. The sequence continues at coordinate 13,356 of SCTM01000321.1, forward strand.
AACGTGTGAAGAAAGGCCGGCTCGTCATCGACGATCAGGCAATGGAGATCCTTGAAACCTATATCTGACATGCCCACATCACCAGGATACGGCAAAAACCCAACCCGCTTCGCGTCGTTCCCCGCACGGTTATTTTCTGGCGGGGTTCGCGACAATATGTAACTGCGGAGCGGCTCGCATTAGCTTGCGACACAAGGCGATGTCAATCCCAGGTCTTTGACCCGAGCGGTGCTTCGCGCCATTATAAAACCTATGATTTCGTTTCGACCATAAATGAAGGCGGACGTGTATGATGAGTGCCCATTGATGAATCGCGAAAAGAAGCAAGCAATCTCACGTCTCACGTGAAACCCGACAAACCGGCGACCATCGATCATGCCGAATGGGCCCTGTGGGCCTGGACGGCGTGGATCTGTCTGTTCGGCATATACCAGACCCTGGTCGGCGGCTCCGGGTCGGACAAGGCGATCACCGACCAGTTCCAGTCCATCATCGAGGTGCCGCCGGAGACACTGCGGACCACGATCGTCGCCGGGTATGGACTGGCAGGCGCCTCGATGGCGTGGGTGGTGATCAAGATCGGCGCCGGTAAAACCTGGGCACGGCGGACCGTTCTCGTCAGTTTCATTCTTGAAGCGCTATGGGCAGCAGCCGGACAGACCGACGCCAGCGTTGCGGACTTCTTGGCCGATGTCCCCGACTTCGGCCTACAGATGTACGCGCTGTATCTGCTCTACACCCGACCCGGCCGGCAGTGGTTCGGGAAATAGCCGCCGGGCGGTCTATCGTCGGCGGAAACGGGCCTAAACAAGCCTTTGGATGGTTTTCTTTTTCCAGACCAGTTTGTAGTACGTCGTCTGCATGGCCAGCATGGCGACAAAGGCGACCGGATAGGCGATCCAGATTCCTTCTATGCCGATTTTGCCGCTGAGAAGATAGGCCACCGGCACCTCAATCCCCAGGATCGAAAAGATGGAAATCGCTGACGGCACCAAAACCGTGCCGCTGGCCCGCATGACGCCTGCCACCAAGGCGGAGCATCCGAACACAAGATAACTCCACAGCGTGATGTGCAGCAGCCTTTGCGCGAGTTCGATGACCGCCGGATCTTTCACAAAGAAGCCGATCAGGGTCCGTGAGAACAGATAACCGACGATCACCAGCACGCCGGTCAATATGAGACTGAGATATATCCCGGTGCGCGTAATAGTGCGGAGCCGACCCATGTTACCGCCGCCGATGGCTTGCGCGGCAAAGATCGACGCCGTCATCGCCACCGACATGGACGGAAACTGAATATAGCTGACGACCTGGTTGACCGTGCCGTAGGCGGCCGTGGCATTGGAGCCGAACCCATTCACAAAACGCAGCACCGCGGCCTCGGCGATGGACAGCAGGACCATCTGCAGAGACGTCGGGATGGCGATACGCAGCACCGTTTTGAGAATCTTCCAGTCGATCCAGAAGTGGCGCAGAAGTGCATAGTCCGGCGCCATGGGATGGCGCATGCGGCGGAGATAGACGACCAGCATGGCCAATGTAAGAACCCATGACAGGATGCCTGCATAGGCGGCGCTCGTCACCCCCAGCTTGGGAAGCCCGCCCCATCCTTGGATCAGGGCCGGCGTGGCGATAAGCCCGATCACGATCTGGACCACCAGCGCGATGAGCGGTGTCACGGTGTCGCCGACGCCGCGCATCATGAATGTTGAAAGCATGAAGAGAAACAAGAGTGGGGATGCGATCAGTAGAATACGTCCGTATTCCACCGCGCTGCCGAGAATGTTCTCCGGCGTTCCCACCATGATGAGCAGCGGTCTTGCGAATAGTCCGCCGAAGACGGCGACCATCAGGCCGATGATCGTACCGAATGAAAGCGCGGTGCCCGCAATCGCTTTGACTTTTTCCAGATCCTTCGCGCCGTAAGCCTGGCCGATCAGCACGGTTCCGCCGCTTCCGAAACCGATGACGAATGAAACAAAGAAGAACAGCACGGGAAAGAAACCCGATACCGATGCCAGCGCGTTCACGCCGATCATACGGCCGAGAAATATGCTGTTGATCGTGCCCGACAAGGATTGGAGCACGTTGCTTAGAATCATCGGCCCGAGAAAGATGAGGAACGTCTTCCACAGGGGCGAGCGCGTGAACACCGATGATCGGTTAGGCGGGGTAGTCACTGTGACTTTCCTTGGGCGATAGGGAAAAGCGGAGGAGACGATTCAGCTCCCCATCGCCCCCGGCTTCACGCACATGCTGAGCATTTCTTTGTAATGCCCGCGCACGCGCTCCAGGTTCATGCGGTTGAGGAACGACGAATAGGCGATATAGGACACCAGGAAGCGCAAGTCACTGGCCCATGGCGGCAGAAAGCGCGGCGCCACGCATAGCCCGTGGGCCGCGAGCGTCGTCATGGCGGGCATGTCCTCGATATCGAGTTTGCCCGCGAACAGAAGGCGGATGCAGTCCACCCGCGTTTCCTGCACGGCGATGCGCAGGAAGTTGTGCACCTTCACCAGCCCTTCCAGATAGACCGAGTCCTTGGTGAAGGGCGCACCGCCGGTGAGCACGCCGCCGCGGACCACGCGCCGCGCGTTCTCGAAGGCCTCGGTGGGGTTGTGGGTGCGCTCGCCGAAGAAGCGGTAGAGTTCGAGGAAATCGGCGCCGTCCATGGCCATCTGGATGGCGATCACCCGGTCGGCGAGACGCATGAGCCGGTTCGGGTCCATGGCCCCGGAGATCAACTCGGCGAACACGGCGAGGCCTTCCTGGGTGCGGGTGGTGCCGGCGTGACCGGCGGCAAGGATGGGGAACGCTTCCTGCGCTGCGCCGTTGAGGGACGTGCCCACGTGGACCAGGGCCTCGTGCTGAACCAACTGATAGAGATCGCGATCAGAAAACGCCGCGTCGGCCCGCAGCCGTATGTATTTCGGTCCGGCAAGAGCCTTGGCCGAAAGATGGGCCAACACTTGCACCTCAGGCGCTTCGCCGTTGAGATGGCGGGCGAGCACCGGACGCATGCGCGCCGCCAATTCCTCGGCGGTGTAGGTCGGCATTTGGCCGCTGTTGAGGGTCACGTCGAGATCGGTGAAGGCGCCCAGAACGGAGTCGAGGGTGCGCGCCAGATCCAGAGGCCGCACGTCGCAGCCCAGCAGCTCGGTCTGGGGCGAACCGTAAAGCGTGACCGAATGGCGATGGAACGCCGGTGTCCCCAGAGCTGCCAGCATGTCGGCGCCGGTTGCGATGACGTCGGCGACCCGGTGTAGCCAGACGTGAACCGGGCCGCTGCCGTCAACCAGGGCGCGGGCCGCGGCCACGCCTTCATGGACCGGTTTGGGATCGAGGGGGGTGTAGACGACCTTGGGAAGCTCGCGACCGCCCGCGGCCATGAACCCCTCGGCCACTTCGGCCGGCCAGGCCACCGCACGCAGGATGCGCACCGGCCGTTCGGCCTTGCGCAAGAGCCGGGCCGCCTGGCTGAGGCGTTCGACTTCGGCGGGGCTGAGACGTTCCGCCGCGGGTGGCAGAGGGATAGCCTCGGCTGAACCGGGTGCGGCCATAATCACCCTCTGGCCGATGCCCTGGCGGCCCGCCTGTTAAGGATTTGGCCACTAAGAAGTTGGTAAATCTGCATGAAATCCCTGCCGGCGGGGCCGGTGCCTGGGCCGAAAATCGGGTCACAGCCCGGGCCGCGGCATTGACTCGAGCACAGCCCCAGTATATTGACGCGGCTCCGAGCGGGCCGCCCCGTCGAGAGATGTGGCTAACCCGCTGTTTTCGTTTAACGACCTGAGGTCTGACGGCCATGTTCGCAGTAATCAAGACCGGCGGCAAACAGTATCGCGTCGTCAAAGACGATGTGATTGCTATTGAAAAGCTCGCTGGCGAGGCCGGATCGGCCATCGTGTTCGACGAGGTGTTGATCCTGGGCACCCAGGTGGGAACGCCGCGCGTCGCCAACGCCACGGTCACAGGCGAGGTCATCCGCCAGTTCCGCGACGACAAGAAGATCATTTTCAAGAAGCGCCGCCGCAAGCACTACCGCCGCCGCACCGGTCACCGCCAGCACCTGACGCTGGTGAAGATCACGGCAGTAGGCGCCTAGAGCAAACCAGCGCGTAATTGGCGCGATATAAGGATATAGAGCAATGGCGCATAAGAAATCCGGCGGCTCGTCCAAGAACGGTCGCGATACCATTGGCAAACGCCTTGGCATCAAGAAGTTCGGCGGCCAGGCGGTGATCCCGGGCAACATCATCGTGCGTCAGCGCGGTACCCAGTGGCATCCCGGCAAGAACGTGGGCCTGGGCCGCGACTTCACGATTTTCGCCCTCACCCCCGGCAAGGTCAGCTTCCACACCTCGTCCAAGGGCCGGGTGTACGTATCCGTGGACCCGATGCCGGAATAATAGCCAGCGGTCACTTAGACCGCTGGCATTCAGGCCGGCGGTCCCGTGATGCAGTAAGGAGACGGGTCGCCCGTCTCCTTTTTTATTGGCGCAATTTTCGGGTCAGAACGACCGGCGAAACAGGTATAGATGACGTCATGAAGTTCCTCGACCAGGCCAAGATCTACATACGCGCGGGCGACGGCGGCAACGGTTGCGTCGGTTTCCGGCGCGAGAAGTTCATCGAGTTCGGCGGACCCGACGGCGGCGATGGCGGGCGCGGCGGCGACGTGGTGTTCGAGGCGGCGCGCAATCTGAACACGCTGATCGACTTCCGCTATCAGCAGCACTTCAAGGCCGAACGCGGACAGGACGGCGCCGGAAAGAACTCCAGCGGACGCAACGGCAAGGATATGGTGATCAAGGTGCCGGTGGGCACGGAAATCCTGTCCGAGGACAAGGAGACCGTCATCGCCGATATGTCCCGCGACGGCCAGCGTGTTGTGCTGCTGGACGGCGGCAACGGCGGCTTCGGCAACACCCATTTCAAGGGACCGGCCAATCGCGCGCCGGAACATGCCAACCCCGGCCTGGAAGGCCGCGAGATGTGGGTGTGGCTGCGCCTGAAACTCATCGCCGATGTGGGACTGGTAGGGTTGCCCAATGCCGGCAAATCCACGTTCCTGTCCATCGTCACCCGCGCCCGGCCGAAGATTGCCAGCTACCCCTTCACGACCTTGCATCCCAACCTCGGCGTGGCCCACGTGGGCGAACTTGAGTTCGTCATCGCCGACATTCCCGGCCTGATCGAAGGCGCTCACGAAGGCGCGGGCCTGGGCGATCGCTTTCTCGGCCACGTGGAACGATGCGCGGCGCTGCTGCATCTGGTGGACGGCACCGCCGAGGATGTGGCGGACGCCTATAAAACCGTGCGCCGCGAACTCAAGGCCTATGGCGGCGGGCTGGTGAAGAAGAAAGAGATCGTCGCCCTCAACAAATGCGATGCGCTCGATGACCAAACCCGCGACGAACGCCTCAAAGCCTTGACCAAGGCATGCAAGCATAAGGTGTTCGCCCTGTCGGGCGTATCGGGCGAAGGACGCGATGCGGTGTTGAGTTCGCTTGCCAAAGTCGTGGCGGCGTCACGGGACGGGATCGACAACAGCACGGGCGGATTGGAATTCGTCCACGAGCAGATTTAAAGCGGACGCACGTGATGATCGATACCTCGCACACACGTCACCTTATGTCGTCGCCCCTCGGCTCGGCGCGGCGGCTGGTGGTGAAAATCGGTTCGTCGCTGCTGGTGGACGAAGCCTCCGGCGACCTGCATCAAGCCTGGCTCGACGCCGTGTGCGACGACATCGCCGACCTGCACCGGGGCGGCCTCGATGTCATCATCGTCACCTCCGGCGCCATCGCCATCGGCCGCATTCCCCTCGGCATGCGGGACCGCAAACTGCGGCTCGAGGAGAAACAAGCCGCCGCCGCCACCGGCCAGATGCGTTTGACTCAGGCGTACCACAGTTCCCTCGACCGTCACGGCATCACCGTCGGTCAGGTGCTGGTGACCGTGGACGATACCGAGGACCGGCGCCGGTATCTCAATGCGCGCAACACCCTCGACACGCTGCTCAAGTTGCGGGCGATTCCGGTCATCAACGAGAATGACACGGTAGCCACTGCGGAAATCCGCTTTGGCGACAACGACCGCCTGGCGGCACGCGTGGCGCAGATGATCAGTGCCGATACGCTGGTGCTGCTGTCCGATATCGACGGCCTCTATACCGCCGATCCCCGTATCGATCCCAAGGCCACGTTCGTGTCCGAAGTGCGCGAGGTCACGCCGGAGATCGAAGCCATGGCCGGCATCGCCGGCAGTTCGCATGGTTCGGGCGGCATGGTGACGAAGGTCATCGCGGCCAAGATCTGCATGGTCGCCGGATGCCGCATGGCCATCGCGCCGGGCCGGCCCATGCGGCCCTTGAGCGCGCTACGCCAGACCGGCCGCTGCACATGGTTCATTCCCATGTCGGAACCGCGCGCCGCACGCAAACAGTGGATCGCCGCCAGCGTCCAGCCTGCGGGCACCCTGATCGTGGACAGCGGCGCGGTGACGGCCCTCTTGAGCGGCAAAAGCCTGCTGCCGGCTGGTGTTGTCGAGGTGACCGGGCGTTTCGATCGGGGCGACACGGTGGAAGTCCTTGGTCCCGACGGGCGCGTCATCGGCCGTGGGTTGTCGGCTTATCCGGACGGCGACGTGCGCCTGATCATGGGTCACCGGTCTGAGGAGATCGAAGCGATCCTGGGTTTTCGCGGACGTAGCGAAGTGATTCACCGCGACGATCTCGCGGTAGGGATATAAAATCGGGTGGGGAGGGACTCATGGACGGCGCTGAACCTGATTCCAAGTCCGCCACCGCCGTTCTCATGGCCGACATGGGACGGCGTGCAAAAGCAGCCGCACGGGTGCTCGCCGTAGCAACAACGGCGGCAAAAAACGCCGCGCTCATAGCTGCCGCGGCCGCGATCCGCGCTCATACCGCCGCCATCAAGGCCGCCAACGTCACCGACGTGACCGCAGGACAAGCGAAGGGCCTGTCGGCGGCACTGCTCGACCGGTTGGAACTTACCGACAGCCGCATCAAGGCCATGGCTCAGGGTCTGGAGGATATCGCCGCCCTGCCCGATCCCGTGGGCACGACGCTGGCGGAATGGACGCGCCCCAACGGCCTCAAGATTTCCCGCGTGCGAACGCCCCTGGGTGTGATCGGCGTCATCTATGAATCCCGGCCCAACGTCACCGCCGATGCCGGCGGCCTGAGCATCAAGGCCGGGAACGTGTGCATCCTGCGCGGCGGTTCGGAAAGCTTGAATTCATCGCGGGCGATCCAGGCCTGTCTGCGCCAGGGGCTTGAGGCCGCCGGACTGCCTGTCGACGCGATTCAAATGGTGCCGACGGCCGATCGCGCGGCGGTGGGCGAAATGCTGACCATGACACGTTACATCGACGTGATCGTGCCCCGTGGCGGCGCGTCGCTGGTGGAACGGATCATGCGCGACAGCCGCGTGCCCACGTTCCAGCACCTGATCGGCTTGTGCCATACTTATATCCACGCCGCAGCAGACCCAGACAAAGCACGGCATATCGTCCTCAACGCCAAGATGCGCCGCACGGGCGTCTGCGGCGCCACCGAGACTCTGTTGGTGGATGCCGCCGTCGCCGCAAAATTACTGCCGCCGATTCTGGACGACCTGATCGCCGCGGGGTGTGAGATCCGCGGCGACGAGGCCGTGCAGAAGCTGGACGGCCGCGCGAAGCCCGCCGTACCCAGCGATTGGGACACCGAGTATCTGGACGCAATCCTGTCGGTGAAAGTGGTGGCAAATTTGGATGCAGCCATCGCGCATATCACCGCTCACGGGTCGGAGCACACGGAAGCGATCATCACCGAGGACACGGCGGCGGCGGAGCGTTTCATGGACGCTCTCGATAGCGCCATCGTACTCCACAATGCCTCCACACAATTCGCCGACGGCGGTGAATTCGGCATGGGCGCGGAGATCGGCATCGCCACCGGCAAGCTGCACGCCCGTGGCCCCGTCGGCGTGGAACAACTCACGACGTTCAAATACAAAGTGCGGGGAACAGGCCAGGTAAGGCCGTAGTTCCAATGGGTTACTGCCTCTCGCCGGAACCATGAAGACACTGCCGCCTTTCGGCGATCGCCGCCGGTTGCGCATCGGCCTCCTGGGCGGATCCTTCAATCCCGCCCACGACGGACACGTGCATGTGAGCCGCGAAGCTTTGAAGCGCCTGTCCCTCCATCAAGTGTGGTGGCTGGTGAGCCCGCAGAATCCCCTGAAGCCCGCGCAGGGAATGGCGCCGCTTGCCCAGCGCATGGCCGCGGCGCGATCTGTCGCCGGCGATCCACGCATAATCGTAACGGATGTGGAGCGCCGCCTGGGCACCACGCGGACCCATGCCACGCTGCGGCTACTGGCAAAACGCTATCCGCGTATCGCCTTCGTCTGGCTCATGGGTGCCGATAATCTTGCGCAAATGCCCCGCTGGGGGCGGTGGGCGGCAATCTTTCGGACCGCACGCGTTGCGGTTTTCGACCGCAGTCCCTATTCTTATCGGGCTCAGGCTGGAGCGGCGGCACGGCGGTTCGCTGGGTCACGGCGCGGGGCACGGGGAATATGGGCCGAACCGCTTCCGGCCTGGACTTATCTCGCCATACGCCGACACGCCGCAACCGCCACAGCCCTGCGTAAGCGCGCCCGTTCTTGAATGCCTGCATTTTAAGGAGAAGATCATCCCTACCTCATCCGCGCCGAAGGACCTGGCAAACACGGTCGAGACCATCCTCGCTTCCCTTCATGCCGACAACGCACAGGATATCCGTACGATCGACCTGGTGGGCAAGACCACCGTCGCCGACCAGATGATCGTCGCCTCGGGCACTTCCGGCCGCATGGTCAGCGCCCTTGCCCAGCATATCGTCACCAAGTTGAAGGCCATGGGGCTCGCCCCGCGTAGCGAAGGCGAACAGTACGGCGACTGGGTACTGGTCGATGCGGGAGATGTGGTCGTGCATCTGTTCCGTCCGGAAGTGCGCGCATTCTATGACATCGAACGCCTCTGGGCCTCGCCGGTGCCGGTGCCGGTGAAAGCCGCCGCCAAGGCCGCCTCGAAACCGCCGGGGAAACAGCGCGCGAAAACGGCGGCGAAATCCGGCAAGACCGGCAAAGCCGCGGGCAAGCCCGCACGCAAAAACGCAAAGCCGCGCGCCAAGGCCCCCCGGGGGAAACGCCCGTCAGGAAAAACGACGCCAGCAAAGACCGGACGCCGCAAGGTGCCCGCGAAAAAGCCGCGCGCCTAGCAGAGCTTTGGATTTGACAGTCGCTTCGCAGACCTGTGGCTATCTGGGTAGTGAATGCCAAATCCGTTCCACTAGGCGCCTATGAATATCCTGATCGCCGCCATCGGCCGTGCCAAACCGGGGCCCGAACGCGACCTCTATCTCAGCTATGCGGCGCGCGTTCCCTGGCGCGTGGACCTGAAGGAAATCGAGATTCGCAAGGAATCGTCGCTGGACGTGCGACGTTCATTGGAAGGCCAGGCGCTGTTGGCCGCCATACCGGAGCAAGCAAAAGTGGTGGTGCTGGACGAACGCGGCAAAGCCGAGACCAGCGCGCGGTTCGCCTCGCGGTTGGGCGCCTGGCGCGATGACGGTGTGCGCAACCTCGCCTTCCTCATCGGCGGCGCCGACGGCCATGACGACACCGTGCGCGCCCGCGCCGACGCGGTTCTATGTTTCGGAACCATGACCTGGCCCCACATGCTGGTGCGGGTCATGCTGGCGGAACAACTCTACCGCGCCCATAGTATCCTTATCGGACATCCTTATCACCGCGGGTGATTCCCATGGCTCCAGCAGACGCCGACGATACGCGCAAATCCACTCTGGCTTTCACCGGCGACGGCATCGACCGCGCGGGCGTGCTGCGCGCCGATGCGGCGCAGATGGATGCATTGCTGAAGGACAAGAACGCGCGGCTGGTGCCGGTGTGGCAGCAACGCCACCTCATTGCCCATGCCGGAGACGCGGGCCCGCGTCCGCGCTATCTCAGTTTCGCCGAAGCCGAGGCGCATATCGATCTGACCGAGCGGCCGCCCGTTTTTCTCGGCATGACCGATCAGACGCCATGGTTCGCGATCGGATTGCCCGACGGCACGCAACCGCCCGAGATCAACGATGGCGATTTTCGCTCACTTCTCGACGTTGCGGCGCTGCTGCCGAACCAGGAGGCGACGCTGCTGGCCTACGCGCGCGGCATGTTGATCTGGCACGAGAACCATCGCCACTGCGGTCGCTGCGGCGCCGCCGCCGCCGTCACCGAAAGCGGCCACAGCCGCACGTGCACCAATGACGCATGCAAGCATCGCAGTTTTCCGCGCACGGATCCGGTTGTGATCACTCTCGTCGCCCATCCCGACGGCACGCGGTGTTTGCTGGGACGTCAGGCGGCCTGGCCAAAAGGCTTCTATTCCACCGTCGCCGGCTTCGTCGAGCCGGGCGAAACACTGGAAGCCGCCGTCGCGCGGGAAGTGCGCGAGGAGACCGGCATCACCGTGACCGATGCGCGCTACATGAGTTCGCAGCCATGGCCGTTTCCGTCGTCCATCATGCTGGGCTTTCGCGCCCGCGCCACGACCACGGACATTCATTGCGACGACAAGGAACTGGAAGATTGCCGCTGGTTCACGCGCGAAGAGGTGCGTGCTTTCGGCGAGCGTGTGCCGGGCGATGCCCAGCCCTATAAAATGCCGCCGCCCACGGCCATCGCGCGTTTGCTGATCGACAGCTGGCTGAACGAGAAGTGAAGGCGCCGCAGCATGCTCAACTGTCACCCCGCATCAAGTCCGGGATGACGTGTGAGAACAATGCAGCGGCAACGTCTCACTCCGCCTGATTCGCTGCCTCGAAGCGGAACGGATGGGCAGGATAGGTGCCCAGCATCCGCACTTCCTTGGAGTAGAAGTTCAATTCCTCGAAGGCGAGCTTCAGGGCTTTCTGGTCCGGATGTCCGTCCACTTCGGCGTAGAATTGCGTCGCGGAAAAGTGGCCGCCGACCATATAACTCTCAAGCTTGGTCATGTTGACGCCGTTGGTGGCGAAGCCGCCCATGGCCTTGTAGAGCGCCGACGGCACGTTGCGCACACGGAACAGAAACGACGTCACATAGGGTCCGCCGTTGGGGTCGGTGACAGCGGCCTCCCGCGCCATGATCAGAAAGCGCGTGGTGTTGTGATCCGCGTCCTCGATGTTGGCCGCGAGCGATTGAAGTCCATAGATCTCCGCCGCCAGTTCCGACGCGATCGCCGCGACGGAGACATCACCGCGCGTGGCGATGTCTTTCGCCGCACCCGCCGTGTCGGCCGCCACGATCGGCGCGAAATTATGGGCACGGAGAAAATTGCGGCACTGGCCGAGGGCATGGATATGAGTCTCCACCCGCCGCACCGTCGCCATGGTCGCACCCTTGATGGCCAGCAGATGATGGTTCACGCGCTGGAAATGTTCGCCGATGATCCACAGGCCGGAGTCCGGCAGCAAGTGATGGATATCCGCGACACGGCCCGCCACAGAATTGTCCACCGGAATCATGCCCAATTTCGCGCGACCCTCGGTGACGGCGGCGAAGGCATCCTCGAATTGCGCGCAGGGCAAGGCCGTCATTACGGGATAAACCGCCCGGCACGCCAGATGGGAATAAGCCCCCGGCAGGCCCTGGAAGGCGATGGTGTTGTCGGGTGCGTTATGGGACGCGGACATGAGCGCGCGGTTCCCCTCAGAGCGGACGAAAGAGACGGCGTGCCCGTTCCAGATCCGCCGGCGTATCCACCCCCAGGGGAATGGTGTCCACCAGGGCGGCGGCCATGCGCATGCCGTCTTCGATGGCGCGCAATTGCTCCAGGCGCTCGCGCAGTTCAAGTACCGTCGGCTTCAGGGTCACGAACCGGCGCAGGGCCGCGCGACGAAACGCATAGATGCCGATGTGGTGATAGTGATCCCCGTCACCCGAAGGAATGAGGTTGCGGCTGAAATACAGCGCCGGGCCGACGGTGCCCTCGCTTGACCCGTTGGTCGGCGGGAAAGAAACCGCCGCCTTCACCACCGCCGCATCCGTGAGTTCCTCGGGGACGACGATGCGCGCGACGACAGTGGCGATATCGATGGCCGGATTCGCCAAGGGCGTCAGAGACGCGGCCACGAGTTTCGGCTCCAGCGTGGGAAGATCGCCCTGGACGTTGACCACCACGTCGAACTTGCCCGCCCGATCATAGCTTTCAGCAGCCGCATGAACTCGGTCGGAGCCGGACGGAAGGTCCGGGTCGGTCATCACCGCCGTGCCGCCGGCTGCCGTAATGGCGTCGGCGATGGCTTGATCACCGGCGGCAACAATGACCGGACCCGCATTGGCCGCCACGGCCCGGCGCCAGACTTGGACGATCATGGGTGCGTCGCCGATCATCGCCAGCGGCTTGTCGGGCAGGCGCGTCGCCTTAAGGCGCGCGGGAATGACAATGAGTGCAGACATGGACGGAAATGAGCCTCGGATGGCGGTGGGTCCCCAGGTTCAGCCCCATCGGGCCAACCGGCGGCGACATATACGGGACTGTACCCCCGCTGTCCCGTGGATTTTGGCCGGTAGGGCCCCACGCACCCCACCGGCGGCCAGGTTCCGACGCGGGTCGCCCAATCTCCCTGGGAAGCCTTGATTCGTATTGAGATTTGAGCCCAAACCCATTATCCAGGGCACCTATCACTCGTCACTCGCGGGGACTGCCGGCATGCCAAAGTTTATTAATAATCCGACCTTTCAGGCCATCGTGAGTGCCTTTTGGCTCGCGTTTCTGGCGATCCTCGGCGTCAATCTCATTACTGATTTTGCCCTGACAGGCCATCTGCTCCCGGAAAAGGAAAAGGTCGAGAAATTCGGCTTTCCCATCGAGGTCGCCGAAGCCAGTGCCGACTCGGGTGCCGCAGCGGCCGAAGCAAAGGTGGATATCGTTCCCCTCATTGCCGCCGCCAAGGCCGAGGACGGCGCCGACGTCTTCCGCAAATGCGCCGCCTGCCATGACGCCTCCGCCGGTGGACCCAACAAGACCGGACCCAACCTTCACAACATCGTCGGCGACGCCGTCGCCGACCGCAACGGCTTTCACATCAGTGATTCTCTGAAGGCCGTCGGCGGCAATTGGACTTACGATAAGCTGGACGCATGGCTCGCCGATCCCAGGAGCGTGGCATCCAAGACCCTCATGTCCTTCGCCGGCCTGAAGAAGCCCGCCGACCGGGCGGCGGTCATCAAGTATCTCATGTCGCAGACCGATAACCCGCCGCCGTTGCCGGCAGCGGCCGCGGCTGCACCGGCTGCGCCCGCAGCTCCCGCCGCCGTCCCCGCGAAAGCGCCGGCCAAGAAGGCGCCCTAAGCGGAATATTGCCCATGACCCAGGGCGGGTTCGCGGCACACTGCCTCGCCCTGGTGCATGAGTTGGCGGATGCCAGCGGCAAGATCGCGCTTCGGCATTTCCGCACGCCCATCACCGTCGACGAGAAAAGCGACGCATCCCCGGTGACAATCGCCGACCGGGACGCGGAAGCGGTCATGCGCGAGCTGATCCGCCGCACCTTTCCCGATCACGGCATTATCGGCGAAGAGCACGGCAACGAAAATACCGGTGCCGAGTGGGTATGGACCCTGGACCCCATCGACGGAACAGTATCGTTCATCAACGGCGCGCCCCTGTTCGGCACCCTGATCGCGCTGCTGCACCAGGGCAAGCCGTGGCTGGGTTGCATCAATCATCCGGCCTTGAACGAACGTTGGGTCGGCGGCGCGAGTGAACCCACACGCCGCAATGGCGAACTGGTGCGCACGCGTCCTTGTGCGACCTTGCGCAACGCCACCCTCTATTCCACCGGCCCCGAATATTTAAGCGCGGATACGCAGGCCGCCGCATTCGCGCGGCTGGAAAAGGCCATAAAGCGTCGCCGTTTCGGCGGCACCGACTGTTACCACTACGCCATGGTGGCGTCGGGCTGGATCGACATAGCGTGCGAGGCCGGGCTGAAGCTGCACGACTACGCCGCCGTGGTGCCTGTGGTGGAAGCGGCCGGCGGCATCGTCACCGACTGGAGTGGTCAGCCGCTCACCATGGCATCTGACGGAGATGTCATCGCACTGGGCGATCCGCGCCTGCATAATGCGGCCGTGAAGTTGCTGTCCGGCTGACGTCCACCACCGATCGGAATCTTCGACGTGCGCATGTCTTCCGCTGCCAGGCTCGCTCTCGCCGTCGTTCTTATGGCCTCGCCCGCGTCCGCCATGGTGCGCGGACGGCCGGTGACCGCCATCGCCATGTACGGCGAACCCAAGTACGGCCCGGACTTCGCCCACTTCGATTACGTCAATCCCGATGCACCGAAAGGCGGAACGTTCGTCCGACAGAACGAAGCGTTTCTGACCTTCGATACGTTCAATCCTTTCACGCTCAAGGGCGCGGCGGCACTGGAACTGGGGCTAATGCACGACAGCCTCATGGTCGGGAGTCTCGATGAACCGGAGAGCAGCTACGGACTCATCGCCGAAACCATCGAGGTCGCGCCCGATAATAGTTGGGTCCAGTTTGCGCTCAGGCCACAGGCACGTTTCAGCGACGGCAGTGCCATTACCGCGGCCGACGTCGTCTTTAGCTTCAATATTCTGGTCACCAAGGGCGCGCCCCAATATCGCATCCAGTTCGCCGACGTCGCCAAAGCGGAGGCGATCACGCCACACCTTGTGCGCTTTACATTCAAGACGACAACCAACCGCGAACTTCCGATCTTATTGGGGGGATTGCCGGTGTTGTCGGAGGCCTACTGGAAGGACCGCGATTTCGCGGCGACGACTCTCCAGGTGCCCGTGACCAGCGGCATTTACACGATCGAAACCTTCGATGTGGGGCGGTACGTCACTTACCGGCGCCAGGACAATTACTGGGCCAAAGACCTTCCTGTGGTCCGCGGCCAATACAATTTCGACCGTGTACGCGTCGAATATTTCCGCGACGACACTGTGGCCTTCGAAGCCTTCAAGACCAATGTATACGATTTCCGCCGCGTGTTCTCCGCCGGACAGTGGGCACGACGTTACGATTTTCCCGCGGTACGCGATGGGCAAGTGAAGCGGCTCGAAGTTTCGAGCATTCTGCCCCAGGATGCCACCGGCGTCGTGCTCAACATGCGCCGTCCACTTTTTCAAGACCGGCGTGTACGTGAGGCCCTCAACGACGCGTTCGATTACGAGTCCCTCAACAAGAATCTGTTTTACGGGCTTTACACCCGCCTGCGCAGCTATTGGCAGGGTTCGCCCCTGGAAGCCAAAGGCCTTCCGAGTCCAGCGGAGCTGAAATTGTTGGAGCCCTTCCGCGATCGGTTGCCGCCGGAGTTGTTCACGCAGGAATACACTCAACCGACGACCGAAGGCGAAGGCAACAACCGCGACAATCTGCTCAAGGCACGCGGGCTACTGCGGGACGCGGGCTGGACGGTTCGCGATGGCCGCCTCGTCGACGACAAAGGCAATCCCTTCACTTTCGAAATCACCATTGTACAGGATGGGCTTGACCGGGTGTTGATGCCCTGGGTTCACGGACTGAAGCGCTTGGGCATAACAGCAACCATCCGATTAGTGGACACGTCCCAATACGCGAACCGGGTCAACGCTTACGACTTCGATGCCATTTACATCGGCATCAACAACAGCCTCTCGCCCGGCAACGAGCAAGTCTACAACTGGGGATCGGAGTCTGCCGACCGTCCCGGCGCATCCAACTACAGCGGCGTCAAAGACCCAGTGGTGGACGCTCTTATCCGCCGCCTCATCGAGGCCACGGCCTATGACGACGTCACGACGGCCGCCCACGCTCTCGATCGGGTGTTGACCTGGAACCATTATGGACTCCTGACCTATTCGAGTCCGGTGGAGCGATACGCCTATTGGCGCAAACTTCAGATGCCTGGTGTAATGCCCGCGTTAGGTCTGGGTACTATGGGCGACGCCGCGATTGCTCTGTGGTGGATGGACCCAGCCGCCGTTGATTCCGGACTCGAGACGTCGGGCAATGTAAAAATGCCGCACGGGCCGTCGAAAGCCGGAGCACTGGCCTGGGTATTCGCGTTTCTGGCGATCGGCGTCGGCATCTGGCGTTTGCGCCGCAGTACGCGCCGGTAGGGGAAAACAGAATGCTTTCCTACATCGTCCGGCGCATCGCCCTTATCCCGCTCACCCTGCTCGGCATCATTGCGCTGAACTTCGCCATTGTGCAGGTGGCGCCGGGCGGTCCGGTGGAACAAGTGCTGGCGAAGGTCAAAGGCCTCGACACCGGCGGCAACATGGCGCGTTTCACCGCCGGTCACGACATGAACACCAGCGCCCGCTCCACCTACCGGGGCGCGCAAGGACTCGACCCGGAGTTCGTGAAGGAAATCGAGAAACAGTTCGGCTTCGACAAGCCGCCTCTTGAACGCTTCATCCTAATGGTCAAGTCCTACGCGACCTTCGACCTTGGCCAGAGTTTCTATCGTACGATCGACGTGATGAAATTGATCGGCGAGAAATTGCCCGTATCGGCGTCATTGGGCCTGTGGTCCACATTGATCATTTATCTTGTCTCCATCCCCCTGGGCATCGCCAAGGCCGTGCGTGACGGGTCGCGTTTTGACGTGGGCACGTCATACGCGGTTGTGATCGGATATGCGGTGCCCTCCTTCATGTTCGCCATCGTGCTGATCGTGATCTTCGCCGGCGGCAAGTATCTGAACTGGTATCCGCTGCGAGGCCTGACGTCGGAGAACTGGGCCCAGCTCTCGTGGCCCGACAGAATCGTCGATTACTTCTGGCATCTGACACTGCCGGTGACGGCCATGGCCATCGGCGGCTTTGCGTCCCTGACCATGTTGACCAAGAACTCCTTCCTCGACGAGATCAACAAGCAGTACGTGCTCACGGCACGTGCCAAAGGCTTGACCGAGAACCGGGTGCTGTACGGTCACGTCTTCCGCAATGCCATGCTGATTGTCATCGCCGGATTTCCGGCGACGCTGGTCAATATGCTGTTCACGGGATCACTACTCATCGAAGTGATCTTTTCCCTCGATGGCCTGGGACTGCTCGGCTATCAGGCCACCCTCGACCGCGACTATCCGGTGATTTTCGGCACGCTTTATATCTTCAGTCTGATCGGTCTTGTCCTCAACCTTGTCAGCGATCTGACTTATCAATTCGTCGATCCGCGCATCGATTTCGAGAGTCGGAACACATGAGCCCGGTTGTGCGAATCTCGCCCATAAACCAGCGGCGGCTGGCCAACTTCCGCGCCAATCGCCGCGGCTATTGGTCCTTGTGGATTATCGCCGTGCTGTTCATCGGCTCCCTTTTCAGCGAGTTCATCGCCAATGACCAGCCCGTGTTGGTGCGCTACGACGGACATTTCTACAGCCCGGTGTTCGTGAACTATCCCGAGACCACCTTCGGCGGCATATTCGAGACCGCGACCGACTACCACGATCCGGCGGTAGGGAAATTGATCGACGATCGCGGCTGGGCCATCTGGCCGCTGATCCCCTTCAGCTACGACACCATCGACTTCGCCCTCGGCCGGCCCGCCCCCGCGCCACCATCGGCCCGCCACTGGCTGGGAACCGATGCCCAAGGTTGTGACGTACTGGCGCGGTTGATTTACGGCTTTCGCATTTCCATGCTGTTCGGCCTGACCTTGACCATCGTCAGCTCCGTGGTCGGCGTCGCTGCCGGTGCCGTGCAGGGCTATTTCGGCGGTCTGGTGGACTTGTTGTTTCAGCGTTTCATCGAGGTCTGGAGTGGCCTGCCGCAGCTGTTCATCCTGATCATTGTGTCGTCCATTGTCATCCCGGGATTCTGGACGCTTCTGGGCGTGTTGCTGCTGTTCGAATGGACGTCTCTGGTGAGCGTGGTGCGCGCCGAGTTTTTGCGGGCGCGGAATTTCGACTACGTGCGCGCCGCCCGCGCGCTGGGCATGGAGGACGGCCGCATCATCTTCAAACACGTTCTGCCCAACGCCATGGTGGCAACCATCACCTTCCTGCCTTTCATTCTGTCCGGGTCCATCG
This sequence comes from Rhodospirillaceae bacterium, assembly GCA_004297485.1. GTDB lineage: Bacteria > Pseudomonadota > Alphaproteobacteria > Rhodospirillales > Rhodospirillaceae > SCTM01. The sequence goes on from SCTM01000321.1 coordinate 31,450, forward strand.
TCGCCCTCACATCCCTGGATTTTCTTGGACTCGGCTTACCGGCGGGATCGCCCTCCCTCGGCGAGCTGTTGAAGCAAGGCAAGGAACATCTGCAGGAGCCCTGGCTCGGACTCACCGCGTTCGTCACGATCGCCGGCATGTTGACGTTGCTGGTGTTCGTGGGCGAGGCCATGCGCGATGCCTTTGATCCGCGCAAGACCTTTGCCGCACCGAGGACGGCATGAGCACATCGCCCCAAGCCGGCCCCCTCCTCGACGTCCACGATCTTGCCGTCAGTTTCGGCCGTGGCGGCGGTGAAGTGGCGGCGGTGAAAGGCGTATCCTTTACCCTCAACCGGGGCGAGACACTGTCCCTGGTGGGCGAAAGCGGCTCGGGAAAAACTGTTACGGCGTTGTCCATCTTGCAACTCCTGCCCTATCCCAACGCTCACCATCCACGGGGCAGTGTGCGTTTTCGCGGCGATGAACTGATGGGCGCCGCCGAACCCGCACTGCGCGCCGTGCGCGGCGATCGTATCGGCATGGTGTTCCAGGAACCCATGACATCCCTCAATCCGCTTCACAGCATCGAGAAGCAGGTGGGGGAAACCTTGGAAGTCCATGCGGGCTTGCGCGGCGAAGCAAAGCGCAAGCGTGTCGTGGAACTTTTGCATCTGGTCGGATTACCCGAGGCGGAAAAGCGCCTGGGCGCCCTGCCCCACGAACTTTCCGGCGGGCAACGCCAGCGCGTGATCATCGCGATGGCATTGGCGCTCGGTCCCGATCTGCTCATCGCGGATGAACCGACCACGGCGCTCGACGTCACCATCCAGGCGCAGATCATCGAACTGCTGCAAGGCCTGCAGAAAAAACTCGGCATGGCGCTGCTGTTCATCACCCACGATCTCGCCATTGTCCGCCGCCTCGGCGGCCGGGTGTGCGTCATGAAGGACGGCGTGATTGTGGAGCAGGGCGAGGTGGCGGATATTTTCGCGCGGCCGTTGGATGCCTATACCAAACGGCTGCTGGCGTCGGAGTTCGCGGCGGGCCGCCGGTCGCCGCCAACCGAAGGCAAGGAGGTCATGGCCGCCGACGATCTCAAGGTTTGGTTTCCCGTGCGCCGGGGTTTGCTTCGCCGCACCGTCAGCCACATCAAAGCCGTGGACGGCGTGTCCCTCGCCGTGGCGGCGAGAGAGACGCTGGCGGTGGTGGGCGAAAGCGGCTCGGGCAAAACCACCCTCGGGCTCGCGCTGTTGCGCCTTTTGCCGTCCACGGGATTGATCCGCTTCGACGGCGCGGCGATCACCGGCGCCAACGCCCGGGCCATGCGGCCCCTGCGCCGTCATATGCAGGTTGTGTTCCAGGACCCCTACGGCGCCTTGAGCCCTCGCCTTTCCATCGGCCAGATTGTCGGCGAGGGGCTTGAGGTACATGGCCTGGGGGACGTGGCCGAACAACGGGCCCGCGTCACCGAGGCCCTGCGCGAGGTGGATCTGGACCCGGACACGCACCCTGGCCTGCTCGACCGTTATCCCCATGAGTTCTCCGGCGGCCAGCGCCAGCGCATCGCCATCGCCCGGGCCATGGTGCTGCGTCCGCGCTTTCTGGTGCTGGACGAGCCCACCAGTTCCCTCGACGTCTCGGTGCAGGCACAGATTGTCGGCCTGCTGCAACGCCTGCAGGAAAAATACGGCCTGGCCTATCTGTTCATCAGCCACGATTTGCGCGTGGTCAAGGCGCTGGCCGACCGGATTATCGTCATGAAGGACGGCCAGGTGCGGGAAAGCGGCCCGGCGGCGGAGGTCTTCGCTAACCCGCGCGATCCCTACACTCGCGCCCTGCTCGCCGCGGCGCTGGAACTGAAGGTGGCTTGAGACGGCGGCCCGAGGATTCAACGGTTGGATTGAAGTGGTTACCCGGCCTTAACCATTGACCGGCTACCATGGCAACCGGCTTATCTTGCCCGCGACCCGGGCACGGCCCATAGTCGACAGCAACAATCGGTTGAACAGCGCTCTAGGCCGCCCGAGGAAAACCACATGGCCGACGATGACGACGACGATGATGGCGAACAGAAGTCGAAAGAGGCGATTTATAACGTCGACGTCGACATCTCCGTCGTTCTGGGCGAGTCGACGTTGCGGGTCAATCAGCTGCTCAAGCTTGGCCGCGGCGCCGTGGTCGAACTGGAACAGCGCACCTCCGACCCCGTAGAGATCTTCGCCAATGACGTGCTCATTGCCCGTGGCGAGGTGGTCATCACCGCCGGCGACAAGATCGGTGTGACTCTGACCGAACTGGTCAAGTCCATCTACAGCGGCAAAGGCTGAGACGTCTTTCTTCTTCACGTCCCGATAAATTCTCTAGAACCACCCCCGACGATCTTCTAAACACAGCCGGTACCCGGATAGCGATCGGCTGGCCATGCGCACACTTTACCATCACACGCTGTCACCTCATGCGCGCAAGGTGCGTCTCGCGCTTCATGAAAAGCATTTGTCGTTCGACGAACGCATCGCCGATCCGTGGCAGCGGGACCCGGCACTGATCACTCTCAACCCCGCTGGCGAGGTGCCGGTGCTGGTGGAGGACGACAGCCACGTCATCGCCGACGCGACCACCATCTGCGAATACCTGGAAGACGCCTATCCGGAGAATTCCCTGCTCGGCGCCGCCGCCCTTGAGCGGGCGGAGGCCCGCCGCCTCGCCGCCTGGTTCGATCATAAATTCATGCGCGAGGTCAGCGATCATCTCGTCGGTGAAAAGCTGATCAAACGGGTAATGTCGCGCGCCGCGCCCGACAGCCGCGCACTAAAAGCGGGGCGAGAGAACCTGCACACTCATCTACAGTACATCGCGTGGTTGATCGAGCGCCGACGCTGGCTGGCCGGCGATCACCTGACTTTCGCCGACCTCAGCGCCGCCGCGCAGCTGAGCCTGCTCGACTATATCGGCGACGTTCCCTGGGACGATCAGCCCCTGGCCAAGGAATGGTACGTGCGCATGAAGTCGCGTCCCAGTTTTCGATGCCTGCTGCGCGACACCGTGCCCGGTGTGCCGCCGGCACCGATCTATGCCGATCTCGATTTCTAGAGCCTGATTGCTTCACGTTGAAGCGCGCTTCCCCCTCACCCCAACCCTCTCCCCGGCGGGGAGAGGATGCCGAGTGAAGCGAGGCGGTGAGGAGGAGATTCAACGTCATCAAATCTTGCTCTGGCGTTTGAACGCGGGCGGCGGGCTCGTCGGCAACGCCTCAGAATCTGAACTCGTATTCCAGGTTGGCCTGAAATGACGATGACGGCGTGGCTGTCGTCAGGCCGCGCAGGTACGCGATGTCATAACGCAGGTGGCCGGGGCCAAACGGAATACGACCGAGGATGGCGGGACCGATGGTCTGGTATTGCTCCGAAGGGGGTAGAAAGTTCCGCAGCTCGCCCAACTCGCCGTAACCTTCGAGGCCCAATTCAAACATGGGATGGAACCTGTATTCCACGCGCCAATCATAGTTGAAATTGACGCCACGTCCTTCGTTGCCGTTGAGGTTCTTATTGAAGATGAGGTTGACCGTCGTCACCCAGTTGTAAATTTCTTTTTCCAGAAGCAGCTTCGTTTCGACTTCGTCGGGATGGCCATTAAGGCCCTTTTCCAATTCCACGTAGGCACCAGCGTCGAGCCAGTATTTGCCCTGCGGCGTCAGCTGGAAAATATTTTCCCAGGCAAAGTGCGTTGCCTGTGCAGGCTTGCCGGGGTCGCGCTCGACCTCCACAAGCAGTGAGGTCGCCCAGTAGGACGTCGGGCCGTAGCCGATCTCAAACACGTGGTTCTGCGCGCCGTTGACGGTGGGATCGGAGTCGGTGCCGAACAACGTGCGCGATTCCACTTCCCATTCGCCTTCCTCGACAATCGGCGAATAGATCTTTTCCCCCGCACGGGCGTGCGACGAAACCGCCAACATGAGGCCGACCGTGGCCGCCCCCGCAATCCACGAACACGATTTCCCTAAAAATGCCGACATTCCTATTCCCCCAAGGGCTAAGACATTGATTTGCTTTACCCGGTGACGCCTTGATCCAGGTCAGTACCAGGCCTTAACCGATCTGATAATGCAAATCATTCGCAATTGCAAGTGGGGGAAATCAGGGTTTTGTGGGCTGACCCTTCCCTTCGCCGACGTTCACGTCGAGTCGTTCCAGGTTATCCCGAGCCGACCGGGCGGCGTCACTCTTCGGTGCGATCTGCAGGATCTTTAGCCAGTCCTGCCGGGCGTCCGCGCCGCGCCCGGCCAGCAGGTAGAGAATGCCGCGCATGAGCCGCGCGTCCACGTTGTTCCCATCCAACGCCACGGCGTGTTCCGCGTCCGCCAGGGCCAAGTCCGTTTTATCCAGATCGCGGTAAGCATTGGCGCGAAAAGTCAGCGCGTCCGCATTCTGCGGCTGAATCGCCAGCGCCGCGGTCAAATCGACGACCGCATCATCGTACTTACCGGAGTCGGCCAGAGTAGCGGCGCGATCGGTCAGGATGGTGGCGGCCTGCGCGGAATTCTGCGGCGCGATTTTGAGTGCCGCCGTCTGATCCGCATAAGCATGTTCGTTGTCGTCGCCCAGGAACCAGGCCTGACCTGCCTGCGCCAGCATTCCGGCGCGGATATCGGCGCCTTGTTTTGACGCGCCCTCAAGCTCTTCAAGACGATGTGCGGCCTCGGCGTATTGGTGAAGACCAATCAGCGCCACGGCCTCGCAATGTTTCGCGGGTTCGCCGCCACCCAGACCCACCCACCGCCCGGCCAACTCAAAGCCCTGTTCCGGATAGCTGCGCGCCGTGGAAAGGCACAGTTGGTAGTTGACCGGCGCCTCCTCGGGCGCGAGCGAAGGCGTGGGCGGCGCAGGTGCAGGCTTGCCCGCAGTTGACGGCGTTGGCGTTGCGGCGTGAACCAGGGACGCACCACTGAAAACCAGCAATCCCAGCGACAAAATGAATCCGCGCGATATCATGGACGAACCCGCTCCACCAAAAGATCCAATGTGCTGCCGAGGAGTGCCAGGTCGCCGTCGCGGGAAAGACGATGGTCCCCATCCTTGATCAGAATCGTCTCCACGTCGCCACCGGCAAGACATTCGGCCACACGCATGGAGCGTTGCCACGGCACGCTGTCGTCGCACTGACCATGGAGCAAACGCACCGGACAGGTCACCGCGATGGGGCCGCCCAGAAGCAGGTTACGGTTTCCATCCTCGATGAGGTGACGGCTGATATGCATGGGCTCCTCAATATAGGAGCTTTCCAAATTGACCGCGCCGTCGCGGGCCAATTGATCCCGCTGCGCATCCGACAGTTCCATCGGCATATTGGTGAAATCCGGCGCGACGGCAATCCCGATCAATCCCGCGATCCGGTCGGGCCGGGCCAGCGCCGCCAGCAGCATCACCCATCCGCCCATGCTCGATCCCACCAGGATCTGGGGACCACGTGTCAGTTTGTCGAGCACGGCGACCGCGTCGTCACGCCACCGGCTTGGGCCGCCATCCTCAAATCGTCCCGATGATTCGCCATGCCCGTACATGTCGTAGCATAGGAATCCATAGCCGCGCTTGCTGCAGTAAGACGCCAACGCATTGGCTTTGTTGCCATGCCGGTCGGATTTGAGGCCATGGAGGAAAACGACGCCCGGAGAAGCGCCTTCGATTTTCTCGAAAACCAGCGTGTTACCGTCAGGCGTGGACAGTCGGCTGGGAGAAATAGCCATGGGAAATCGCTCTAAATGTTGACGGACATGTTACAAGATGCTTTCACACCCCGCACTGTCCGTCGACCCCCACAGGTTCGCAGCCCACCCATGGCGCCGTCCGAGATCGCCCTGATGCCGTCCCGGCGGGAAACCTCCCACCGCAGGACCTGTCTGCAAGTGCTTCCGGCGCTGGTCACCGGCGGCGTGGAACGCGGCGCCGTCGACATGGCCATCGCCCAGGCCGCAGCGGGTTGGCGTGCACTGGTGGTTTCCGCCGGCGGCGGCATGGTGCGTGAACTTGCACGCGCCGGGGCGGAACATATGACGCTACCGCTCGACACCAAGAACCCCGTGGCGATACGCCGCAACGCCAATCTGCTCGCCGAACTGATCCGGCGTGAACAGGTTGATCTCGTCCACGCCCGCAGCCGCGCGCCGGGGTGGAGCGCTCACTGGGCCGCGCAAACCACAAACGTTCCCTTCATCACGACCTTTCACGGCGTCTATAGTCTTGGGCTCTTCGGTCTCAAGAAACGCTACAATCATGTGATGACCCGCGGCGCGCGCGTTATCGCGATTTCGGCGTACATTCGCGACCACATGATTCGCGAGTACGGCGTGGAGCCGGAACGTATTCGTGTCATCCATCGCGGCGTCGACACGGCGACGCTCGATCCCAATCGCGTTTCGCCGAAACGACTTATTCAAGTCACCAGCCGCTGGCGCCTGCCCGACGACGGTAGAGTTGTCATGCTGCCCGGCCGGCTGACAAGCTGGAAGGGGCACATGCTGCTCATCGATGCGCTGGCCGAGTTGAAGCGCCGCGATACGACCAACACCAAGATTCGCTGCCTTATGATCGGCCAGGATCAAGGGCGCAGCGCCTATCGCGCCGCGATTCTCGCGCACGCGGCGCGGCGCGGTGTGGACGGCCAGGTGCAGATCATCGACGACTGCAACGATTTGCCCGCCGCCTACATGGCGACGGATGTGGTGGTTTCCGCTTCGACCCGGCCCGAGGCTTTCGGTCGCGTGGTCGCCGAAGCGCAATCCATGGGACGGCCGGTGGTCGCGCCGGATCATGGTGCGGCACCAGAGATCATCGCGCCCGGCATCACCGGGTGGCTGTTCACGCCGGGAGATGTGATCTCCCTTGCCAATGCGCTCACGACGGCCCTTGCCCTGGATCAGGACAGCCGCATTCGTCTCGCCGATGCCGCCATCAACCGCGCCCGCGCTCTGTTCGACAAGGCCGATATGTGCGCCAAGACTCTGGCGGTTTACGACGAACTCGTTCCCGTCCCAGCTGAGTCCCCATGACCTCGGTTCTGGTGGTCGCCGCCGGTGGCGTGGGGCCGTTCGTCCAGATGCTTGGCGCCCTCGCCGCCCTGCGCATTCATCACCGCAACGATCACATCACCCTGCTGACCGCCGCCGAGACCGTCGAGTTCGCCGTCGCGTCGCGGCTTGCCGACGACGTGTGGTGCGACACGACGCAGGGTGCATGGGATTTCCCGTGGGATTTTACCGCGCTTCTGAACATGCGCCGCAGGTTGCGCGAAAAGAATTTCGCCCAGGTCTATGATCTCGATGGCGGACGTGCCGGTAAACGCCTGTTCCGCCTGATGCGGGATTGGGGTTGGAGCGGCGCACGCCGGGCACCCGCGTCTTGGTGCCGCGATGAGCCCGGCACGATCACGTCCCATCGTCAAGCCGGTCATGGCGCAGTGCATCTTGTTGATCGCATCGCGGCCCAGTTACTTGGCGCGGGCATTCCCGAGGTGCCGGCAACCGATCTCACGTGGGTCGCCCGTCAGGTGACCAGCTTCAACGTCCCGTTCCGCATGACCGAGCCGTTTGTGCTGCTCGCCTGTGACCCGGCGATCACGGGGAAAGACACCCAGGTCGCCTGGCCCTCGGAACGATGGACAAGCCTGGGTGCCGCAGTCGCTGCCGCAGGGTTCATCCCGATCCTGGTGGGACTAAGCCCCGCCCCAAGCCTGCGCGAAGCCTTAGCGGTGAGCGCGCCCCGCACCGTCGATCTGACGGAACATACGACCATCAGCGACTTGGTCTTTCTGGCCTGGGCCGCGAAAGGCGCCGTCGGCGGCGACAACGGCCTTATGCATCTGTTCGCTATCGCCGGATGTCGCTCGGTGGTGCTGTACGATGCCACATCCGACCCGGCGCGAAACGGCCAGCGGGGACGGGACGTCGCCATCCTACGGCGCGCGACCTTGGCGGAAATTCCCGCAGGCGAGGTCATGGCCGCCCTGCGCCGACGCGCGTAGATGGTGGCGGCAACGCGGCTTTGCTTGACTTCGAAGGCCCGGCCCGTAGATTCCCCCGCGCATTTAAAGACCTGCTTATCGCCGATAAAGGGCTGTTCGAACGGCCCACTTGATTGATTGGACTTCCCATGGTCGCCATTACGCTCCCCGACGGCAGTGTCCGCAGCTACGACGGCACGGTCACGGGCGCGACCGTGGCCGCCGATATCGGCCCAGGTCTGGCCAAGGCGGCCTTGGCCATCAAGGTCGACGGCGCCCTGCGCGACCTGTCGCGACCCATTCCCAATGACGCCAAGATCGCCATCATCACCCGCAAGGACCCGGACGGCCTGGAACTCCTGCGTCACGACGCCGCCCACGTCATGGCGGAAGCGGTGCAGGAATTGTTCCCCGACACCCAGGTCACTATCGGCCCGGCCATCGAGAACGGCTTTTACTACGACTTCGCGCGGGAAAAACCCTTCAGCCTGGAAGACCTGGAGAAGATCGAAGCGCGCATGCGCGAGATCGTCGATCGTGACGAGACCATCACCCGCGAGGAATGGGACCGCCTTGAAGCCATCGAATACTTCAAGAAGATCGGCGAACACTACAAGGCACAGATCATTCAGGATCTGCCGGTAGGCGAGCCCATCAGCATCTATCGTCAGGGCAAGTGGCTCGATCTGTGTCTCGGGCCCCACCTGCCGTCCACGGGCAAACTGGGCAAGGCGTTCAAGCTGACCAAGCTGGCCGGCGCCTATTGGCGCGGCGATTCCAACAACGCCATGCTGCAGCGGATTTACGGCACGGTCTGGGCTGATGAAAAGCAGCTCAAGGAATATCTCACCATGATCGAGGAGGCGGAAAAGCGCGACCACCGCCGCCTGGGTCAGGAGATGAACCTGTTCCACCTGCAGGAAGAAGCGCGCGGCGCGGTGTTCTGGCATCCCAAGGGCTGGACCTTCTATCGCACCTTGCAAGGCTACCTGCGCCGCAAGCTCGAGGCGGCCAACTATGTGGAGGTCAACACGCCGATCCTGGTGGATCGCGTGCTGTGGGAAAAGTCGGGCCACTGGGAAAAATTCCGCGAGGCCATGTTCATCTCGGAATCCGAGGACCGCCACCTCGCGGTGAAACCCATGAACTGCCCCGGCGCCGTGCAGATCTTCAACCAGGGCATCCGCAGTTATCGCGATCTGCCGCTGCGCATGGCGGAGTTCGGTTCGTGTCATCGCAACGAACCCTCGGGCGCATTGCACGGACTCATGCGTGTGCGCGCCTTCGTGCAGGATGACGCGCATATCTTCTGTACCGAAGACCAAGTGAAGGCGGAAACCAAATCCTTCATTGAACTGTTGCGCGGCGTGTATACCGATCTCGGCTTCAACGAACTCAAGGTGAAGTTCTCCGACCGGCCGCCCGTGCGCGCCGGCAACGACGCCACCTGGGACAAAGCCGAGGCCGCCCTCAAGGACGCCACCGAGGCCGCCGGTTTGGCCTACACCCTCAATCCCGGCGAAGGCGCCTTCTACGGACCGAAGCTGGAGTTCGTGTTACGTGACGCCATCGGCCGCGATTGGCAATGCGGTACCTTGCAGATGGATTTCGTGTTGCCGGAGCGACTCGGCGCCAACTATGTGGGCGAGGACGGCGCCAAACATCGCCCGGTGATGTTGCATCGCGCCATTTTTGGATCGTTCGAACGCTTTGTCGGCATCCTGATCGAGAACTATGCCGGCAAATTTCCCTTCTGGCTGGCGCCGCTGCAGGCGGTTGTCTGTACCATCACCGACGACGCCAGCGCTTATGCGGCCGATGTTGTAACGGCGCTCAAGGCCGTGGGATTGCGTGTGGAATCCGACCTGCGTAACGAAAAGATCAATTACAAGGTGCGGGAGCATTCGCTGGCGAAAGTGCCCGTTCTGGTCGTCGTCGGCAAACGCGAGGCGGAAGAACGCACGGTCGCGTTGCGTCGCCTGGGTGGTGCGAACCAGGAAGTTCTTGCGCTGACCGAGGCAACCGCTATCCTTGCAAAAGAAAGCGCGGTTCCTTAGGAACCGCGCGTTTGTCTTGTCGAGGGAATGGTATTCCACCGGCAATGATCGTCGGACTTAACAACAACAGGAGACTGCTACATCGCTAGATTCGACCAGCCCGCGCCGCCCTCTAAGGATGGGCCGCGCATGAATCACCAGATCGACTCCAAAACCGTACGTCTTATCGGCGCCATCGGCGAAAATTTCGGAGTTGTCGACCGGGAAACCGCCCTCCGCAAAGCGGACGAAGCGGGCCTGGATTTGGTGGAAATCTCGCCCAACGCCGAGCCGCCCGTCTGCAAGATCCTCGACATCGGCAAGTACAAGTACGAGGAGCAGAAGCGCAAGAACGAGGCGCGCAAGAAACAGAAGATCATCGAGGTCAAGGAAATCAAACTGCGGCCCAACATCGACGACCACGATTACGATGTGAAGAAACGCAGCATGAAGCGCTTCCTCGGCGAAGGCGACAAGGTGAAGGTCACGCTCCGCTTCCGCGGCCGCGAAATGGCGCACCAGGAGTTGGGAACAATCCTTCTCAACCGCGTCAAATCCGACTTCGAGGAAGACGCCAAGGTCGAACAGGAACCGCGTTCCGAAGGCCGCCAGATCGTCATGGTCCTGGCGCCAAGATAGCTCATCGACTTTTCGAGAAAGACAAGCGGCGCCCGTCTTCAGACTGGCGCCGTTTTGTTTTGCCCAGAGTCAATGGCAGCACCGTCGAGCACATCACGCAGGTAAGCCACATGGCGAGCAAAAGCCCGTCGGCCGGCCTTGGTGATGCTCACGCGCGTGCGCGGCTTCTTGCCGACAAAGTCCTTTTCGACCTTGATGTAACCGGCATTCTCAAGCGTTGCGATATGACTGCCCAGATTTCCATCGGTTGCGCCGACAATGGCTTTGACGCGCGTGAATTCCAGCGATTCGCTTTCCGTCAGTGGATTCAGTGCCGCCATGATCTTGAGGCGTAATGACTGGTGAATGATCTCATCCGGCTCCATGGGCTCAGGCCTTCCGCAGCCAGAGGCCGCCGAGAATGAGACCGCCGCCGCCCACCGCCGCCATCCAGAAGGAAAGCCAAGTCTCAACCCAGAAGAAGCCAACCAGGGTGAGCACGAAGATGATCGCGCCCAAAACAAAATACCGCGGCAACCAAATGACGCCGATCAACGCGTATATCGTGCCCAGGAGAAGGCCGGGGAAGGCGATGAACTGCTTGATGAAATGGGGCGCAAGCACCGTATAGGTCGCCACGGTGAAACACATGGCCACAATGCATCCGGCCACACTCCGCAGACCGTAATTTCTGTGCGCGTTGCCTTCCGCGCGCGTTCCGGTCCGCGCCTGGCGTAAAGCGATGATGACGCTTCCGCCGATACCAAGCATGTCGACCAGCGGCCATAGCCACCAGTTCGAGCCCGCGAAATGACCCAATCCACCGGCCGTGTATCCAATGATCCAAATCGTGCCCCACAGCAGCAGATAAGGACTGCCCTTCTCATAACCCTTCAATTCCCGGCTGCGGGCTTCGATCTGCGCGATATCACGCAGATCGGTGGCGGCTTCGTCAGCGGATATCGGCATTGCCCTGTCCTCCAGATTACTCTGAATTACAGAGTTAAATGACCCGAAGTGCTCTGTCAAGCAG